>CANQHZ010000229.1 GCA_947623805.1 uncultured Lachnospiraceae bacterium | reverse complement strand
TTTTTGGAGTTGTGCCTCGCTGTCTGGACAACATCCCGGCGAATTCATCCATCCTTTTTATTCCAGCAGATTCTGCATACTTCTCAAGCTGATTGCAATCGTAGAAGCATTATGCAGCATTGCGGATACTCCTGGCTGCAGGATTCCTCCCACTCCCAACAGGATCAGCGCCGTATTAAAGCCAACGATCACATGGTAATTCTTCTCAATCCGCTTCACCAGCGCATTGCCGAGAGCCTTTAATGTAATGAGCTCATACAGGCTGTCCGCTCCGATTGTCACATCAGCGATCTCCCTTGCAATCTCTGCGCCATCGCTGATGGCGATCCCCACATCCGCCGCAGAAAGCGCCGGAGAATCATTGACACCGTCCCCGATCATCATGACCGTTCGCCCCTGCCGCTTCTCCTTTTCGATAAATTCCGCCTTATCCTCCGGCAGGACTTCCGCATAATACTCATCTACGCCAACCTGTTTTGCAATGGCGCCCGCAGTTTTCTCACTGTCTCCGGTCATCATGACCACCTTTTTGATCCCCGCCGCCTTTAGCGTAGTTATCACTGCCGCCGCTTCTTCACGCAGAGGATCTTCAATACATATCACTGCCGCCAGCACGGAATCCACTGCCAGATACAGATGAGAAAATTCTTCCGGAAGCGCGTCAAACTTCTCCTGCATCCCTTCCGGAATATGGCAGCTTTCATCCTCAAATACAAAATGATAGCTTCCGATGACAACCTTCTGCTCCCCGACATAGGAAGAAATCCCATGTGCTACAATGTACTCCAGTTCCTGGTGCATTTCCTCATGCTCCAGATGTTTTGCGCCTGCCGCTTCCGTCACCGCCTTTGCCATAGAATGGGGGAAATGCTCCTCCAGGCAGGCGGCGATCCGCAAAAGTTCATCCGGCTCCTGTCCGTTGAAGGATATGACCTGTGCCACCGCAGGCTCTGCTTTTGTAAGCGTCCCCGTCTTATCAAAGACAATGGTGTCTGCCCCTGCCACCGCCTCCAGAAACTTTCCACCTTTTACCGTAATATGGTGGCCGCTCGCCTCCCGGATCGCAGACAGTACGGAAACAGGCATCGCAAGCTTTAAGGCGCAGGAAAAATCCACCATCAGCACAGAAAGCGCTTTCGTGGCATTGCGTGTAAGAAGATATGTTATGCCTGTTCCCGCCAGCATATACGGCACCAGCTTATCGGCCAGATGCGCAGCCTTCCCCTCCATGGAGGACTTCAACTTTTCCGATTCCTCGATCATGGCAACGATCCGCTCAAAGCGGCTGTTTCCTCCTGTAGAATCCACACGGATGATCAGTTCTCCTTCCTCAAGCGCTGTTCCCGCATACACATAGCTTTCCCTCTGTTTATGGACTGGCACGGCCTCTCCTGTCAGGGAAGCCTGATTTACCATTCCGTCTCCTTCCAGAACAATACCGTCAAAAGGGATCACCTTGCCCATGCGGACAACGACCATATCCCCCTGCTGTATTTCCGCAGATGATACCAGCGTCTCCTGTCCATCCCGTTTCAACCACACTTTGTCAATATGTAAGGACATACTCCTTGCCAGGTCATCCACGGATTTTTTATGCGTCCATTCCTCCAGTATTTCTCCGATGCCAAGCAGGAACATGATCGAACCTGCCGTCCGTATGTCTCCCCTGAATACGGACACGCCAATCGCAGTCGCATCCAGCACCGGGACTTCCATTTTCCCTTTCCATAATACTTTGATCCCTCTCCACAGATAAGGCAGTGATTTGAGCAATACGAATCCCGCCTTGACAGGATAAGGGAGAAAAAGATTTCCCCCATATCGGAGCAGCACCTTACTGACCAGCTTTTCCTTATATGTTTCACTCAATTCCCTGCCCGAATTTTCCAGAAGGGATTCCGGGAGCTTTGCGTCCTCATACCGGAAATTCCGCAGCAGGGAAAGCACTCTTTCCCGCTCTCCATTGTAACAGATCACCACATCCTGCGTCCGGCTCTGCACCGTAACCTTTGTGATAAAAGAATATTCTGACAGTGCATACTGCAGGGTATCCGCCTCTTTGTAAGACATCCTGCATTGTGCGATATGCAGTCGGAGCCTGCCCCTGATTTCATGCCTGATCATAAACTTCATAATCTGTCTCCTTTCTTACAAGCAAAAAGGGCAAAACGACACCGCTGCCCCGGTGCATCTGCCCTGATATGCCTGCCCTATGCTTTTTACAATTCCGCTGCATTTTCCGGGGCGCCGGCATCCTGCCCGGCTTCCTCCCCGCAGACAGCCTCTTCCTCTTCTGCCGCTCTGTCCTCGTTGATCTGCTGCGCCTCCGCGTAAATGTCTTCTGCATTTTCCTGAATCGTTGTGACCGTTTTCATCACACAGTCCTTGGCCCGCAGCACAGCCACCGTACAGTTCGTATAACATTTCTTTGCATCCTTGCTGGATAAAAGCTTCACGCCTGCCGTTCCGAATAAAACTCCTGCGGCAAATATGCCCATTTTCTTTCCATT
>CANQHZ010000228.1 GCA_947623805.1 uncultured Lachnospiraceae bacterium | reverse complement strand
AAAATGGTAATACAACATAATGTGCAGGCATTTAATGCCAACAGACAACTTAATAAGGTAGAACGTGAAAGAGAAAAGTCTGTGGAAAAGCTATCCAGCGGGTATAAGGTAAACCGTTCCGCGGATGACGCGGCAGGACTAAGTATTTCAGAGAAGATGCGTAAGCAAATCAGAGGGCTGACGCGTGCAGCGGAAAATGTCGAGGACGGCGTATCGTTATGTCAGGTCATCGACGGCGCTATGTCAGAGATGCATGATATGGTAAACCGCATGAATGAACTGAGTGTGCAGGCGGCAAACGGTACCAATTCAGAATCGGACAGGTCTTATATACAAGATGAGATAGACAACATTGTGACTGAGTTTGACAGGATTATTGAGACGACAAAATTTAACGAAGTGTATGTTTTTAAATATTATCAGGAGAACTGGGGTGATAATAAGGGCTATAGTGATAGTCTTGACCTCAGAGATGTTGATGGCATAGAAGCGTGGGAAGGGTCTAAGCTTTCGGATTATATTGATTTAACTCAATCAGGTGCTCAGTGGGATTCTATAGGTAGAGTGATTATGCATCCCAGTAGGGTAAAAGGTGCATGGGTTGATTTTACGAATTTTACAGCCGAATCAGAAGCCGATTTTATTAAACAATTGAATCAGCGAGGCTTTGATAGCTCCTGCTGCCAGTGTACTAATAAGTATTATGGAATAAAATTTGTATCTGAATTAGATTCGAGCGGGACAGTATTGGACGCTAATGGCGTCAAGCTTAATTATCATATGTCTACGAAAGGGTCTAGGATATCAGAAGTATTGAAGATAAACTTGAAAGACATTTGGGCTAGTTATGAAAAGGAAAAACAAAGCGGGAAAACATTGGGAGAGGTTCTCTGCGAATCAGTAATGAATGCTATAGATATAGCCGGAAAGCAGCCTTCTTCTAATCTGACATCTCATTTTACGTCATATGCCAAAGAACAAGGTAAGGCGAGGTTTTATATTTTAGACAACCAAAATAGTTATAGCAATATGTCCACATTTAGCACAATGCCACGAGATGACAGCGGGGAAATAGAAGAAAACGTGCCAAAGATAAGGCTGTTTGATAAAAGGCATCCTCCAAAGAGAAAACTTGCCATACAAGCGGGCACGGATGAAATTAGCGGCAATAAGATAAACATAAGCCTGCCTACTATGACACTTGAATCATTGGGACTGAATGAGATAAAGGTTTTATCGGACAGTCTTGCAACAAATGCAATCAATCTTTTGACGGCTGTGCAGAAGTTGATTTCAGAGGAGAGAAGCCGTATCGGTGGTTATCAGAACCGTTTGGAGCATACGGCAAATAATTTAAATAATGTTGTCGAAAATACTACAGCTTCGGAATCGATGATTAGAGATACAGATATGGCGGACGAAATGGTACGGTACAGCGGCAAAAATATTTTAATGCAGTCGGGACAGTCGATGTTGAGTCAATCAAACACTCATACACAGAGAGTGATGAGACTGTTGGAAGCATAATAAAACTTACTTAAAGCTTTATTAAAAATTTTATGAAAAAAGTACTTCCACAATCGATAAAGTTATGTTATACTACACAGAGTATTAGATAAAGGAGGCACTTTATATGAAGCACATTAAGACATTGACGACAAGAGATTATAAGGAATCTATGAAGAAAGGCGGTTGCGGCGAATGTCAGACATCATGTCAGTCAGCATGCAAGACATCTTGCACAGTCGGCAACCAGAGCTGTGAGCAGACAAAATAATTTATCTGATTTCAGCATATTGATATCTGAAATAAAATGCTTTTAGATAGGCAGCGAATAATCGCTGCTTATCTTTTGTGCATACGCATATCGGGCGTTTTTAGAGACAGATTTCGACAAATCTGCGTATGGTAATATTCTGTATTGCTTGATTTGCGTATACTTAGGAAGGAACGAAAAGAATTGATACACCAGTACAAAAACAACGGCTACAACATAGTCCTTGACGTAGAAAGCGGTTCAGTGCATGTAGTTGACGATGCCGCGTATGACGCGATAGCCTGTATTGTCGAAAATAAACTTGAAAAGGCTGATAAGGACAAGGCATTAACCGTGTTAAAAGACAAGTTTGATATAAACAAATATGCGATAAGCGAAGACGAGCTTTGTGAGCTTGTAGGCGAGATATATGAGCTAAGGGATGCGGGGCAGCTCTTTACGGAGGATATTTACGAAAAGAGCATAGACGCATTCAAAAACAGGCAGACAGTCGTTAAGGCACTCTGCTTGCACATAGCCCACGACTGCAATCTTAAATGTCAATACTGCTTTGCCGGTGAGGGCGAATACCACGGCAGACGCGCACTCATGAGCTTTGAGGTGGGCAAAAAGGCGCTCGATTTCCTCGTGTCAAACTCAGGAAACCGTGTAAACCTTGAGGTCGATTTTTTTGGCGGCGAGCCGCTTATGAATTGGCAGGTTGTAAAGGATTTGGTTGCCTACGGCAGGAGCCTTGAAAAAACGCACAACAAAAAATTCCGCTTTACGCTCACCACAAACGGCGTGCTG
>CANQHZ010000227.1 GCA_947623805.1 uncultured Lachnospiraceae bacterium | reverse complement strand
AAAATTTTTATCAAAAATTTATAAAAATGTAGCGCGTTTTTTATAATTATACATTATGAAATAACATATGTCCATAAAATTAGGCATATTTCATAAAAAATCGTGCATTTACATAAATATATAAATTAATTTGCGTGCAAAAATTGTGCATATCTCACAGAAATGCACGAAAAAATAAATAAATGTTTATGGCTTTGTTTTATCCATAAACATATGCCGATATGCTGTATTGCTTATATTTAGCCCATTAAACGGGAGCAGTATAGGATTAAATAATGGTGAAAAGCTGTCAGGCAGCTAAGCTTTGCGTTGCGGAATGGGAATAAGGAATAGAAAAACGCAGACAGTTAAAGGTCTGCGTTTTATATGTCTTATTTGACAAGAAGTATGATAGTGTTTACTTAATTTTTACGCGGCATAATCTATATTTGCTCCTCGGAAAGCTGCCGCGTCGCGCGCCTTCTGCTCCTTTACATAGGGATTTTCCTCGTTTGTGTATTTAATCATAGTGTTTGTGGTGCCGCCCGAAACATAGGTGCGCCCGCACTCTGGACATACGGCGGTATGTATTGAAACGGAGGCGTTTATAACCTTGCCGTTTTTCTGCGCTGCCTCTTTGTACGCGTTTGAAACATGCTCGTTCTCGTGTGCGCGGACTTTTGCGCCTGCCGATTCGGGCGAGATGTGCGAGGCTGACTTAAATGAAACGTTAGCTTCGTCTGAGCCGTCCTGGTATTTGCGGTTTTTGCAGGTCTCGCAGTCCTCGGGAGATGAACGGCGGCCGGGTTTTTTTATGTCGTCAGGGTTGGCGCTTGGCTTTTCTGCCTCATCAGCGCGGCCGAGGGGGAAACCAAACTCGGTCTGAACGCCAGACGCTGCCGCTTCATTTGCGCGGGTTAGCGTGTTTGTATAGATAGTATTCGGATAATACCCCGAAACAGCTCCAATCATCATATGGCAAACCTCCCTGTCATTGCTCGGTATGCAAAGTATTTTATATTTTGAGTATAGCACAATGGTAATGCCGAATACAAGTGGCGCGGCTGAATTTTCAAAAAATTTTGCAGTGGTGTCTTTTACAAATTAGGTGTTTGGATTGTTGGGGAACTTTGTTGTGAAAGATATTTTATGCGTATACAAGCTGTTGATGGCAATGCTGTGAAAAATAGAAAAATTTGAATTGCGCCAGGGCTACGTTATTGATAAAAAATATGCCGTGTGATAAACTTATTTCAATTTATAACGATTATATTTACAGGGAAAATTTGAGTGCAAAAAAAGAATTTACTATTGTTTAAAATTAAGGAGGCGCTGATATGCTTAACATCATAGACTACGGAGCGGTCGCGGACAGCGTGATTGTAAACACGAAGGCAATTCAAAGGGCAATAGACTTGTGCGGGAAGGGCGACATGGTATATATCCCAAAGGGTACGTTTATCACGGGCGCGCTTTACTTAAAGAGCAATATGACGCTTTTTATCGAGGAGGGTGCAAGACTTGTGGGGAGCGGCAGCATAGAAGACTTTCCCGTCATGGGATATCCGTTTGAGGGGCTTGACCAGCTTTGCTATGCGAGCCTTATCAATACTGACGGCGCGCCGCACAAAAATATTACGATTGACGGTAAAGGCGTCATAGACGCAAACGGCGCCGCGCTCTTTGCAATAGAGATGAACGAAAAGAAAGGAAAGCGTGGTCGCGCAGTATGTATCAGAAACACCAAAAATCTCGTGATTAAAAATGTCACGATACGCCAGTCGCCGTCATGGTGCCTGCACCTTATTTACTGTAGAAACGTGATTATTGACAATATAAGTGTCCACACCAAATATGATGAGGAAGGCAGGCGCTACGAGGGTATTTTTAACGGCGACGGAATAGACATTGACTCTTGCAAAGACGTGTCTGTCACAAATTCGCTTATCGCAAGCCAAGACGACTGCATCGCGGTAAAATCGGGCAGAGATGAGGAAGGGCGCAGGGCAGGCATTCCCTCAAAGCGCGTGACGATAGAGAACTGTCGTTTTATGAGCGGCTTCGGCGTAGCGATAGGAAGCGAGATGTCAGGCGGGGTAAAAGACGTGTATGTACGCGGCTGCAGGTTTGAGAACGCCTTCAGCATCGCGAGCGTCAAAGCCATACGCGGCAGGGGGAGCTACATAAAAAACATACATTATGAGGATTGTTCGCTTGTGAACAACGACAGGGAGATAAGCGACTCACAATGGTTCCGCGGCGCGCTTTATTTAGATGGCTTTTACGGCGACGCTGAATTTGACGCAGATACGCCTGCGGAGATAAATGACGGCACGCCAGAGGTTGACGGCATTTATTTTAAAAATATTGACATAAAGACTGTCGGTGGCAATGCTGTCTATCTGTGCGGCCTGCCTGAAAGACACTTCAAAAATGTCTTTCTTGAAAACGTGAAGGCGCATGGCAGATATGGAATTAAGCACAAAAATATTGACAATTTAAAGCTGGTTAATGTGGATATAACAAGCGACGAGGAATAGATGAAACCGATTAATCCAAGAATACAAAATTTTTACACGCAGACAGG
>CANQHZ010000226.1 GCA_947623805.1 uncultured Lachnospiraceae bacterium | reverse complement strand
TCAAAAATCCACTTATTCACCAGCGCCCCGCAGAAAAATATATACATGCAGAAATACAGCCATATCATCACAATAATTATCGTAGTAAGGCTCCCATACATCGCAAACCCGTCAAAATAATCTATATAAACGGAAAACGCAAACGAATAAAGCGTCCAGAACACTGACGTAAAAACCGCCCCTGGATAATGCTCGCGCCACGAAAGCTGGTTATTCGGCAGCAGACTGTACATAGTGCAGAAAACCACGGAAATCATTCCCGCGACAAAGACATGGCGCAGGCCGCCAAACACACGCCACAATGTTTCAGCAAAGCCGCCGTCAGGAATGAGCATTTTCGCCACGGTATTTCCAAACACCAGTATGCCTATGGACAATACCAGCGCAAACAGCAGAAACACTGTGTAAAACGCCGCTTTAAGCCTGAGCACTATATAATTCCGCGATTCCTCAACCTCATATATATGGTTTAATCCCCGTATCAGCGCAAGCATTCCCTTTGACGCCGACCACACGATAATCACGGCCGAAAATGACAGTAGTGTCATATTATTTCTATGATAGCTGTCCACAATCCCCATTAGAAAGCTGTACACGCGCTCGGGTATTACCGCCTGAGAAATATTTACCATATTCTTCTGCGCAATCGCCTCATGCGGCAAAAGTCCACTCACCAACATTATCATAGGAATAATTGACAAAAACAAAAAGAACGCAGCGCCCGAGGCGTAGACTGCGACCTCCGCCTCGGCGACACTTCTGCGTATCTGCTTTTGAAATCTGTATAATCTCGTGCCAAAGGGTATATCCGACATTCTAAAAGCTCCCATCTGATATAGCTTCTATACTGCTCTTATAATAATATGCCAATATCTGTTCAGCTGTGAAACCCTTTTGCGCCAAACATTTCGCGCCGTTCTGCGACATTCCCGCGCCATGCCCCAATCCGGCCCCGCGTATTACTATACCTTTTAGATTATTCCCCTTTTCCGCGCTTTTATCAAAGCTTTTTTCTATGTAAAAATATGCGCTCGGCAGGATATTTCCCACTGTAAAAGCATTTCCGTCATTTTTTATCACGACATCACCTGTAAAAGCAAGCGCCTGTCGTATACTGTTCTGCGTGCGCACGTTTACGGTAAAATTCGGCGTTTTTATGATAAGGCTCGATACAAGCCCGCTTTTCTGGCGCGTCAGCACGCGTATATCGTTTACCTGTGTTTCCTCCACCAGTTTATCCGCGCTCAAAAGCTTTGACCTAATACGCACATTGTAGGGCTGTGACAGGTACATGGCGTAAAGGCGTGTGAAAAGCTGTTTTGCGATGTCTGCATTAAAGCTTTTTATGTATTCCCAGCGGTACCATGGCTCATTATATTCTATGTCATTCGGATTGCCGCTGTCTATGTATTCCTTGTATCTCTGCTCGCTCTCATTGCTGTTTTCAGTGAAAATATCCTCGCCTGTTTCAAGCATATAGTCGTCCTCGCTCTGCGTAAATACACCGTCGCTCCATGCTCCGTTCCCCGCGCTGTAGCCGCCCGATGTGGAATAATAAAAGCTTTGGATAAGCGTGCCGTCATGCAGCAGCACCAAGTCTCTTGTCGCGTCAACAGCATTCCGCGCCTCGTCTGTTTCGGGTATATTCATATACACCTGAAATGTCGTACTGTCGTCAACGTGCGCCCGCCACTGCGGATAGGCGTATTCCCTTTTGTGGAAGTATGCGTAAGTCCTCGCTCCTATTGCCTGAGCTTTCTGCGCCTCAATCGGATATGACGACGGCATTTCGCTCGGCACCACACCGTAAAGGTATTCCTCAACCGTAAGCTCATTTACAACGACTATTCCGTTGTCCGTACCGTAACATTCAATAGTTCCTCTGTACTGCGCATCACCGTTTCGTTCTACGTTAATCAGACGTATTCTGCCGTTTCCACTGCCGCTGTTTCCATCTGCGCCGCCACTGTCGCTGCATAGGGTGAGTACATTCCCCGCAAGGCTTTCGGCCGTAATCAGGCACTCCTCTCCTGGGGCAAATGTTCTGCTTTTGCTGCCAAGCTTTATCTCTAATCCTTCCGTGCCTGATACCCTTATTTCCTTATGAAAAATATCTCCGAAACTGCTCGTCTTGATAAGCACTCTTATATTGCGGTCAAATGGCAGTTTCTCTTTTTCCGCTGGCGTTTCCGCAAGACTAAATGGGGGATTTGTTTCCGGCGTAGTTTCCTTATCCCGCTCATCATCTTCGTGTTCTTCAAGCTGTGATGTTTCTCTTGGGTTTTCGTTTTTGTTGAGCGTCACGGCGCACTGGTATATGCCGACTGCGATTATCACCCACAGCACTGCAATCAAAAGCCGTCTGCCCCTGTTGAGATTAATGTTTATACCGATACCTCCGCTATTTAAGATAACACAAAAAGCAGCCCAAAGGCTGCTCTTTCTTTAGTGTTTCTCCAAAATGCCGTCTCCTGTATTTTGACTCCTAGCCAATGCTAGGTGGGCGACCGCAACCATCTCGCTGTCTTCCCCTGACCATAATGGGGGGCATGACATTAATCAGGCAATGTAGGAATCCCGTTTAAAGTGATGTAGGTTCAAAAT
>CANQHZ010000225.1 GCA_947623805.1 uncultured Lachnospiraceae bacterium | reverse complement strand
AAGCCGCTGTTTCACCTGGATTAATGTTCCAATTAAAATAATATAAAATTACTTCAAAACGAATGGCATTATGCAGGAGGCCGTTCGTTTTGTTTTCAAAATAAAATGCAGTGCAATAAAGGAGCGGGAAAAAATGAGTGAAGCAAAGGTCTGGATGGAAAAGGTGCTTATACCCACATATGAGATTGGCGAGGCGGAGAAAAATCCGATTTTCTTGGACAAACGCGTCTATCAGGGCAGCAGCGGAAAGGTATATCCATATCCCACGGTTGAAAAAATCAGCGACGAAAAGCACGACAAGGAATATGAGGCGGTTTACCTTGAAAATGATTACATAAAGGTTATGGTGCTGCCGCAGCTTGGCGGCAGGATTCAGAGGGCTTATGACAAGACAAACGGCTATGATTTTGTGTATTACAACCATGTGATTAAGCCCGCGCTTGTCGGCTTGACAGGACCGTGGATTTCAGGCGGCATTGAGTTCAACTGGCCGCAGCATCACAGACCGACTACATTTCTGCCCGTGGACTATATTCTTTCCGAAAATGATGACGGCAGCAAATCTGTGCTGCTCCACGACGTAGACCAGATGTATGGCACTAAGGGGCTGACGAAAATCACCTTATATCCCGATAAGGCGTACATTGAGATTACAGGGCAGCTATACAACCGCACGTCTCTGCCGCAGACCTTCCTTTGGTGGGCTAATCCCGCTGTGGCAGTAAATGACAATACGCAGTCAATATTCCCGCCCGATGTCCATGCTGTGATGGACCACGGCAAAAGGGACGTTTCCAGATTTCCGATTGCCACGGGGGTATATTATAAAAAGGATTACAGCGAGGGCGTGGATATTTCCCGTTATAAAAATATCCCTGTTCCTACGTCTTATATGGCGGAAAAGTCAAAGTATGATTTTGTCGGCGGGTACGATTACGGCGCAGGCGCGGGACTGCTCCATGTGGCAGACCACCACGTGTCGCCAGGTAAAAAGCAGTGGACTTGGGGCTGCGGCGATTTCGGCAAGGCGTGGGACAGAAATCTCACTGACGATGACGGTCCTTACATAGAGCTTATGACAGGCGTGTTTACTGACAACCAGCCTGATTTTACATGGCTTAAGCCGTTTGAGGAAAAGACCTTCACTCAGTATTTTATGCCCTACAAGGCGCTGGGACAGGTGAAAAACGCGACGAGGGAGGCGGCTTTGCATTTGTCACTTGACGATGGTGAGGCGACGATAATCGTGTATGCGACCTCCAAATATGAAAACGCCGAAATCGTACTGACAGTAAAAGGCGAAGTAGTATTAAAAGAAACGGCGGACAAAATATCGCCGATTGACATATACGAAAAGAAACTTGCCGTTGGCGACATAAAAGAGGAGGACATGCATCTGGCTGTATATGCAGACGGCGTCTGCCTTGTGGAGTACCAGCCCGATGCGCCTGAAATTCCCAAGCTGCCGCAGCCTGCGCAGGCGGCTAAAGAGCCCGAGGAGATTATGACAAATGAGGAGCTGTATCTGACGGGACAGCATATCGAGCAGTACCGCCATGCTACTTATCTGCCAGATCCGTATTATTTAGAGGGGCTAAAAAGAGATTCGGGCGACATACGGATTAATAATGCCTACGGCGCGCTGCTGATGAGAAGGGGGCAGTTTATACAGGCTGAAAAATATTTCCGCAAGGCATTAGAGCGTCTGACATGGAAAAATCCAAACCCGTACAACAGCGAGACATATTACCTGCTGGGACTTGACCTGCTTTGTCAGGAAAGGGAGCAGGAGGCTTACGATGCCTTTTACAAGGCGACATGGAGCAGTGAGCAGCAGGAGATGTCGTTTTATTATCTTGCGGCAATTTCCGCGCGAGAGGGAAAATATGCGCACGCGCTTGATTTTGCCGAGAGGGCGCTGGTAAAAAATGCCCACAATATAAAAGCGCGTGGGCTGAAAGCGTATCTTTTGAGAAAGCTTGGACGGAGCGCACAGGCAAAGGCATGGGTAGAGGAAAATCTGGCGCTTGATCCGTTCGACTTCGTATCATGCAATGAAAAAATACTCCTTGTCGGCGAGGCGGGAAACGCTGTCGAAATGCGCACGCAACTAAATCACAAAATGCGCGATTTTCAGGAAAATTATCTGATGACGGCAAGGGACTATGCGGAGTTTGGGGCTTATCATGAGGCTGTCTGCATTTTGGGCGAGTGTACGAAGGAATATCCTATGCTTACGTATTATGAGGCATATTACCGTGACAGGCTTGGAGAGGACGTGTCAGTGCTTTTGAAAAAGGCGGAGGGGCAGCCCTCGGACTATTGCTTTCCAAACAAGCTTGAGGATATTGCAGTGCTGCGCTTTGCTGTTGCCCACGGCTGCAAGGCTAAGGCAGGTTATTATTTGGGCAATTTGTTTTATGACAGGCAGCAGTGGGAGGAGGCGCTTGCGCTGTGGGAGGCTTCCGCGCGGGAGGACAATACTTTCCCCACCACATTCCGTAACCTTTCACTTGTTTATTACAACAAATGCAAAGAGCCGCAGAAGGCAAAAGCAGCGATGGAAAGGGCATTTGAGCTTAATCCTGCCGATGTGCGCGTCTTCCTTGAACTCGACCAGCTTTATAAAAAGCTGGG
>CANQHZ010000224.1 GCA_947623805.1 uncultured Lachnospiraceae bacterium | reverse complement strand
ACATCTTTTATCCGTGTGGCGGAGGCTGGAAGTTTCAACAAGGCGGCAGAGGATTTGCACATCACATCCACTGCGCTGATAAAGCAGATCAACCTGCTGGAAAGCGATCTGGAAATACGGCTCTTTGATCGGACTCATAGGGGGATTAAGCTGACAAAGGCGGGCGAGTCGCTTTATAAAGATGCGAAGTACATCACGGAATACTGCAAGGAAGCGGTTGTCCGCGCCAGAAGCGCAGAACGGGCGCAGGAACGGGTAATCCGTATTGGCACGTCTCCCATTATGCCGGCGCAGATGCTGATGGATTTGTGGCCGAAAATTCATGAACACTGTTCGGATGTGAGCTTTAAGCTGGTCCCTTTTGAAAACACATCGGACAATGCAAGGGAAATATTGAAAAATCTGGGGCAGAATATTGATGTGGTGACTGGTTTCGTGGACGAGCTTTTGATGGGGCAGAGAAATTGTAATGGTTTGCTGATCGAAAATGAACCGATCTGCTGCGCAGTGCCGATTTCCCATCCGCTTTCGGTAAAGGAGAAACTTTCAGTGCAGGATTTGTACGGGCAGGATCTGATGATGATTCATCGGGGGTGGTGCCGTCACATGGATGACCTGCGCGACGACCTTACAGAACACCATCCACAGATTAATCTGGTAAATTTCGATTTGTATGATGTGGGCGTTTTCAATCAGTGTGAACAAAATCAGGATATTCTGGTCGTAATTAAAAGCTGGAGCATGGTGCATCCTTTGATGAAGGTGATACCAGTGGAGTGGGAGCATGTCATGCCTGTGGGGATTCTGTATTCTCCGCAGCCAACGAAGGTTGTGGACTGTTTCCTTTCCGCAGTGGAAAAGGTGCTGGCCTGAGTTGCAACCTCTGGTTATAACTGATAAACGAATCGAGACTTCTCTGGAAGTCTCGGTTTTTTTATAATACACTACAGAGGTGATGTCAATGAAACGGTTTTTTGAGGCAGGTTTGGCTGCCTTGTTCCTTATGTTCTTATTTTGTTCCTGTGGCAGAGAGAAATCAGTGGTGCAGGAACAGCCTGCGGGTTCTGCCTTTCCCCCCACAGCCGCAGGTGAACTGGAAAGCAGAGATGAAGCTGCCGCAAACGAAAAATCAGGAGTGAGTGATATGGAGATTTCACAAACAGGCTGGACAAAAGCAGTACCGGCAGAATATACACAGGCAGCCGATAAACAGGGCAGTGTCGTCCGCCTTGACTATGAATCTGAGGATTATGTCCGAGACGGTTCCACCATCACAAAAACAGCTTACGTATATACGCCCTATGGCTATGATGAGGAGGACACACAGACAAGGTACAACATCCTCTATCTCATGCACGGCTGGGGAGGTCACGCCGGAGAATATTTTGAATTTACGGAAACAAAGAATATGTTTGACAATCTAATCGCAAACGGAGACATCCCACCGATCATCATCGTGTCAGCGACTTTCTATAACGAAAACAGCAGCACGGATTTTGGCAGTTCTATCGAGGAATTTCGGGCGTTTCATCAGGATTTTGAAGAACACCTGATGCCTGCTGTGGAAGAAAGGTTTCATACTTATGCGCAGTCTGTTTCAATGGAAGATCTGAAAGCTTCCCGTGACCATCGGGCGTTTGGCGGTTTTTCTCTAGGATCGGTCACAACATGGCTCCAGTTCTGCTATGACTACGATTATATCCGCTGGTTTCTCCCTATGAGCGGTTCTTGCTGGTATTATGGGACTTATGGGGATTTCCAGTTTGAAAAGAATGTAGATTTTATCGAGCAATTGATTAAAGATGAAAACCTTGACGCGCGCGGGTACTTTATCTATCACGCCGTCGGCACAGAGGATGCGGTAAAGAGCCAGTCGATCAATATGGCGGAGGAAATGCTGTCACGGGATATTTTTACGTCGGATCACTATGTATTTTATCAGAAGGACGGTGGCTACCATGATTTTAATGCCGTGCAGGAGTACCTCTACAATGCGCTCCCGCTGTTTTTCAGGGAGAAAAACGATACTTCCGAAAATATGCTGGCAAATAGTCAGCCTTTTACAACCGACACAGCAATTTCAGATGTTATAAATGATCCGGCTTTTGGAGAGTATGGACGGCTTATCTTCCCCGTGGATACCGGATATTTTAGCGGAAAGACGCTGGGCGACCTTCGCTTGACATGGTACTCAAATATTGATCCGAATAAAACAGTGGAAATCGCAAACTATATGAAATCCCACGCGGAGGCTGGTGAGACGATATTTTACGATATTTATACGGACGAGGAAAAAGCGGCAGATACTGACAAAAATGATACGGGACTGTTCTTTTTCAAGGGAGATCCCGGCGCAAAGTTTGCCGTGTGTAATGCAGGAGGCGGTTTTGCCTATGTGGGCGCGATGCACGACAGTTTTCCCCATGCGCTGGAGCTGTCCAAAATGGGCTACAACGCCTTTGCGCTGATTTACCGTCCCGGCTGGGATACGGCAATGGAGGATTTGGCGCGGGCAATCAGCTTTATTTTTGCACACGCGGATGAACTGGAGGTGGACACTGACTGTTATTCCCTGTGGGGCGGTTCGGCGGGCGCACGGATGGCAGCCGATGTGGGCTCTTACGGTACCGCCTACTTCGGCGGA
>CANQHZ010000223.1 GCA_947623805.1 uncultured Lachnospiraceae bacterium | reverse complement strand
GTTTCCGGGGCATTCGATGCGCTGTCCCACTGTATGGAAACCTATATGGGATCTCCGAGGGAAACAAATCTCTCCGACGAGATCAACGAAGCCTGCCAGAGAAATATCATCCGCAATCTGCGGGCGGTATTAAAAAATCCGCAGGACGTCAAGGCAAGAAGCGAGCTTGTCTGGGCGGCGGCGATGGGTGAAAACGGAATCTTAAAGATTGGGAAAGTCACGGATTTTCAGGCGCATATGCTAGAGCATCAGCTCGGCGCTTATACTGACTGTAACCACGGGCAGGGGCTGGCGGTCATCCATCCTGTTCTCTACCGTCATATGCTTCCTGAAGCAGCGCCCCAGTTTGCAAGGCTGGCGATAAACGTGTGGGGCATTGATCCTGACGGAAAGTCGGAAGAAGAACTTGCAAATGAGTTTATTGGCTCTCTGGCGGCATTTATAAAGGAAGTCGGGCTGCCGGAAACCTTCTCTGAAATGGGGATAGCAAAGGACACAGATTATAAGGCAATCGCGGACAGCACTGTGTTGACCGGAGGATGCTGCAAGAAATTCACGAAGGAAGAATTGCTGGCAGTTCTTGATTTGTGCAAATAAGGAGGAATGGATTGAAAGTGTAGAACAGATATTATGAAATCGAAACAAATATTGAAAATTATAGTTGATATTCTCATGACCGTCACCCTGCTGTTGCTGATGGCGTACAGCTTGGTGTACGGCAGCAATCCCGCCGTTGGTGAAGCCGTTCATGAATGGCTTGGCACGGGAATGTTTGTCCTGTTTGTTTTACATCATTTTTTTAACCGAAAGTGGAGTTTCAGTGTACTTAAGGGGAAATACACACCTTACCGTGTTGTACAGACAATACTTGTGGTTCTTATACTGCTCACAATGTGCGGTTCTATGTTCAGTGGCATTCTGCTATCCCGCACCGTTTTTTCCTTTTTAGGCATAAGAGGCGGACAGGCAGCGGCACGGACGCTCCATATGCTTTCGGCATATTGGGGATTTGTATTTATGTCATTGCATCTGGGGCTGCACTGGAGCGTAATGATGGGCATGGCAAGGAAGCTCACAAAGAAATCATCAAAGGTTTGCAAGTGGATACTTCGCACGATAGCTGCTTTGATTGCGGTTTATGGGGTGTATGCTTTTATTAAGCGGGACTTTGGAAATTATATGCTCCTGCGGTATCATTTTGTGTTTTTTGATTTTGAAGAACTGCTGGCGCTGTTTTTGCTGGATTATGCTGCGATTATGGGATTGTTCGTGTATGCCGGGTATTATATTTCAGTCCTGCTTACAGGAAGATACGGAAAAAAGAAAAGATGAATGGAATTTATCAGAGGACATAAGCTTGCCTGCATCTGCAATATCGGATATAATATTGACAGCATAATTACAAGGAGAGTTGGACAGTATGCTGAAACAGATAAAATATTTTCAAGCCGTTGTCCGTGCAGGATTATCAAGAAATTTATGGGATTGAAAACAAATGCCTTTAAGGCTTTTGTCAAGGGATGACCTTGACCTTGCGGAACTTGGCATCGGCGTGAACGGGGACGGGGAAACAAAAACAGCGCTGTTCTGTGTCATTCCGGATTCTGATAAGTCCTACAACTTCATCATCGGAATGCTTTACACGCAGATCTTTCAGGAGCTTTACTATCAGGCAGGTGGAAACCATGCGAACCATGCTGACACAAAGCCTTGCGGTGCTTATGCCTTTCAATGTGCAGGAACTGAACGACAAACAGGGCTGTTATTACGGTATCAATCAGGTGTCAAAGAACATCAATATCGGGAACCGCAAAAAGCTGATTAACGGCAACGGTTTTGTGTTCGGTGTTCCCGGTTCGGGCAAGTCGTTCTTCTGTAAAATGGAAGAGGGGCATTGCAACATGGCTCTATATTGACGAGTTCCATGTGCTGTAAAATTCGGAGTATTCCGCTAAGTATTTACAGCAGCTTTGGAAGAAAGTGAGAAAGCAGGGCGGCTTGTGTATCGGAATCACGCAGAATGTCGTTGACCTGCTGCAAAATTACACGGCGACAACAATGCTTGCCAATTCGGAGTTTGTGGCACTCTTGAAACAGGCGAACACGGACAGTTCACGCATGGCAGAGGTAATCGGCGTGTCGGAGGCGCAGTTGCGTTTTGTTACCAACTCGTCAAGCGGTATGGGGCTTATGAAGTGCGGAAACGTAGTAATCCCCTTTGACAATACCATTGAAAAGGGGACAGACCTCTATAACCTGTATAATACTAATATCCATGAGAAAATCCAGATGAAGAAAATGGCGGAAAAGGGGCAGAAAAACGGTTGACAATGCGGCAGAGGCATGGTAAACTATAGGCAATGAAAAGCGTAAGAGCTTTTGCGGCGATAGAGAGGAGCTACCCGTCCCGACTTTGCGGGCAATAGAAATACAAAGGTCGTCTCTGCCTATGGAATTATCATAGAACTGCTCCCAATCTTATTGAACGTTAGTAGTTCAATAAGCATGAATTGCAATTCAAAAAGAAATGTAATGCCTGAGCCTAACCGCTCAGGCAATTTCTTTTCACGGAAGGATGAGACAATGCTGACACTTTTGCAGATTTTTCAGGATACGAAAGAGATTCTGTGCAGATATGATTATTATATCCATACACAGAAACGTG
>CANQHZ010000222.1 GCA_947623805.1 uncultured Lachnospiraceae bacterium | reverse complement strand
ATTCTCTGCCCCCGTTTCTTCGGCTTTTTCCCGACTGGCTTCGGCATTTCTGACGCTTTCTTTTTCAATGCTTTCAACCATCTGCCTGCATTCCCTCGCCGCCAGTGCCGCCGATAAGATGCGGTTGAGTTCCTGCTCGTCAAAGGAATAGCATTTCGGGAAGTATTTCGCCACGATGCCGCCCATCATGTACTTGTGGTGGTTCTCGGCTTTCCGCTTCTTCTCGTTCTGCTTTTTCTTCTCATTGGCTACACGCTGCTTTGCCTGTTCCAGTGCTTTCAGTGCGCTCTCCAAGCCTTTGTCAAGGGTGTTCCTGTTCTCGATCATTGACCTCTTTCCTTTCTCTTAACTCTGTTTTTCTGGCAACTGAAAAGCGGCATCTCCGATTTATGGAAAATGCCGCTTGGCAGACTGCCCGTATTCGTTTCAATCTATACAATTTAGTCCTCTCTCCTTTCTGCGCTGACGCTGTAACTGTATGTAATACAAAAGCGCATAGATTTTACTCTATACGCTTTGATGATATGTTCTGAACATCTGCCTGCATCATTTGTACACTCAATCATATTGATACGTTTTTTCTATGATGTGTTGACTGGTTCTGAAATTTAAAAAGGTAGCAGATTGTCTGTTAAGATAATCGCTACCCAAAGGTAAACAATATTCAATTTTTATATTTTTTCCTTGATTTTCCCCGACAAATTCCATTTTGCAGTTACTTTACATTATTGCTATTATCCTTTTTTATTGTAGAACCTATTGCTATTCCTAAACACATACCAATACATATTCCTAAACACATACAAATACTAATATTATTTATCAAAACTCCTACTACTGCTCCACCAGCTACTCCAAAGCACATTCCTATGCTCATGCCCATTGACCTATAATTTTCTTTTTTTTCTTCGTTAATTTCTGTGTTTTTTTCTTTGTCCATAAATTTTACATCTCCTTTATAAATTTATATTGATCTGCTCTGACATACGGAGTACGCCTTGTACGCCTTTCATTTTTTCAGCGGCATACTTTTCATCGGACGTCATTTTCTCTATTTCCTCATGGAACGGCATAACGGAAACTTCCTTTGTGCTGTGGGAGAGGACTTCCTTTGCATCCTTGCCGGAACTGTAGACGAGAAACTCCATGTTGTCATAGGATTTATTCAGCTTATCAAGATACGCCTGCGCCTTTGAGAATAGCTGCGGGGGTGTCTGCCTGTTCTGCGTGTTCTCTGTGGCTTTCTTTTTCTCTGCCGCTTTCGTGCTGTTGTCGGCATAAGCATTGTAAACGCTGTTTATTGTCATGGACATAGTATCATCCCCCTGCCTTGACTTTTATTTTACACCTCAATAAACTTCTGCCCCATACTCAATATCAATTCCTTTGTTTTCATTCAAGACATAATCCTTGCCGCCAATTGTCACCGTCTGTCCCGGCTGGAATTTATCAAGGTGAAATGCTTTTCCGCTGGTCAACATATTGTAGTATTTATCATATGCTTCCTTTGAATAAAGCGCATTTACATCTTTATTTTGAGAAAGATAATAAGTCTGGGAACGGTTGCCAACCGACACCGTGAAAAAGCCATTCTTTATGCCCGCTTCTTCCAGTTTGCTTCTGATTTCTTTTTGACTGTATTTTTGTTCCAATCCGTAATTGCTGCCCTTTGCCAGACTGTCCCAAAAATCAGCATAGTCCTCCGCTTCCTTGTCAAAGACACTTTTTCCAAAGCTCCCAAAAATTCCCTGACTTAATGAGCCGCCCATTGAAAGCACTGTATGCGATTTCCCATCTTTACCTGCAAACTGATAATACGAGTAATTGTCAAAACGCACCTCGTTGTCCTGCACTGACATCCGTTTGGGATTGCGGATTCCCAACGCATCATCGACATCAGCCGGATCAAAATACATCTTTTTGCCCGATTCAGATCCTTGCAGCCAAGTTTCTATACCATTGTTATGAATTGCGTACAGTTGTCCGGTATTGTTATATCGCTCAATTTCGCCCAAAATTTCCTGCCCGGAATAGTTTCCCTTGAACCGGAAGATGCTCTGTTATGTTTTACCACAGTCATACCTCCGTCTGACGTGTATAACTTGGAAGATGTTTCACTTCCCTTTTCATATACCACGCCGGGTGTTTCCTTTTCAGGAGCAGTGGCAGTGCCCGTTTCTTTCTCTGGCATTAAATTTGTAAATGCCTGCCTCCTGCCATATAAAGCGTCCTCATAATTTCCATTGATCCTCATAGTCTTTTCCTCCTTATGGCAAACTACTATTCTGAAAGGCTCCAAAACTTTGAAGCCAATTCTCTATTTATGATAGACGAGAAAAGCCCCTGATGCTGTATCTGAAAGGCTTTTAGGCTCTCAAGAAAAACATCTTTACTTTCTGTCTTTATATCAGCAAATGTTTGATCCAATTTTTGATTTTTTACATTTTTCTCGATATATTCATCTGATTGTTTCTCATATTCTTCAATCATAGTCGGGCTTTTCTTTACGGCGTTTGCATACCAATTTGTCAAATACTTCAAAGAGTTCATCCCATCGCCCTCATTACGGATTTTCTGATACTCTGTATATGCACTGCTATCCATTGTTCTCATCACGTCAACTGCGTCCGTTGTATAAACCATATTAATCTCCATTCCGCCGCCTTTCAGTTGGCGGCACAAATAGTGATGAAAGTGTTTTACACCTCCGCGTTTACGTGT
>CANQHZ010000221.1 GCA_947623805.1 uncultured Lachnospiraceae bacterium | reverse complement strand
TTAGCCGAGCGGCGACACGGATGTCGCCTCTCGGCGGCCCCGCCGCCCTAGAACACCTAAATGCCCCGCATTAGAAAATCCAGCTTCCGCAGGCTCGCGCGCAGACAGTATATTAGCTGCTTTCGTCCTCCTTAAAACACTTCCCCAACACACTACTCCTGCTTATACTCCGGCTTAAACACCCTAGCCTGCCTCTGCTCTTTCTCAAGCATCGCCGCCTCAGCCCTATACTCCCGACAAAACTCCTCCTGCGCACAGCACGCATTCTCCTTCGTCACCAACTCCCTATCCACCTTAGCATAAGTCCCATCAGCCCGCAAAAACTGCGCCTTCAAATTATCCCTAAGCTGCACCTCCAAAACATGCCAAACCTTCTCCTTAAGCTCAGGATTAAGTATCGGAAACAGTATCTCCACACGCCTCTCCAAATTCCTGGGCATCATATCCGCGCTCCCCATATAAAGCTCCGAACTCCCCCCATTCTCAAAGTAGAAAATACGCGCATGCTCCAAAAAATTCCCGACAATCGACCGCACCTCAATATTTCCGTTAGTCCCCTCAACGCCCGTCTTCAAGCAGCAAATCCCGCGTATAATAAGCTCAATCCTCACGCCCGCGGCAGCCGCCTCATAAAACGCCTTTATTATATCAGGATCGCACAAAGAGTTCATCTTCGCCACAATCCGCGCAGGCCGCTTATTTTCCGCATTCTCCTTCTCGCGGTTTATAAGATAAAGAAACTTCTCCTTTAACCACAGCGGCGCAAGCGCAAGATGATTCCACCCCAGCGGCTCGGAATACCCCGAAAGCATATTGAACACAGCCGTAGCATCTTCCCCAATCGCCTCATCGCAGGTTAAAAGCCCAAGGTCTGTATAAAGCTTTGCCGTAGCGTCATTGTAATTGCCCGTGCCAAGATGAACGTATCGGCGTATGCCCTCCTCCTCACGCCTTACCACAAGCGTAATCTTGCAATGCGTCTTTAAGCCGACAAGACCGTATATTACATGGCAGCCTGCCTTTTCAAGCATTTTCGCCCAGACAATATTGTTCTCCTCGTCAAAACGCGCTTTCAGCTCCACAAGCACAGACACCTGCTTGCCATTCTCCGCCGCCTGCGCAAGCGCAGCAATAATCGGCGAATTGCCGCTCACGCGGTATAGTGTCTGCTTTATCGCAAGCACATTCGGGTCGCGCGACGCCTGCTTTATGAAATCCACCACAGGCGTAAATGTCTGATACGGATGATGCAGCAGAATATCATGCTTTTTAATCTGCTCAAATATATCAACTCCCGCAGGCAGCTCAGGCACCTGCTGCGGCACGTACTGCTCTATCTTAAGCGCATCAAAGCCTGGCAGCGCATACATTTTCATAAGGAAAGTAAGGTCAAGCGGACCTGGGATATTGTAAATGTCCCTTTCGTCAATCATAAGCTCTTTTTTGATAATGTCGAGCAGCCGCTTGTCAATGCCGTCCTCCACTTCAAGCCTGATTGCCTGCCCCCACTGCCTTTTTTTCAGCTGCTTTTCCATCTCCTTTAGCAGGTCCTCCGTGTCCTCCTCGGCAAGCGAAAAGTCCGCATTTCTCATGATTCTGAACGGAAATACGCACTCTATGTCATAGTTCAAAAACAGCTTATCCATGTTGCGCTCTATCACCTGTTCGAGAAGCATCACTCGCTTCGTGCCGTCGCCAGCGCTTGGCAGCTCCACGATGCGCGGTATGCCGCTTGGCACCTGGACAGTTGCAAATTCAAGTTCCCTGCCCTGCGCAGCCTTTTTGTGGAACAAAAGCTTTCTCGCCGAGCCCTTTGTCTTTCTCGATACAAGCGCGCCCAAATTCAGTGATTTGTTTCTGATTAATGGGAACGGACGCGACGAATCCACAGCCATAGGCGTAAGCACGGGGTAGACATAATCCTGAAAATACCTGTCGACAAACGCACAATCCTTGTCTGTAAGCTCCTCGTGGTACTCCACCACCATAAGCCCATTCTGCGAAAGAAGCGGCAATAGCGATTTGTTGTATGCCGAATACTGCATACCCACAAACTCATGCGTCGCCGCGTTCACCCTGTCAAGCTGCTGCAGCGGCGTAAGCCCCGAAATATCAGGCTTAGTAATGCCCGCATTCACCAAATCCTTTAACGACGCCACTCTTACCATAAAAAATTCGTCAAGGTTTGACGCCGTAATGCTCAAAAATTTAAGCCGTTCAAAAAGCGGTATGCTCTTGTCGCGCGCCTCGCCAAGTATGCGGCTGTTGAACGCAAGCCAGCTCAGCTCCCTGTTGAGATAATATTCAGGTCTGCTGTAATCTATCTCTCCCATTTTAATCCCCCATTCTTATTACAAATCACTATTCTTCTGTTTTAATACAGGCTTTATATTGAATACCTCCTCAAAAAACGCCCCGCACCTTGAAAAAAATCCAAGCTCCAAGGTCATATCCGCGTTTGTCTCCACAGTAATCACCATATTCTCGCCCTTATTTGCAAGCTTTATCTTATCGCACTTTCCCTTGTGGCTGATGTCAATCCCCTCGGCAAGCCTAAGTATCGCCGTAAGCTTTGCTATTTTCAGATAAGCCTCCCTGTCAAGCGTCGTGACGCGCCCTAAAATCTCATTATATTCAAAACGCTCCGTTATATATTTTACTATGTTTGCCACAATCTCCCTCTCAAGATGCGACAAACCGATAATCTCCGTCGCCATTATAATATTGTAGGCGCTCATTCCCACGTTCGACAGACTTAT
>CANQHZ010000220.1 GCA_947623805.1 uncultured Lachnospiraceae bacterium | reverse complement strand
AGGAGGAAAGCGTATGAAAAAACTTGGTTTTGGATTGATGCGTATGCCGCTTTTGAAAGGCGGAAAAGATTCGGATGTGGATGTGGAACAGGTCAAGGAAATGGTGGATCTGTTTATGGAAAACGGTTTTACTTATTTTGATACGGCAATCATGTACAATGGCTTTGCAAGTCAAAGCGTTGCAAAGGCGGCTCTCGTAGACCGGTATCCCAGAGACAGTTTTACACTGGCAACGAAACTTCATGCGGCGTTTTTTAATTCCCTGGAGGACAGGGATAAGGTATTTCAGGAGCAGCTTGCGCAGACAGGTGCAGGTTACTTTGATTATTATCTGCTTCATGGCATTGAGGCGGGAATGATCGATAAATATGAAAAGTACGACTGTTTTGACTGGCTGCTGGAAAAGAAGGCGGCAGGACTTGTCAGGCACGCAGGCTTTTCTTTCCATGATTCTGCTAAGCTGCTTGATGAAATCCTTACCAGACATCCGGAGATGGAGTTTGTACAACTGCAGATCAACTATCTTGATTGGGAAAGCCAGTGGGTACAGTCAAAGGCTTGCTACGACGTAGCGGTAAAGCATGGGAAACCGGTAATCGTAATGGAGCCTGTTAAGGGCGGTACTCTGGCGCAGTTGCCTGAAAGCGCGGAAAAGCTGCTGAAAGGTCATGCACCGGAAATGTCCATCCCAAGCTGGGCTGTTCGGTTTGCGGCATCTCTGGATAACGTGATGGTGGTACTTTCAGGAATGTCGGATCTTTCCCAGATGAGAGATAATGTGAGCTATATGAAAGACTTTGTGCCTCTGACGGAAGAAGAAAAGGCTGTCTGTTTTGATGCGGCAAAGATCATCAACGGACAGATTACGGTTCCATGTACGGGCTGTTCTTACTGTACCTCGGGCTGCCCGAAAAAAATCGCAATTCCGCAGTATTTTTCTATCTATAATGAGGATATGCGTGAGAAGCTGGAGGAAAAAGGATGGACGGCAAATTTTGCAAATTACGCCAATTTATCCGCAAAATTCGGAAAAGCGAAGGATTGCATTGGCTGCGGCCAGTGCGAGAAAGTATGTCCGCAGCATTTGACGATCATAAAATACCTGAAGGCAGTTTCCGAACATTATGACAGACAACAGTAGAAAGGAGATTTTTGCAGTTCTGTCCACTTCCTTACGGCAGTGGACAGACGATCTGCTGCTGTTTCATTGAATTGGGAGGTCATTGTTCCTGCGGATATCAACAGGCGGACATATTTTTTCTTTGACAGTCCTGAATTTTTCCGGCAGGTCGTCAACGGTAAGATCTTTTACCCGTTCTTCCGTGCCCTCGCTGACCGCCTGTTCATAATACCAGCATTTCAACTCGAGGATGGATAAGGCTTCCTGCATCTCGGCAAGCTGCTTTTTTACGATCTCACGTCGGCTTTGAAAAAGAGCGAGCCTGTCAGGAAGCGTTTCATCCCCCTGCCCTGCCATATCAATAAAGCGTTTTATTTCTTTGATCGAGAGTCCTGATTTTTTCAGGCACTCAATTATTTTCAGTACCTCGTAATCCTTGTCACTGAACATACGGATGCCGCCGCTGGAGCGCTCCATAAACGGCAGCAGACCTTGCTGGTCATAGTATCTTAGTGCAGATGCAGACACTCCGAGCACTTTTGCCATTTCACCGACAGTATAAAGCATGAAAAATTCCTCCCTTAAAATTCAAAAAATGATTGACTTAAAGCACGCTTTAAGGTATATGATGTGCTTATACTTGTTATAGTATATAAAACAGATTTTGTCAATAGGAGGTATTTATTATGTCAGACACAAGAGTTTTTGAGATTTATCCTGAGATTGTGATGCAGGAGGTAAAGTTTACCAACCGCTTTGGCATCGAACTTGCGGGGCATCTGTATCTCCCTGAAGGATATGCTGAGAAGAAAAATTCGGCAGTTGCAGTAGCCGGACCTTTTGGCGGAGTGAAAGAAATGGCTTCAGGCCTTTACGCGCAGGAATTTGCGAAATTGGGGTTTGTTGCCGTGGCATTCGACCAGTCCTTCACGGGTGAAAGCGGAGGGGTGGTAAGAAACTGTGCTTCGACCGACATAAACACGGAGGATTATCTTGCCGCGGTCGATTTTCTCGGTTCGCTTGATTATGTTGACCGGGAAAAGATTGGTCTTATGGGCATATGCGGACTTGCAGGAATGGCAATATCTGCAGCTTCCATCGATACCCGTATCAAGGCTGTTGCAACTGCTTCGATGTATGATCTTTCCCGCAGTATTGGCAAGGGCATGATGGACAGTTATACGGATGCCCAGAAGGATGCAGTGCGTGAGTATGTGAGCAGGAACCGCTGGAAAGATGTTGACAACGGCAGCTACGGCTATGGACCTCACGAAATGACAGTTGATGAAAACAACCATGTCATCATTTCCGAAGGCGCTCCCGATATGTCATCGCTTCCGCCATTTGTAAAGAGATTTGCGGATTATTATTTCGGTCTTGCAAAGCATGAGAGAGCAATCGGCGCATGGACACAATCGACGGTCCAGAGCTTTATCAATTTCCCGCTGATGCAGTTTGTAGAGAGGGTATCGCCGCGTCCAATTTTGATGATTGCGGGAGAGAACGCACATTCACGCTATTTTTCTGAGGATGTCTACAAGCAGGCAAAAGAACCGAAGGAGCTCCTGATCGTGCCGGATGCTGACCATGTGGATATGTATTATAACAAAGATAAGATACCATTTGACAGGCTCAAAGCGTTTTTTG
>CANQHZ010000219.1 GCA_947623805.1 uncultured Lachnospiraceae bacterium | reverse complement strand
GAGCCTGATTGGAGACTGTTTGCCGCGCTGTTTTTTTACCCGCTGGTTTCGTATTTTTCGTTTTTTGGAATTTTTATCATAGGGTATATACTTATAGCCGCAGTGTTGCTTTCAGTAAGGGATAAAAAGATATGCGGCAGGATGCTTCTGGCGGCTGTGATACTTGGAGTGGGGTATGCGTGCTGCGAATATCGGCTGTTTGGCGTAATGTTCTTTTCCGACACTGCGACCATAAGGGACGCTATTCTTGTGGATTATTATAGCGTGTCGGAGCTGTGGAAGACTTTTGTAAGCGCGTTTTCAAAAGGAATATCACATGCGCGTTCACTCCATACGTATCTGGTGCTTCCTGTATGTATGATATATTTGATTTGGAATAACGTGCGTTATATCAAGAGCAAGAAGTTTGCCAAAATATGGACGGATACCTTTAATCTGACGATGTTATTCATTGTGTTTAACTGTGCGGTATACACGCTTTATTATTGGAAGCCGTTGAGAAGCCTGGTAGAAACGCTTTTACCGCCGTTAAGGGGCTTTAATTATGGCAGGACTATTTTCTTTAATGCGTTTGCGTGGTATTTTGCTTTTTTTATCGTGCTAAGGGAAATATACAGGCATAGGCATACTGTGGCATATTTGCTCGGCTGCGCGGCGATTGTCGTTGTCGGAGCTTCGCAGTGTGAATACAGCGATTTTTTCAATACGGTATATTGCAATGCGTACAAGCTGGTGAAGCACGCGGAGGTAAATCAGCTAAGCTATGGTGAATTTTACGGCGGCGATTTGATAGAACAGATAAAGAATGATATAAATTATACTCCCGATTGCGGGGCTGTGGTATATGGCTTTCATCCGGCGATGCTTTCTTATAACGGCATCACTACCATAGACGGGTATTGCGGTTATTACAGCATAGAATACAAGGAACGGTTTAGAAAAGCGATTGCGCCTGCTCTTGAGGCAAATGACAATTGGCAAAAATATTATGATGACTGGGGCTGCAGGGCATATATATTTTCGGCATCCGGTGAAAATACATACGATTTCGGGGCAAATGCGGATGCGCCTGCGCAGGAGATACTTATAGATGAACCGGCTTTGTCGGAGCTTGGGTGTGATTATATTTTTTCAAGGTTTGAACTGACAAACGCTGACGAGATGAAACTTGATTTTGTCGGGGAATACAGCGACGATAAAGTCCCGTACAGCGTATATCTGTACAGATTATTATAATGATGCAATAAAACGGATGTCCGTAAGGCTTATTCGGACAGTACGGAAGACATTTTACAACTACCTGCCATAACGGTTTAAGGAAAGGAAGAACAGATGGAAAAGAAAAAAGTTTTGTTATTTTATCCTCCGGGGGCGCTTTTTCAGAGAGGGGAGGACAGATGCCAGCAGAACATTGATGACGGCTCGGCTCAGGCAATGCGCGCCTGCAATGATTTGGGATACGCGGCGGCAATTTTGCTAAGGGACGGATATGAGGTAAAGCTGCAGGATTACCAGACGCAGGGCGATGACTTTAATGCGCTTTGGAGGGATTTGGACAGCTTTAAGCCTGACATGATAATGATGAGCATTACGAATACCACCATATTTGACGATATAAAGGTCATTAATGAGATAAAGAAAAGGCATGACCCGATTGTGGTATTGAAAGGAGCATTGTTCTTTGCACCGGAGCAGGCGATGCTTGATATGCTTGACTTTACGAACGTTGATTATTTGATTGGCGGCGAGATAGATTTCTGTATAGGCAAAATCGCGGATTACTGTTTTAAGGGAATTGGAAAGCCAGAAGAAATAAACAACATTCTTTATAAGGATGAGCAGGGCAAGATGGTTCCGACAAGATTTCATGTGTGGGACGACGACCTTGACGCGCAGCCTTTCCCTGCAAGACAGCTTATGAATAACTCGCTTTATATAAGACCGGACACTAAGGAGGCGATGGCTACAATCCAGACGGCAAGAGGGTGCCCTAGTCAGTGCGTGTTCTGTCTTACTCCTGAGATATCGGGAAAGCGCGTGCGTTTCAGAAGTCCTCAGAATGTATTGGAAGAAATGATAGAGTGCTATGAGAAGTTTGGTATAAGGAATTTCTTCTTTAAGGCGGATACGTTTACGATAAATCCTGAATGGGTTAAGGAAATGTGTGAACTTATCATAGGCTCTCAGCTTTATGGCAAAATACAGTTTACGGCGAACTCACGTGTGCGTCCGCTTAAAAAAGAAACGCTTGAGCTCATGAAAAAAGCGGGGTGTTTCCTTGTGGCGTTCGGCTTTGAGTCGGGAAGCGATGAAATGCTGCAAAAGATGCGAAAAGGCACTACCGTGGAGGAAAACAGGCAGGCGGCCAGATGGTGCAAAGAAATAGGATTGCCGTTTTGGGGATATTTTGTCATTGGATTTCCATGGGAGACGAGGGAGGATATACTCCTTACCAAAAAGCTTGTTATGGAAACGGACCCTGATTTTATAGAGGTTACGATAGCACTACCTTTTTATGGTACACCGATGTATGAGACATGCAAGCAGGAAAATCTTCTTGAAAAATCAGTGCTTGGCAGTGACTTTTTCCATTCGAGCACGAAAGGAACGATGCATCTTACTATAGACGAAGTCATGAAATTACGCAAAAATATATTGCTTAGCTTTTATTTGAGACCTAAGTATATTTTCAGAAAGATGAGAGAATGTGTCAAGCAGCCGAGTATTTTTGTACAGTATGTGAAGTATGGGATTAAGCTGGTGGTTAA
>CANQHZ010000218.1 GCA_947623805.1 uncultured Lachnospiraceae bacterium | reverse complement strand
CCCTGCCTCTCTGAGAAGCTCCGGAGCCTTGATACAGTGCTGTTTTGGATACTGCTCAAAATCAATATCATGCAATAACCCTACTATGCCCAGTAATCCTCTTCCTCTGCATAACCGTACTCTTTCGCAAACCAGCGCATGACACCTTCCACTGTCAGCCCGTGCTGGATATGGAACGGCTCCTTATTATATTTTTTTAATAACGCAAATGCGTCCTCTCTGGAAATAACCTGATTCATTGCTATACCTCTTTTCTTTTATATTATTTATGACAAAGGGAAGTATACCATATTTTTCCTTGTATTGCACTATGAAATTTCCCCGCATACTTTATTTTTCCGTAATTGCCCTGACGCTGTACAAGGATACGGACTTACGCTGCCATATCCACAAGTTACTGTCAAAATGACAAAAAAACAGAGAAACAAATCTGAATCATTAGATATTTCCCTGTTTCATAGTCACAATATAAAATTTTCCGCTCTGCTGTTTTACACTGTCTGAAGCCCTGCAAGCCGCTCTACCTCTTCCACGCTGAGTTCCAAATATTCCGCAATCTCCTCAGTGGTCAGTTTCCCAATTTTCAGCATCCGGAGCGCTGTCTGCTTTTTTGTTTCACTAACGCCTTGTGTCTTTCCCTGATTTAAAATGATTCTTGCCTCTGTTTCAATCAACGCTCCGCCCATAATATCACCTACCCCTTTCTGCACATTTTCATATTTCTGTGCGATCTCTTTGATCACGTCACCGGAAAGCTCTATGATCGTCCGCTTGTCAAACGCCCCGATCACTCCCTGCCGTTCCAGTCCGTCAAGCCTTTCCAAGATTTCCTGATACTCTGCCTTTAATTCCGCCAGTTTCTGCTCATTGCTATTATACTCCGGAAAGCTTTTCTCATGCGAGAAAATGTAAAACGGGATCAGTATCAGCAGGCGTTTTTCAAAAATATCATCCAGCGAATACTTCTGCACTTATTTCTTTTTCTCCTGTATAGGTTTCCCAGAAAATCTCATTGATTACGGGGATAATCAGTTTCCGGCAGTCATTTAAGATGGTACGGAATGCCCCGTCATAGATATTTGCCATAGGTTATCCCTTTCTTTTTTGTGGTTTTATCATACCATCTTTTTATTGCAAATTCAAGAAGCGTTCATTGGCTTTCTTCCAACAAACGCTCTCCCACCTTAAAAAGAATTTATGAAAAAAACAGAAAAATAAAACAACTTCCAACCCACAGGCAGTAATGTTTACTGCCTGCCCGTAAATGGAATATTTGGATTAAGGCACTACCCACGCCTTCCCACGGCTTATTCTTAAGCTATCACAAATCTTAAAAAAGTCAAGCATTTTTCGTCAAAAAAATTAACTATTTTTCGTCAAAAAATTTAACTAACAGAGCGCATGACACGCCCTGTCCTGATATTAACTGTGTCATACCTAAATAGTTGAAAAATAATCGAATTGATTGTGAAACTTCAAGATTTGATTGTATTTTATAGATATTTTTCCGCCACAGGGGATAAACTCCAATCCCCTGTATGCGGTTTTGAAAGCGTCAGCCTAACTTTCTACCGTTAGCTGGCTTCCTTGTTTCATAAAATTAAAGTGTATCTCTACCGTTGTGTTCCGCCTGCCCTCTGCATATCCTCATGGACAACGATCTCTTTGATGAGCAGATTTGTCTTTGCCTTTGAGTTTGCCACACGCTGGTTCCATGGAGCTTCCGCACTCCCTGCATTTGACAAGCCCTGCGAATATCACGTAATTGCCCTGACGCTGTACAAGGATACGGACTGGCACTGCCATATCCACAAGTTACTGCAAAATGATATAAAAAAATGACATAAAAAAACAGAGAAACAAATCTGAATCATCAGTTATTTCCCCGTTTTATAGTCACAATATAAAATTTTCCGCTCTGCTGTTTTACACTGTCTGAAGCCCTGCAAGCTGCTCTACTTCTGTGACGCTTAGCCCTGTGTCTTCCGCTATTTCCTCAACTGTCTGTTTCCCTCTTTTTAGCAGTTTCAATGCTGTCTGCTTTTTTGCTTCACTAATTCCCTGATTTAAAATGGTTCTTGCCTCTGTTTCAATCAACGCTCCACCCATAATATCACCTACCCCTTTCTGCACATTCTCATATTTCTGTGCGATTTCTTTGATCACATCACCGGAAAGTTCTATGATCGTCCGCTTGTCAAACGCCCCGATCACTCCCTGCCGTTCCAGTCCGTCAAGCCTTTCCAGGATTTCCTGATACTCTGCCTTTAATTCTTCCAGTTTCTGCTCATTGCTATTATACTCCGGAAAGCTTTTCTCATGCGAGAAAATGTAAAACGGGATCAGTATCAGCAGGCGTTTTTCAAAAATATCATCCAAAGAATACTTCTGCACTTTCATGATCGGCACGTCATACTGCACCGTTCCGCCCGGCGTGATGATCACATATTTCATTTTGTCCGGCGTCTTTTTGTATGTCCGAAGATACAGAACCGCCGTATTTGGAAATGTTACTGTCAGAGTCTCCTCTGTGACCTCGCCCTCATCAAGGGCTATCTGCGCATCGTACTCAAAAAGCCTGATCGTGATTTTTCCATCCGGCAGGCTGCTCTCACATTCGATATGGTATTTCTTTGGCGTTTTTCCAAAAACTGTGAAATTCGTGTCCGTAATGCGTTCCCTGTCCGCTTCGTCCTGCTGGTCTATAAAATGCTCATTGGGAAAAAACTGTATTTCTTCTTCCCCTGTATAGGTTTCCCCGAAAATCTCATTGATTACGGG
>CANQHZ010000217.1 GCA_947623805.1 uncultured Lachnospiraceae bacterium | reverse complement strand
AAAAATCCCCATCTGACTTACTTCTTATCGAGTATCAGATGAGGATTTCATTATCCTATAGATGACTTGTAACTTTCTCCCCATGCGCTCATAGCATCGAGGATCGGTTTTAACGATTCGCCCAGCTCCGACAGCGCATACTCCACCCTCGGAGGGACTTCGGGATAAACTGTACGGGTAATAATCCCGTCGGCTTCCATAGACCGCAGACTGTCGGTCAACACCTTCTGGCTAATACCGTCCAGATTTTTATGCAGCTCATTAAAGCGCCACGGACGCACAAGCAGGTTTCGTATAATCAGCAGTTTCCATTTGTTCCCGATCAGTTGCACGGTAGTTGCAACGGGACATTCGGGGAGCAATTCAGCTTTCGTTTTCATAAGGACCTCCATTACTTCAAATTTAAATGTTACAATCAAATTATAGTGCAGCATTACAGAAAAATCAATAGCTGTGACAAAAGTTACAAAAAGATAACTATGTTATAAAAAAGTGCGTACTTGTGAAAATAAAGCGAGTTTGTATAATCGAAGATACAGGGAGATAATTTTCCCTGAATAAAAAGAAGGAGGACATGACAATGGCACTTTCAAATCTTGCTGGATGGACTGAGGATAAGGCTGCTTCTGCTTGCGGAGCTGCCTGTGGCGCATCGGATAAAAGCATTTCCAAAGGAACTACGGAAGAAAAGCCGTCCGCTTGTGGTTCAGCCTGCGGCGCTTCTGACAAAAACATTTCCAAAGGAACTGCGGAAGAAAAGCCCGCCGCCTGTGGTTCAGCCTGCGGCGCTTCTGACAAATGATTCGAACAGCCGAGGATTGTTCCCGGCGGGAATTACCCGCCGGGTGCTGCGCGCTTTGGCACACATTTAGCGGCAGCCGAAGCGGAGCAGAGACCATACGAGAAATGATTCGAGAAACCGATTGATATAAAGCGAGGGTATGGTATGAAACAGTATTTTTCTGAAGCGAAACAATTTTTCGCTTTTCAATGGCATATCACGGACGAATGCAATCAACGGTGCAAGCACTGCTATATCTTCTCCGGCGATGTTTGTAAAAAGCCTGATTCCATGAGCTGGGCGCAGATAGAGGATACTTTCTACAACTGTCTGGACTTCTGCGAGGTGTATGACCGCCTACCCTATTTCTATCTTACCGGCGGCGATCCAATCCTGCACCTGGATTTCTGGCGGCTGCTGGCTCTGTTCAAAGAGCGTGACATCCCGTTTACCATTATGGGCAATCCGTTTCATTTGAACGATCGGGTGTGCAGGGAAATGAAATACTACGGCTGTGAAAAGTACCAGCTTTCCCTTGACGGTCTTCATGAGACGCACGACTGGTTCCGCAAGCCTGGTTCTTTTGACTGCACGATAGAAAAGGTCGGCTGCATCAACCGCTCCGGGATGCGAAGCGTCATTATGACGACAGTATCGAAAACAAACCGCATGGAGGTACCAGGCATCATCGACGCAGTTGTAACGGCGGGGGCAAACGTATTTGCCTTTTCCCGTTACGTTCCCAGCGGCGGCGATCTGGACGCTTCCATGACGCCGCAGGAATACCGGGAGCTGCTGGCGATTTGTGATAAAAAATTCAAAGAGTATGAAGCGGAGGGCTGCCAGACCTATTTCAACAAAAAAGATCATCTTTGGACACTTTACGAATATGAAACTGGAACATTCAAAATCCCCGCAGACACAAAGAATGGGATGATTTACGGCGGCTGCAACTGCGGCAACTGCCATATCACGATCCTGCCCACCGGCGATGTGTACGCCTGCCGCCGAGTTGCCGACAGCAAGGTTGGAAACGTATTCACTGACCGACTTGCCGACGTTTGGGTGTGCGAAATGGAGCGGTATCGGGAGTATGACAAATTCGTAAAATGTGGAAAATGCGAACTGAAAGCGTGGTGCAGGGGCTGTCCCGCAGTGGCAAAGGGAACAAACGGCAGCTTCTATGAAGCCGATCCGCAATGCTGGAAAGAGGTGGACTGATGGAACTTTTAGAACTTATGAAATACCGCCGCTCTATCCGAAAATATCGGGACAGGCAGATTTCTCGCGAGAATATGGAAACAATCATCGAGGCGGGAATCTATGCGCCAAACGCTGGAGGCGGCCAGCGCAGTATCATTGTCGGCATCCGAAATGCGTCTCTTACGGAGAAAATCGGCAGGCTGAACGTCGCAAGGTTTGACCGGTCAAGGCTGTCTGGCAGTTATGTTTCCGACGACCAGCCCAGCATCATTGACGATCCGACCATGAAAAGCGGGTTCTATGGCGCACCCGCTGTCTGCATCGTTTTTGCAATGAAAAATTTCCTTTACAGCATCCCCGATGCCTTTTGCTGTGCCGAGAATATGGTACTGATGGCAACAGAACTTGGCATTTCTTCCTGCATCATCGCAAGAGGCGAAGAAACCTTTGACAATAAAATTGGCGAGACTCTTTTGCAGGAGTGGAATATCCCCGAAAGCTATATCGCTCGTTGCTTTGTCCTTTTGGGCTACTGTGATGGCGAATATCCGCAGCCGAAATCAAGAAAAGCGCAGCGAAGTATAATCATTGAATGAGGTGGCGACACATGAAAGCTGGCGGGGATTGTCTTTGAAATCAAGGTGCAGTCTGTCCCATAAAGGCGGTAGAAAAGCTGGGATAGCACATTTAATTTTTGATTTGCCTCCAAAAAGTTACGCAATGATTGAAAAATTCACAAAAGAATGTTAAAATAAATCACTGTAAAGTTTAAAATTCGGAGGTTTCCCTTTATGACAATACTCGTAATTGACGCACAGGGCGGCGGAATCGGGCGGCAGCTTGTGTCGTCCATCAAACAGGCGCTGCTGGAGGT
>CANQHZ010000216.1 GCA_947623805.1 uncultured Lachnospiraceae bacterium | reverse complement strand
GGCGAGAAAGTTGGCGAGAAGAAAGGGCTGGCAGCACTGGTGAGATCGTTGAAAGTGTTCATTCCCGATTTTGAAAATGTCTATAGTGCGGTCATTAAAAACGAAGAATACGCAGGCTGCACCCGCGAAGAAGTCATGAAATACTATTAAACGTGCAGGCTGCGTTAACGTTCCGCGTCCATTCCAATCAGTTTTTATCGGAGGTCAATAAGCATGGCAAGGACAGTAGGCATAGGCATACAGGATTTTGAGACAATCATATCAAACAACTACTTTTATGTGGATAAAACAGCTTTCATAAAGGAATGGTGGGAAAGCGGCGACAGCGTCACGCTCATCACCCGACCGAGACGTTTCGGGAAGACCATCACTATGAGCATGGTAGAGAGATTCTTCTCGGTACAGTATGCTGGAAACGGCGGGATTTTTGAAGGGCTCAGCATCTGGGAAGACGAAAAATACAGACAGCTTCAGGGAACTTACCCTGTGATAAGCCTTAGCTTTGCAAATATAAAGGAGATTTCGTATCAAAACGCGGTAAAACGCATATGCAACCTGCTCAAAAAGCTTTTTGAACAAAACCGCTTTCTTATGGACTGCCCTTTTTTGTCAAAGTACGAAAAGGAATATTATGAAAAAATGATGGGTGAAATGACCGCATTTGACGCGCCTATGGCAATCAACCAGCTCTGCGACTTTTTGCACAGGTATTATGGCAGGAATGTCATAGTTCTCCTTGATGAATACGACACTCCAATGCAGGAGGCATATGTGGATGGATATTGGGATGAATTTGTAGCCTTCACGCGCAGCATGTTCAACTCCACATTTAAGACTAATCCATGGCTTGAACGCGGCATAATGACTGGCATTACAAGAGTGAGCAAGGAGTCAATATTTTCTGACCTGAACAACTTAAAGGTTATAACTACTACCTCAGATGAATACTCCGATGCGTTTGGTTTTACCGAAGAGGAAGTGTTCAGCGCAATGGATGAGTTTGGCTTGGAGGACAAAAAGGGCGTAAAGTGGTGGTACGATGGTTTCACATTTGGCAGCATTACCGACATCTACAATCCATGGTCCATAATCAACTATCTTGACAGTAAAAAATTTACCAGCTACTGGGCGGATACGAGTGCGAACAGCCTGATAAACAAGTTGGTTCGCGAGGCAAATGCGGATATAAAACAGTTCTTCGAAACGCTTCTTGACGGCGGAACAATTACGACGGACATAGATGAACAGCTTGTCTACAACCAACTTGACGGCAGCGCGGAGACGCTGTGGAGTCTGATGCTCGCGTCAGGGTATCTGCGTGTCAACAAATATACAGGCTACAGGGAGAACGGAGTTGACCAAAATCAGGAGTATGAACTTGCGCTCACAAATCTTGAAGTTCGGATGATGTTTGAAAAAATGATAAAGGGCTGGTTTAAGACAGCCTCCGGCTATGGCGGGTTTGTCAGGGCGCTGCTTGCCGGGGACATGGAAGCCATGAACGAATACATGAACAGGATTTCGGAGGATGTGTTCAGCAGCTTTGACACGGGCGGCAGGAGTTCAGGGCGGACAGAGCCGGAGCGCTTTTACCACGGTTTTGTACTTGGGCTTATAGTGGAGCTTAAGGACAGGTATGTGATAACATCGAACAGGGAAAGCGGCTTTGGGAGGTATGATGTAATGCTGAAGCCAAAGGGCAAAAATGACAGCGCTGTCATAATAGAATTTAAGGTCTTCAATAAGCGCCGCGACAAATCGCTTGACGACACTCTAAATGAAGCGCTGAAGCAGATAGAGGAAAAAAATTACGCCGCAGCCCTTACGGCTGAAGGAATCCCAACAGATAAGATACACAAATACGGCTTTGCTTTTAAAGGAAAGGAAGTACTCATCGGCGGGGAATAACCGTTGCACATTATTTCACAGTAAATGCGCATCCATGTATCGTCACTGAAAAATGAATAATGATAAAACACGAAAAAATCCTGGTATAAGGTATGAAATTGTCCATCACGCAGTTGAAGCCTTAAACCGGGATTTTTTATTTTCTCACAAAACAGGAGGAACATCCAATGATAATCACCCAGACGCCATTCCGCATGTCCTTCTTCGGAGGCGGCACGGACATAGAGGAATATTTCAGGGAATACGGCGGCGCCGTGCTTTCCACCACCTTTGACAAATACTGCTACATAAGCGCCCGCCATCTCCCGCGCTTCTTTGAATACCGCACCGAGCTTGTGTATTCAAGGATAGAGCGCGTAAAGGACGCCTCGGACATAATCCACCCCCTCATACGCAGCGCCATGGAAATGCTGGACATGCATGAGCTGCGCCTGAACTACGAGGCAGACCTTCCCGCCCGCTCGGGGCTCGGTACGAGCAGCTCCTTTGCTGTGGGAATGCTCAATGCTTTCTATGCGCTGAAGGGCAGGTATGCGGACAAAAGGAAGCTTGCCGACGACGCAATCTACCTCGAGCGTGTCCTGTGCGGGGAGGCGGGCGGCTGGCAGGACCAGATAGCTGCCTCCTACGGCGGGCTCAACCGCATAGACTTCAATGCGCACGGGTATGAGGTGCGGCCCGTCATCATCTCGCCTGAAAGGAAGGAGGCGCTCAATGACAGCCTCGCCATGTTCTTTACGGGTTTTACCCGCTTTTCGTCAGAGGTCCAGAAGGCAAACGGGATGGACATAAAGGCAAAGCTCCCGCAGCTTAAGGAAATGCACGGGCTGGTCGGCGAGGCGGAAAAAATCCTGACGGACAGGCATTCCAGCCTTGACGAGTTCGGGCGTCTCCTCGACTGCACATGGAAACTTAAACGGGGGACAGGCTCCGCCGTATCAACCGAGGGCATTGACGCCCTTTACCGGAAGGGACTTGATGCGGGAGC
>CANQHZ010000215.1 GCA_947623805.1 uncultured Lachnospiraceae bacterium | reverse complement strand
CAGCGAATGGCAAAAAACCGATCCGCCCACATACGTCTGCGTCGGAACCAGCGACGGCATTGCGAACTGGCGCACGATGCAGAGGAGGCTTGATGCGATGTCCGCTGCGGGCATACCGACAGAGTTCCACGCCTATGAGGGACTTTCCCACGGCTTCGGGCTGGGTACGGGAACTGTAGCCGAGGGCTGGATAAACGACGCTGTGGCGTTTTGGGAACAGCAGATGTAAAGCAGTTATAACTTTTGGTATGAACTAATGAACGGATAGAGACTTCCTTACCGTTTTTGATTTCATTATAATATAATAAAAATAACAAAAAGTAGTTTGAAAGGAGCATATGACATGAAGAAAATAATTGCGTTGCTGTTAAGTATCACTATGCTGCTTTCCCTCGAAGCCTGCGGAAACGGCAGTTCCAGTATGGCAGAAAGCTCTGAAACGGATCGGACAAGCCACAATGCTGCGGCTCAGACAACAGATGTCGTGCAGGGCTTGGTCAGCGAGGAAGAAAGCAGTACGGAAAGCGTGGATGCCCAAGCGTCTGATGACGGCACAGATGCTGACACAGATGCCGACACCGACGCTCCGGCAGTTTATATGACAACGGATATTTCTCCGGAAGGGCTGATGAAAGTCTATGAGGCGCTGGGCGTGGAGCTTGACGGTGACAATATTGCGGTAAAGCTCTCTACCGGCGAGCCGCCCGCCAGCAATTACCTAGATCCCGACCTGATCCGTGAGCTTGTGGAGCTTGTAGACGGCACTATCGTAGAGTGCAACACAGCCTACGGCGGCTCACGTTCAGAGACGGCTATGCATTATCAAGTGGCGGAGGATCACGGGTTTACCGATTTGGGAAAAGGCTTTCTCATTATGGATGAGGATGGCGAAAGTATGATACTCCCAGTGGAGGGCGGACAGCAGCTTTCCGAAAATTATGTGGGCGCACATTTTGGTGATTTTGACGGTTTTCTGGTGCTGTCGCATTTCAAAGGCCATGCCATGGCGGGCTTTGGCGGAGCAATCAAAAATATCTCTATTGGCATCGGTTCTCAGGAGGGAAAATGCCTGATTCATACCGCTGGAAACAGTCACACCAGTCCATGGGGCGGCGATCAGGATGCTTTTCTGGAATCCATGGCTGATGCAGGGAAATCGGTAGTAGACGCGCTGGACGGCAATATCCTGTTTATCAACGTGATGAACCGTCTTTCCATTGACTGTGACTGCGACGGCAACCCGTCCGAACCGGATATCCACGATATTGGCATTCTTGCCTCTACCGATCCGGTAGCGCTGGATCAGGCTTGCGTCGATTTGATATATCAGGCAGAAGGAAACGAGAGTTTTATACGCCGGATGGAAGGACAGCACGCGGAACACGTTTTGGAAGCCGGTGAAGCCATCGGTCTTGGAAGCCGGACATACCGGCTGGAAAGCGTAGACGAATAAAAAATAACCAAACGGAAGGGGTGAGCGGCTTTGAGACAGATAGTGGAAGTGCTGCAGCGTGAATTTGTCTACGTATGGTATTACTTTACCGTGCAGCTTAGGCAGATTGCTCTCTATTACGCCCTTGGCATTGTCTTAGGCTCGGTTATTTCCGTGTTTGTCAAGGATAAAATTCATGGACTTTTCCGCAGCATGGGCGACAAGAAACTCGGCGTTCTTGGCATCATTCCGGCAAGCATTCTCGGCATCGCTTCGCCGCTTTGTATGTATGGGACGATCCCGCTTGCGGCGTCTTTCTCCAAAAGCGGCATCCGGGATGACTGGCTGGCATCATTTATGATGAGTTCGATTCTGCTCAATCCCCAGCTTATCATTTACAGTACGGCGCTGGGAAGCACTGCCCTAACGGTGCGGATCGTTTCCTGCTTTATCTGCGGCTGCATGGCGGGCATCCTCATTCGGGTGTTTTATAAGAACAAGCCATTTTTCAACTTTACAGGCTTTGACGAACCACATAATCATGATACCGATTCGAACCTCTTTATGCGGCTTGTCAAGAACATTGGCAGAAACATTAAAGCTACCGGGCCATTGTTTCTTGTGGGCGTGCTGCTGTCGGCGCTGTTTCAGCGGTATGTTCCGGCAGACAGGTTTGCAGCTTTGTTTGGAAAGGCGAATGAAGGCTTCGGCGTACTGATGGCTGCCACGATTGGTGTCCCGCTCTATGCCTGCGGCGGCGGGACAATCCCCCTGATTCGGGAGTGGCTTTATTCCGGAATGAGCATGGGAAGTGCGGCGGCGTTTATGCTCACCGGTCCGTCAACGAAGATTACTAATCTGGGGGCGCTGAAAATCGTGCTGGGCGTGAAACGGTTTTTACTGTATCTCGCGTTTGTGATGCTGTTCTCGTTTGTTACGGGAATGGTTGTCAATATAATTTTATAAGATAGAAAGAAGGAATGAAATTTATGAAGAAATTTTTTGCAGTTTTGTTAAGTGTGATGATGGTGTTTTCCCTTGCAGCCTGTTCTGGTCAGAATAGGGAAAGCAGCAGCTCGGGCAGTTCTGCCGGAGAAAGTACGATGCCAGAAAGCAGTCCCGAGCTGAAAGAAACGTCTGGTGAATCAACGGATATGGATTCTTCTGAAGCAGCCGCCGAACCGATAAGTTCGGTTGAAGCGGCTGAAACAGACGGGGGCAAAACGCTGGTGGTGTACTTTTCCGCCACAGGCAATACCGAGGCGGTTGCCGAATATATAGCGGGCGCTACGGGCGGGGATTTGTTTGAGCTGGTGCCGACAGAACCTTATACCTCTGACGATCTGGACTGGACAAATCGGGACAGTCGGGTATCACGCGAGCATGACGATGAAACTTTGCGTGTTGTAGAGCTGGAGAATGCAGTCCCAGACAACTGGAATGAATACAATAAGGTATTTATAGGTTATGCTGGTGGTATAATAGGACTAAATTAAGAGAAGCCCAGTAAAATCAAGGGTTTGCACTGATTTAGTCCTATTTT
>CANQHZ010000214.1 GCA_947623805.1 uncultured Lachnospiraceae bacterium | reverse complement strand
CTCGAAACCGCCTTTGACCGTCTTTTTTCATTTAGAAAAGTACGATTTCATCATCCTCAAAAATTGTACCCCTCGGGTGCAAGCTCCAGAGCCGTGACCGTTTCTCCAAAGGTGGAAGCCCATGCGTCAAAATGCTGCAAGCCATTCTGTGCAAGGGTGTCATACTGCAAGTACCTCTGGACGGAGTACAGCTCTACCATTGAGTTGCTCACGGGCGTTCCCGTGGCGAAAACCGTGCCACGGTTGCCTGTGATTTCGTCCAGATAGCGGCACTTCATAAACAGGTCGGAGCTTTTCTGGGCTTCGGTCTGGGCGATGCCGCCCACATTCCGCATCTTGGTGTAGAGGTACAGATTTTTGTAAAAATGGCTCTCATCTATAAAGAGCCTGTCAACGCCTAACTGCTCAAAATTTATCACCGTGTCCTTTCTTTTCGTGTCGTTGAGCTTCTTTAACTTGGCTTCAATGCCTTTCCTCGTTTTCATGAGCTGCTTGACCGTGAACTGCTCGCCGTGGGATTTCTGTATCTCATCAATGCCCATCTCTATATCATTGAGCTGCCGTTGAAGCTGCTCCCTCTGGCGTTCCTCGCTCATCTGGATTTTCTCGAACTGCGAATGCCCGATAATGACCGCATCATAATCGCCCGTGGCAATCCTGCCGCAGAACTTCTTGCGGTTGGCGGTTTCAAAATCCTGCTTGGTGGTGACGAGGATATTGGCACTCGGATAAAGCCGCAGGTACTCGGAAGCCCATTGCCCTACAAGGTGGTTGGGTACGACAAACATGGATTTCTGGCAAAGCCCCAACCGCTTGCTTTCCTGTGCGGCGGCTACCATTTCAAAGGTCTTTCCCGCACCTACCTTGTGGGCAAGGAGCGTGTTGCCGCCGTAAAGGATATGGGCGATGGCGTTGACTTGGTGGGGTCTTAGGGTGATTTCTGGGCTGATGCCGCCAAAAGTGATATGCCGCCCGTCATACTCACGGGGTCTTTTGCTGTTAAAGGTGTCGTTGTAATAGCGGACAAGGCGGTTTCTCCGTTCTGGGTCTTTCCAAATCCAGTCTTGGAACGCCTGCTTGATAACTTCCTGCTTTGCCTGTGCCGCCGTGGTTTCCTTATGGTTGAATACCGCTTTTTTATTGCCGTGTTCATCATAAACATAGTCGAAAATGCGGGTATCCTTTAGGTTTAAGGTGTCCTCAATAATTCGGTAGGCACTCGCCCTTTTCGTACCGTAGGTGCTGTCTGCCTTGACATTCCCAAAGTCGGAAGTCTTGTTCTCGATAAACCAGTCGCCATTATATGGGGTGTATCGCACCTTGATACGCCCTGCGGCATGGCTTGACGGCGTTAAAAGCTCCATGACAAACTGCTGGATATCGGACTCTGGTATCCAAGTCGTACCCAGACGGACGGCGATTTCCGCTGCGGAGAGGTCTTTCGGTATGACCTGCTTCAATGCTTCCACATTAAGTGTTAGGGCAGGGTCGGACTTCGCTGCTATCTCCGCAACTTTTAGCTTTTCCCGCACATCGCCCGACAGATATTCGTCTGCGGCGACATACCGTGCAGGCTCGGTGTTCGGCACACGGAAGATAACGCCCCGCAATTCTGTGACGATTTCCTCCTGCGTCTTGCCCGTGAGCTTTGCCATATATCCAAGGTCAACACGGGCTTTCTCCCCGATGGAGAGTGCCAGGGCTTCGCTTGCCGTTTCCACGGAAGTGATTTCACGGTGGGGCTTTATCGTCCGTTTGGTGAACATATCCGCCTTGCGTTTGAAATTGCCCTCGTCATCAAGCACCTCAAGGGAACACAAAAGGAAGTAGCTCTCATCGGCGGCAAAGGCAAGATAATTCCCTCGGTTGTTGATTAGCCCGTATTTCTGGGTGAACGCATCGTAGAGCCGATTGAGGTTTTCCTGCTCAGTGCTTATCACTTCATCGGGGTAGTCGTTGGTCTGGTACTCGATAAGGCTGCGTACACTATCCCGTATTTCAAGCAGCCCTTTGACACGGTTTGCCGCCGTCATGGACAGCGTGGCAGGGGTCATGCGGTCATTTTCTCGGAAGTAAATCTGACCGTTTACCAGAGTATAGGAGAAGTTCCGCACATTCGGGTCGGCAGGGATGGAGTTGTCCTGCTCATCGGAAATCTGGTCGATTTCGCTTTCGTACTCTGGTATCTCGCCGTTTATCCGCTGCATGGCTTGGTGCAGAAGCTCGGAGAGGGGTCTGTCCTTGTCTGCTTTGCAGGCAGGCTCTAACTTCCCGAAGCGTGTGCTTTCGTTTACCATACGCCCAAGCACCATTTCTGGATGCTGCACAAAATAGCTGTTCATCGTGATGCCGTCCGCATTGGTATCAAGATAAATCCAGTCTGGCTCGGCATCTATCACTCGGTCACGCTTTTGCAAAATCAGAATGTCGCTTGTGACCTCCGTGCCGGCATTGGCACGGAACGTGTTGTCGGGAAGCCTTACCGCACCCAACAGCTCGGCTCTCTGGGCGATATACCGCCGCACCTCTGGGCTTGCCTTATCCATCGTACCCTTGGAAGTGACGAACATTACCACGCCGCCTGTGCGTACCTTATCCAGAGCTTTTGCAAAAAAGTAGTCGTGGATAAGGAATTTCTGGGCGTTGTAGCGGCTGTCATCTACCTTAAATTCCCCAAACGGCACATTGCCAAGCACCACATCAAAGTGGTTGTCTGGGAGTTTGGTATCCTCAAAGCCCTCCACGGCGATTTTGGCTTTCTGGTAGAGCTGCTTTGCGATTTCGCCTGTCAGCGGGTCGATTTCCACGCCGTGGAGCTTCGAGCCTGCCATGCTGTCGGGAAGCAAACCAAAGAAATTGCCCGTGCCGCAGGACGGTTCTAAGATACTGCCCTGTGAAAAGCCCAGACGGTCAAGGGCTTCATACATTGCCTTGATGACAATGGGCGGGGTATAGAATGCCGTTAAGGTGGATTCCTTTGCCGCACGGTATTCCTCTGGGGAC
>CANQHZ010000213.1 GCA_947623805.1 uncultured Lachnospiraceae bacterium | reverse complement strand
ATGAACATGAAAAAAACACTGGTTTTACTGTTGCTGCTTATGACCTTTTCAGCGGTTCTTTCCGGGTGCGGCTCAAAAACAGAAGATCCCGGACCGCCGCCTGAAGATGTGATTGCCCCCGAAAACGCCTCAAGCGGGAGCAGCGAGGCAGCAGAAGAAAATTCTGAAGATGCATCTGGCGGGGAAATGCTGGAAGGCGCCGTTCAGGTCAGCATCGGTCAAGGCGGCGGAAAGACTTATACGGTAGATATGTACAACAATGCCGCTGTAAATACAATGCTTGGATATTTGTCAGGCACGCTATTATTCCCATCCACCGAATACGACGAAGAACAGGGCTTTGCGGCGCATAACATCAGAGGGAGTTATACGCAGGATGACGAGATTACGGTAACAGATATCAAGGCCGGTGAGATCTATCTGTTCTCAGGCGGGCAGCTTCGGTTGTACTTCAAGGACATAGATGGCGCAAATATCACGGCAACGCCTGTGGGATACTTTACTGAAACGGACGATCTCACCGAAACGGTGATAGCGGATCATGAGGCAAACCGTGACGATCCGTGGGGAGTTGAAGTTTATTTCTCTATCACAAAAATGATTGATTAACAGACAAATTATAATACAAGGAGGGTTTTATCTTGGAAAAGATTACACAGACTGCAGGAAGGAATCAACTCGGTGACTTCGCACCGGATTTTGCCCATTTCAATGACGATGTTCTCTTTGGCGAGAACTGGAACAACCCCGACATCGACCTCAAAACGCGCTGCATCATTACCGTTGTTGCGCTGATGAGTTCAGGCATCACCGATTCGTCGCTGACCTATCATCTGGAAAACGCCAAGGCGCACGGCGTGACGAAAGCGGAGATCGCCGCCATTGTGACCCATGTGGGCTTTTATGTCGGCTGGCCCAAGGCGTGGGCGGTATTCCGTTTGGCAAAGGACGTTTGGAACGAGGCGGAGCCGGCGCTGACAGAGAAAGACAGTTATCAAAACACGATCTTCTTCCCCATTGGTGCGCCAAATGACGGCTTTAAGCAATATTTCGTCGGGCAGAGCTATCTTGCGCCGGTTTCCAAAGAGCAGGCAGGCATTTTCAACGTGACCTTTGAACCGGGCTGCCGGAACAACTGGCACATTCACCATGCTGACAAGGGCGGCGGACAGATCCTCATCTGCGTCGGAGGTCGCGGGTATGTACAGGTGTGGGGCAAAGAAGCCGTGGAGATGAAACCCGGTGACTGTATCAACATTCCCGTAGGCGTCAAGCATTGGCACGGCGCCGCGCAGGACAGTTGGTTCTCGCATCTGGCAATCGAAGTCCCCGGAGAAAACGGCTCAAATGAATGGCTGGAACCGGTGGACGAAAAACAATACGGAGGTTTGCAATGAAAAGGTTTGGTATGATTTTTCTTGCTTTTGTTCTTGCATTTGTCCTTGCTGCTTGCGCTGCGCATACTGCGCAGGAAAACAGGGATATTAATACGAGCGAGGATAGAAATACCAGTGCGAGCGAGGACAGCGATACTGGTATGAGCGAAAGCAGCGATATCAGTATGAGTGAGGACAGCAATATTGGTACAAGTGAAAACAGCGATACACAGGAGGACGAAACTGAAATGAAAATGAATGTGCAGATTGGCGACTATACGTTTACTGCTACTTTGGAGCAGAATCAGGCGGTAAAAGAACTTGTGGAAATGATGAAGGAAGGTCCCGTAACCATTGAAATGAGCGACTATTCCGGGTTTGAAAAGGTAGGGGCGCTTGGGAAAGGACTAACGACTGACAATCATCAGACGACTACGACGGAAGGAGATATTGTACTTTACAGCGGAAATCAGATCGTCATCTTTTATGGTTCCAATTCATGGAGCTATACCCGAATCGGGAAAATTGACGATCTTACAGACTGGAAAAAGGCGCTCGGCAACGGAGATGTAACCGCAGTGTTTACCGTAGCAGAATAAACTAAGGGGGGATAATACGATGGTCTTTTATTTTACTGCGACCGGCAATAGCCTTTATGTGGCAAAGCATCTGGATGACGAACTGCTCAGCATTCCACAGGAGTTGAACAAAACGAATCGGCATTATAAAGCGGACAGGATCGGTATCATCTGCCCCCTCTTCGAGTTTGAGATTCCTGCTTTGGTGAAGCGCTTCATTTGCGATTCCGAGTTTGAAACGAACTACTTTTATGTTGTTGTTACATACGGCTGCCATCACGGTGGCGTAGCCGAACGCACACAGGATTTCCTGAAAAGCATCGGCAGGGAGGCAAACTACATCAATATTAACGCTGTGGCTCCCGGTGCGACTGTAACCCCCGCACATCTGGCAAATAAGGCTGGTGAGCAGCCCGGCGGTGCGAAAATGTTGGAGTACAGCAGGCATTTTGTCTACTTCCCCGGACCGGAATGTGATCCTATGGATCAGGCAAACGCTTGTCTGTTTCTTGCTTCGGATATGGGAAAGCACGTCAAGGGGCAGGTCATTCAGGTATGCAACGGCGCTTTCCTTTGATTTGAAGGGGATTTCATAATATGAGCAGAACAACAGATGAGGAGGAATTATTTGCGAAAAAGCCAATCGGAAGGGCAGTGTTTTCAATGATTCTTCCTACTATTATTAGCCAGATCATTGTTGTCATTTATAATCTGGCAGACACATTGTATGTAGGACTGACTGAAAATGCAAACGCGGTCGCGGCAATCTCCCTGTGTCTCCCGGTTTATTCTCTTCTCTCGGCTCTCAGCAATCTGTTTGGGATTGGAGGAGCAGCCGCAGCCGCCCGTGCTTTAGGCATAAAAAATGAACAGAGGGCAGGCAGGATATTAAGGCTTTCACTTATTGGAGCATTTGTAATCGCGGTCTGTTATGCGATTTTCATGGCAGTCTGCAGAAAAACGCTGCTGACGGCAGATATTTGACAGGGGACGTAAAAAGACCATGGACTATTACTATTAAGAGAACTGTTAAAACGGAAACAAAAACTGATTGAAGGAGGAAAGCGTATGAAAAAACTTGGTTTTGGATTGATGCGTATGCCGCTTTTGAAAGGCGGAAAAGATTCGGATG
>CANQHZ010000212.1 GCA_947623805.1 uncultured Lachnospiraceae bacterium | reverse complement strand
TTACTACTATATGTTACTTTCATACTCTGCACAATCAATAATCATTCGCTTACATTTAGGGCAGTAACTACTACTCACATGATTTGGAGATACCATTGGGTTTTTAAGTCGAAAAGCATATTTTTCTTTATCGTTTGGTAGTAGGCTTAACTTATGTTTTCTGGTACTCCAAATGACTAACCCACAATTCAAATAACCTTGTAACATTTCTGTATCACAAAATGGACACTTCATTTCATTTCCTCCATATTATTCCGATTTGTTTCACTAACATAATACCATAATTATGCTCATTTACATATCACATTTCCATTAAATTTGTTCCGCCGTCCCTTTTCGGAAAATTAAAAAATCAACCATACCTATCGGGGCGCATACCTAATCAGGCAGGGCTTCGACCAGACCAATAATTCAGAAAAGGGACATATTTTTTTACATATTCATTAAAAATCTGTCAAAAACATTTTTGCAATACTACTTAGTCCAAAACTATCAACAACATTTTCAAGACCTAATTTGATTTCATCTCTGCTGAAGTCATTTTCTTCTAAAAAATCGTCTGTTTTGTCATTCAAATATGAATAAAATAATAGTGCGATTTCTAAACTATTCATATCTGTATTACTGGTCAAATCATATAATCTATTTTCTGCCTCATTGATTTTACCATCGTCAATCATGTCTAACAGATTTTCTAATGTTTCTTTTTCTTCTTTGTCTTCCAACAATTCTACTGTCGGTGACTCCGTATCAATATTAAATAATAACTTTAAAATAGCCCGCACCATCTCTTTAATGAGCCTCATTACATAATCTTGCTCAAACACAATATTTCTCCTTTATGTTTTTTATTTGCAGAAAGGTTTTAATTGTCCATGCGAACTTTTAATGTAACTATAGTATCTCCTCGCGGAAGCTTAATTAAATTAGCGCAAAAGCTAATGCATACAACTGTTATCAGAAGTCCAAACCAAATATTTAGAATGTTTATGCCTTTTGCAGTCTGGACTTTTTTATAATCTACGTCTTTAATGCTGATAATTTCTTGTTCTTTATCTTCGACTATTATATGTGCTGTTACTTCACCAAATAAGCCATGAACATTTATTATCCCACAAGGAAGTATTGCAACAGATACGGATATTGTAAAAAACACAAAGAACAGTCGTAGTATCCAATACTTTTTCCTGTCCATAATACCTCCATCAATTTCAAAGTTTCTGTTCCCTATAAAATTAATTTATCAGGATTTTCCAAATCAACAAAATTTCAGATTTAGTGTTTTCTAACAGTAATTATTTTATCAAAAAGTACTCCTACTTTCCATACATTTCAAAAGAAATAACAGATTGAAGAAATAACAGATTCCCGATTGTGTTTTCTCCTTGAAGCCCATTTCTGCTCAATTCCAACAACAACAATTCAAGCGAAGTCCGCAAAATATATCAGTGGGAGTACCTTGGCGCGGCTGCTGGATTTTCTTATGTAATGCTCAATAACCAAGGCAAAAATTTGCACGGATGCAAATTTTAGGCACGAATGTGGCACGGATGCCACATTCGTGCCGATGCCGACCGCCCGCGAAACCTTACGCACATTACATTAGAAAATCCAGCAGCCGTGCCACAGTACGCACCACTGATATATTTTGCGGACTTCGCCCCCCCCCATTTTTTCAAAATAATGTTTCACGTGAAACATAAAAAAATCAAGTTCTTTTATATTAAAAGATTTCCTAATAATCTCACCCACTATAACAGGTCAACTCATAAATCTTCTGATTATTGTAAACAACCTTTTTATTTTCAAAAATTTAAGTCATATCTCACAATAATAATCTTTGTCGAAAATTTCAATTTGTTTCATTAATTTTACCATAATCAAAATTACTTAAACAATCACTATAATCCAATCTAAATAATTTTTTACAAAAATGTTTCACGTGAAACATTTTTGTGCAAAACAAAAGCTTTCCATTACTTTCTACACAGATTGCAGCCTATACACATATTCCAAGAAATCCCAAGCTGCTTTTCCCTCCTGCGAATTGTATTCCCAGCCTAGCTTTTCCCCAACCAAACGCGCCGTATTATCAAACAACTCACACATACGAAAAACAGACTTCCACGCATTATCAACATTACCGTCAAAATAAGTCGATAAAAGCATCTTCCATTCTTCCTCCGAAAGCCACCTATACAAATATTTCGACGATTTTCCCGTACTCACTTTCCAATCTGTCAAAATGCCTGTTTTCCAATCAAGCATAGTAATAAGCTGAGGTCTTACACAATAATTCACCATATCCTGCACATACAGCATTTCTCTCCGCCAAAGCCCTTTTGCCACATTATTGGTACACCACCAAAATTCATTGCAGACTGCAAAATACTGCTCCTTCTCAGGCTTTTTAACCCAACGCTGACAATCCGTTGCCTCTCCGATTTCAGGAAGTATATTTTCCTTGTCCATCAAAATCTTACAAAGCCTGTCCTCCATAATATGGCGCAAAGCATAATCTACAGTCTGCAAAGTCAAGTCAATCCTCACACCATCAGCAAACTGCATCAGATAACCGTAACTATTTTCCTTATCACTCGGATAATTTGGATTCTCATCAGGGTACTGCATATAAAGAATTTTACCAAAAACATTAATCCAGTCCCTGTCATCTATAAAGCTCTGGGTATTCTCCACAACATAAACAATATCATAATCCTGAAAAATATCCTTCGGCGCATTTATATTTGTCCTCGAACCATTCATATAAACAGCCTTAATTCTGGCGTCATTTTTTGCTGTTTCTAAAATCAGACTATAAATTTCATTTTCCGACCTCATACCCATACCTACCTCATCTTCAAAAAATAATACAATTTACTTTCTTAATTTAATCCAAACAGCCAGACAATCAATCTCCAAACCGCCAAGGAAAAACATAAACAAAGCCATAACATCCCTTATCTGCGATTGCCGCTCCTCCGATGGATTAAACTCAAGCGAACCGTGAATAAAATACAGCAGGCATAACAAGAACAGCAATGCAAATATCAGCATAAAAATACCTATAACAAATCGAACAAACTTTCT
>CANQHZ010000211.1 GCA_947623805.1 uncultured Lachnospiraceae bacterium | reverse complement strand
TCTTGAAATTATGCGATTTATCGTATAAAATATAATAGGTGTGTGAAAAAAATAACAAGAAAGGCATGGTGAAAATTTTAATGTACAAAATTATTGAGGCAAAAGAGCTCACTTCCAATATTTTTTCAATGGTAGTCGAGGCTCCGCGCGTAGCTAAAAACTGTCAGCCAGGGCAGTTTGTGATTGTCAGGATGGATAAAGACGGTGAGAGGATACCTCTTACCATCTGTGATTATGATAGAGCAAAGGGTACGATTACCATTGTTTTCCAGAGTGTTGGTGCGGAGACTACACGAATGGCGGCGCTAAAGGCGGGAGATGAGTTTCATGATTTTGTGGGACCTCTTGGCTGTGCGTCGGAGATGATAAGCGAGGACAAGACGGAGCTTGCCAAAAAGAAGATTTTATTCGTCGCAGGCGGAGTAGGCACGGCGCCTGTTTATCCGCAGGTCAAGTGGCTTCATGAAAACGGCATTGGCGCTGATGTTATCGTAGGCGCAAAGACCAAAGACCTTTTGATACTTGAAAAAGAGATGGAGGCTGTAGCGGGCAATCTGTATGTGACTACAGATGACGGCTCGTATGGCAGAAAAGGAATGGTAACGCAGACCATTCAGGATTTGGTAGACGAGGGCAAAAAGTATGACCTCTGCATAGCTATCGGACCTATGATTATGATGAAGTTTGTCTGCAAGCTCACAAAGGAGCTTGGAATACATACAATAGTCAGCCTTAATCCTATAATGGTTGACGGCACGGGTATGTGCGGAGCCTGCCGCGTGACAGTCGGTGATAAGGTAAAGTTTGCCTGTGTTGACGGTCCGGAGTTTGACGGTCATCTTGTAAATTTTGACGAGGCTATGAAACGCCAGCAGATTTACAAGACCGAGGAAGGCAGGGCAATGCTCAGGTTACAGGAAGGCGACACGCACCACGGCGGATGCGGTCAGTGCAATTAAAACATAAATGCGCCGTACAGGGCGCGGAAATGAGGTAAGTAATGGACGTATTAAAGAAAGTGCCTGTGCGTGAACAGGACGCTGCCGCAAGGGCAAAAAATTTTGACGAGGTATGTCTTGGATATAATAAAGAAGAAGCGGTCGAGGAAGCGACGCGCTGCATCAACTGCAAAAACGCAAAGTGTATTCAGGGCTGCCCTGTAGCTATAAACATTCCCGCATTTATTGAGCAGGTGAAGCTTGGAAATATTGAGGAGGCATATAAGATAATCAGCGAGTCGTCTGCGCTTCCAGCCGTATGTGGACGCGTATGTCCGCAGGAAAGCCAGTGCGAAGGGAAATGCATCAGGGGCATAAAGGGAGAGCCTATTTCTATCGGCAAGCTGGAGCGTTTCGTGGCAGATTGGGCAAGAGAAAACGGCATCAAGCCTGAGCCCGCAAAGGAGAAGCTTGGGAAGAAGGTAGCTGTAATAGGCTCAGGTCCTGCAGGACTTACATGCGCGGGAGATTTGGCTAAGATGGGCTATGACGTGACTATATTTGAGGCGCTGCATGAGGCGGGCGGAGTGCTTGTTTACGGCATACCAGAGTTCAGGCTTCCCAAGGAGGCAGTAGTTGCTAAGGAGATAGCAAATGTCGAGTCGCTTGGAGTTAAAATTGAGAAGAATGTTATTATCGGCAAGTCGGTTACAATAGACGAGCTTATTTCGGAGGAAGGCTTTGAGGCGGTATTTATCGGTTCGGGAGCGGGACTTCCAAAGTTTATGGGTATTCCAGGAGAGAATGCAAACGGAGTATTTTCCGCAAACGAGTACCTTACGAGAAGCAATCTGATGAAGGCGTTTAATGAGGAATCGAATACGCCTATTATGAGAGGCAAAAAGGTTGCTGTTGTTGGCGGCGGCAATGTTGCCATGGACGCGGCGAGAACGGCGCTCAGACTTGGGGCTGAGGTGCATATCGTATACAGAAGAAGTGAGGAGGAACTGCCTGCGCGTGTTGAGGAGGTTCATCACGCAAAGGAGGAGGGCATTATATTTGACCTTTTGACAAATCCTGTAGAGATACTTGAAGATGATAACAACTGGGTAAGGGGCATGAGATGTATCAGAATGGAGCTTGGAGAGCCAGACGCATCAGGCAGGCGCAGACCTGTGGAAGTGCCTGGCAGCGAGTTTGAGATGGAGCTTGACACCGTGATTATGTCGCTTGGCACGTCGCCTAATCCGCTTATATCTTCAACTACAGAAGGGTTGGAGACGAATAAATGGAAGTGCATTGTTGCAGATGAAGAATTTGGCAAGACTACAAAAGAAGGCGTGTTTGCAGGTGGAGATGCCGTTACTGGAGCCGCTACGGTAATCCTTGCTATGGGAGCGGGAAAAGCAGCAGCAAAGGGAATACACAAGTATTTATCTGAGAAATAATATTATATAGCGGTTTATGATACGGGCTATGTGCTGGGGTGCATAGTCCGTAAATTTAATTTATTAACTATGAGGGAGGATAGCAGATATGGGTGGAAATAAAGATGAGAATGTTTATAGAGACAAAAAGACAAAGGCGGAAGATTTTAAAAGTTCTGCTTATACACTTTTAATAGTGGGAATTTTGGGATTGGTTGCGCTTGCGATGATAGAGCTTGGCATTTTGCCGATAAAGCTTGCGGCGCCTGGGAAATATATAACGTATGCTGTGATGGGCATTATGTTTATCGTGTTTATTATTATGGGAATATCTTCGTTTAGATCAGCAAAAGCATATGAAGATGAGGCACGTGACGAGGATGACTTGACGGCAAGGATAAAGGAATGGGCAAACAAAAATATCTCTGCTGATGATATAAAATCACGCATTTATTTTGAGGATAATACGCCTGAGGAAATGAAATATTTCAGGTATTTTGAGGTAATGAAGGAGCTTATAGTGCAAGAGTTTGGCGATATGAATGTTTCGTATCTTGATGCTGTGTGCGAGGAATTGTATTCAGAGATTTTTGAAAAATGATGTAAGAAAACGTGAAAAATACTTGATTTTTTGATAAACTTAATTATAATAATTATTAGATTATTAGATTATTAGATTATTAGATTATTAGATTATTAGATTATTAGATTATTAGATTATTAGATTATTAGATTAT
>CANQHZ010000210.1 GCA_947623805.1 uncultured Lachnospiraceae bacterium | reverse complement strand
TCTGGACTTGTCAGCCCAAAAAGCACATAAGCACTCTCCGTCTGCTATGAACGGTTCTGTAAAGATTATGTGCTTTAGCGGAATGACAAGTTTCATAATTCCAGTTTATCGGGACCGTATTTATGTAAGATCTGTGCAAGGATCTCCTTGTGTCTGTCCTCTGCCTCTTGATAGACTTCTTTTAAGGTTTGCAGTTCTCTGGATGTCAATGAATTGATATATGGCTTGTAATGCTCGCCCATAAAAATTCCTCCCGCCACCCCCGGTTTTGTATAGATTGGATATTTAAGAGATAGAGCCTGAATGTCATATTCAATCGTGCGGACAGAAACGCTAAATTCATACGCCAGCTCATCTGCCGTTGCGTGACGCCGTACTATTAAAATGCTTATGATCTCATCTCTGCGTTCCGAAACATTCATCCTCTACCTCCTTTCTGAAAATTTACCAATCATATTGTAGAAAGAAACTCTGCAATATTTTTGCAGAAATTTCTAAACTTTTTTATTATCTTTTACCGCTGCATTTTCCGCTGTATTCTGTTGACTTTTCTCCTGCCGCTTGCTAAAATCTTTATTGGATAAAATCATAACTTCATCAAACAGACACACTCAAACTGCTATTGGCTTTCTGTCGGCGCACCACGCCTTCATACAAGCCGTGGCAGTTTTTTATTTCCGCCGTTCTTTGAAGCCGGACAGAAAAAGCATCTGTCCGATAAAAACGGGGCAGATATGCCCCATTGTGTTGTGACACGCTCGCCTATGCTCGCACAACACGCAGGTTTTGCTGTCGCAAAACTGTCGGGCATTCGCCAAATGGAAATGCAAGCATTTCCGCTTGGCTCATTGCCTCCGCAAACTCCCTGCGGGCAGTTTGCACAAGAATAGCAAGCACTGCCTGCGGACGTCCGCAGGCTTCCATTTCCCCAAGTTTCTCCAAGCGGAAACTTGAGAAAATGGGCTTGCAGAGGGCATATCCCCCTGACCCCCTTTGCGCTTCAAAATTCAGGAATCCGCCTTGCGGAATCTCTAAATTTTTGCGCTTGAAAAACCACTGCCGCCGGACACGGCATATTGCAAAAAACAGACCATTTCCAATGAAAGGAGCTTCACGAAAATGGAAAACCGGGAACGCCAAAACCGCCTGACATTACGTCTGAGCGATGACGAACTTTACATACTGGAGCAGAAACTCAAAGCCTCCAATATGAAAGACAAATCCTCTTTCCTGCGGCACCTGATCCTATACGGCTATGTCTATGACGTTGACTATTCCGACCTGCGGGAATACAATGCTGCGCTCGCAAGGATCGGGAACAATCTGAACCAGATTGCCAAGCGGATGAACGCCACAGGCAATGTCTACCAAGCCGATGTAAAAGAAGTAAAGGAGCTGATGCAAAAAGTATGGCATACACAAAAATCCATGCTATCACGGCAACCGTCAATAAAGCAGTAGACTACATCTGCAACCCTGACAAAACCGATGAGGGCATACTGATTTCTTCTTATGGGTGCAGCCCCGAAACTGCCGCATATGATTTCAAATTTGCGCTGTCAAAGACCAGCCAGTCCGATTCAAACAAAGCCTATCATCTGATACAGTCTTTTCTTCCCGGCGAGGTTTCCAAAAGGCAAGCCCACCAGATCGGAGTGGAGCTTGCGGACAAACTTTTAGAGGGGCGGCACTCCTATATTGTCACCACGCATATTGATCGGGGACACGTCCATAACCACATCATTTTCTGTGCTGCAGATAACGTGAACCATGAGAAATATCACGACTGCAAAAAGACTTACTACAATATCCGCAGGCTGAGCGATGAACTCTGCCGGGAGCATGAATTGTCCGTGATCACTCCGGGGCAAAAACGGGGCAAAACCTACAAGGAATGGCAGGCGGGCAAAAGCGGCTCCGCATGGAAAGAACGCTTGAAAGCCGACATCGACGAAGCCATCAAAAGCGCTGCATCTTACGAGGACTGCATGGAGCTGATCCGGGCAAAAGGCTATGAAGTCAAGGGCGAGGACTTCGGAGAGAAAGCGCATAAATTCATCTCATTCCGTCCTCTGGACAGGGAACGTTTTGTCCGTGGCAGCGCAAAGTCTTTGGGTGCGGAATACACAAAAGAGCGGATTAAAGAACGCATCGAGGAAAAGGCATTTGCAAAGGATAAAAAACGTATAGCGTTCCCGACCAGAAAGAAACCCATTGTCAAAGATTATTCAAAGAAAAATCTCATTGACGCCTCCGGCGATAAATTTGCGCAAAGTCCCGGATTAAAGCATTGGGCTGACGTTCAAAACCTTAAGATTGCCGCCGCAAGCTACAGCCAGGCAGGCTCTCTTTCAGAACTTGAGAAGCAGATCGCCGCCAAGTCCACGCTGGCAAAAACAGCCCGTGACAGCCTTGTGGAAACCGAACACCAGCTAAAGGATTTAGGGCAGGTTTTGAAGTATGCAGAGCAGTACAAAGCCAACCATATTTATCATGTGCGCTACCAAAAATCAAAGGACAAAGACGCTTATTTCCGCTGCCATGAAACGGAGCTTATCCTTCACGACGGTGCAGAAAATATGCTGAAACGCTTTGGAGTCAACCTGATGAATATTGATGTGGAAAAACTCCGCAGCGATTACAATGCACTCTATTCCAAAAAGCAGGCTTTACAGAAAACCTATAAATCTGCCGAGAAAGAAGCCGCTGACCTTAACCGGAAACTGGAGAATCTCAATCAGTATCTTGACCGCAATCCGGAACCGCAGGCTGTTTACAAAAAACTGGATAATAACACACAATCCCTCTAAATTCGACATTAAAAAAGGTGTATCGCTCAGAAGCTCTCACTTCATCACGATACACCTTTTTTGCGGCAGTCCGCCGTTGCTTTGCCTTGTACGCTTTCGTACATTTACATATCCTTTTATCATAATACTCTCCAGCCTGCATCTTAAACCCATGAACGGCTGCCATGCCGGTCATTCGTTTTTGCGCTCATGTTTCTTCACATACCAAAAGACGTACTGATTTGCATTGCAATGGAAACGCAGTACGCCTTCCGGAATACATACTTTTCTTTTAGCATTTTAAGCTTTCATATCAAAGGCTGCCTTATCCTCCAGATAATCGGGCAGCTCTGCCAGTCCGGAATTTTCTCCATTCTTCACAGCCCGGTATTCTTTCCAG
>CANQHZ010000209.1 GCA_947623805.1 uncultured Lachnospiraceae bacterium | reverse complement strand
AGGCGCATGGAGGTATATCTGTATTTTGATATGCCCGAGGATGCGTTTGTAATGCACTATATGGGCGAGCCGCAGGAGACAAGGCATATTGTCATGAGAAATGAGCAGGCGGTAATCTCTCCGAGCTGGTCAATCCACTCAGGCAGCGGCAGCCGCGCATACACCTTCATATGGGGAATGGTAGGTGAAAATCAGGACTTTGACGATATGGACGGCGTGGCAATGCAGGATTTGATGTAATCCGCGCTTGTATTCAGACAGCAAACATACAGGGTGTTCATGGAAGTGGATGCCCTGTTTTTAATTCATAACAATGTAAAACCTGAAAAGCGCGTTTTTGCTTTACAAGGGATATATGCATCAGGGCATATGTGTCAATTTTTGTAAAAAAAGCAAACAATAGGTTGCATTGTTTGACAAACTAAAGTAATATAGGAATATACCAGCATTTGTATAAGGGGGAAATTGAATATGTTTGGCAAACCCTACATAAATAAGGACATATATGCCGCGACAGATGTAATCAACGGATTTAAGGTAAGACCGGGGAAATACCTTAGAAACGGAGCCATGATTGTTGACGGCGGCGTGAGTTTCACCATACATTCAAACGGAGCGACATCCTGTAATTTATGTCTGTTTCACAGATATGAGGACGAACCATACGCTATCATTCCGTTTCCGGAAAAATTCCGCGTAGGGAATACCTATTCAATGGTAGTGCTGGGGCTTAATCCCAGCGAGTTTGAGTACGCGTACCAGTTTGACGGAGAATACAATCCCAAGAAAGGACTTATTTTCGATAAAAATAAATACATACTCGACCCGTACGCCAGGGCAGTGTCAGACCAAGGCACATGGGGTGAGAAAAAGAGCAGCAAAAAGCATCTTTACAAGGCGCGTGTCGTAAGGGAATGTGACGACTGGGGCAATTTTGACCGCCCCAACCTTGAGCCCAAGGACATGATTATATACGAAATGCACGTAAGGGGCTTTACGATGGATAAATCCTCCGGTGTGGCAAACAGGGGTACGTTTGACGGCATCAGGGAAAAAATCCCGTATCTTCTGGAGCTTGGCGTCAACGCAGTAGAGCTTATGCCGATTTTTGAGTTTGACGAGCTTGAGGACACGAGAGTGGTTGACGGCGAAAGGCTGATAAATTACTGGGGCTACAGCCCTGTATGTTTCTTTGCGCCAAACACGAGCTATGCCTCAAAGCACGAATACAATGAGGAGGGGACAGAGCTGCGCGAGCTTGTGCGCGAGCTAAACAGCTACGGCATAGAGGTTATCCTTGATGTGGTATTTAACCACACGGCGGAGGGTAATGAGCTGGGACCCTGCTTTTCATTTAAGGGGATAGACAACAATATCTACTATATGCTCACGCCTGACGGGAAATACTACAATTTCAGCGGCTGCGGCAACGTCATGAACTGCAATCATCCAATAGTGCAGCAGTTTATTCTGGAGTGCCTGCGCTACTGGGTGCTCAATTACAGGGTTGACGGTTTCCGCTTTGACCTTGCTTCTATCATGGGAAGAAATGAGGACGGCTCGCCTATGAGCAAGCCGCCGCTTTTACAGAGCCTTGCGTTTGACCCAATTCTCGGGCGTGTAAAGCTTATCGCCGAGGCGTGGGACGCGGGCGGACTTTATCAGGTGGGCAATTTCCCCTCATGGAACAGGTGGTCGGAGTGGAACGGTAGATACCGCGACGATATGCGCTGCTTTTTAAAGGGCGATTACAATATGGCGCAGGCGGCGATAAATCGCATTACGGGCTCTCTTGACCTCTACGGCAAGGAAAACCGCGGTGAGAACGCCACGGTAAATTTCCTCAACTGTCACGACGGTTTTACGCTTTACGATATGTATGCCTATAACACAAAGCACAATGAAAAGAACGGCTGGAACAACACTGACGGCGCAAATGACAACAACAGTTGGAATTGCGGAGCCGAGGGCGATACTGATGACGAGGAGATTTTAAAGCTTAGAAATCGTATGCGCAAGAATGCGTTTGCAGTGCTGATGTGCAGCCGTGGTTCGGCGATGTTCCTTGCGGGCGACGAGTTCTGCAATACACAGTTTGGCAACAACAACGCCTACTGTCAGGACAACATCATCTCATGGCTTGACTGGACAAGGAAAGAGCAGCACAAGGAAATGTTTGAATTTTGCAAGTATATGATTGCATTTCGCAAAAAGCATCCGATACTGCGTGGGCGTTCAGGTCCCAGCGGCTGCGGTTTCCCAGAGGTGTCAATCCACAACAAGACGGCATGGAACAGCGTCTGCACGCCTGACACGCACATGATTGGCATTATGTTTGCGGGGCGTACAGAGGGGAACATAGAAGACGACATTATTTACATCGGTATAAATACATTCTGGGAAAACCAGAATATACAACTTCCCAAACTCCCGCTTGGCAGGGAGTGGCGCATTGTCATGAACACTGAGTTTGAACACACGGCGGACACGGATTACCATAAGCTTACGAGGTGGACTGGGAAAGATACGCTGCTTATGTGTCCAAGGAGTGTGGTTATCGCGCTTGTCACAAAACACAACTAAAATTTTAATTTTCTATTCCATTGTGTGGCAAAATATGTTATGATAAGGACAGATGTTGAAAGATTAGGCTTTATTTTAGTATATATAAGGTTGAAAGGTGGAGTAGATTATGGCTAATATTATGGTGGTTGATGATGCGGCGTTCATGCGCATGACTATTAAAAAGATGATTGAACCGCATGGTCATACTGTTGTTGCTGAGGCTGAAAACGGCGTGGAGGCAGTTAAGAGGTTCAGTGAGTTCAAGCCGGATGTAGTGTTGCTTGACATTACCATGCCGGAGATGAATGGTGTCGAGGCGTTGAAAAGGATTAAGGAAATTCAGCCGACTGCAAAGGTTATCATCTGCTCGGCTATGGGGCAGCAGGCTATGGTGGCGCAGACTATCCAGTATGGGGCTAAGGACTTTATTGTTAAGCCGTTTGTGGAGGATAGGTTGATTGCGGCGATTGATAAGGTTATGTCGAGGTAAGTTTGTAATTTTATATTTTATATAAGAGAAAGAATGGGACCCCTTTGGGCTGCGGGGAGTGGCTTGGAGGGGTGCTTTTTTTGTGTGTGGAAACGAATGGGACGAAACCGCTTAGATATGTCTGCTGCGCATGCGAGGCTGCGGGGGCGGATTTTCTAATACAATGAATGTAGGTGTTCTAATGCGGACGAGGTCGG
>CANQHZ010000208.1 GCA_947623805.1 uncultured Lachnospiraceae bacterium | reverse complement strand
TAATTTAACAGGGTTAACTGTGCTTTGTTTTACAATTCCCATTGATAACTTCAATGCCCTGTCCCTTACATTTTGAATTACTAATTTGCCAAAAAAATTCAATATTGTTTCCTTCTGCTCTTTACTTAATTTGTCCATTTCTTCCTCCTATCTTACTCCTTTTGGGATTTCCGCCATGCCAATATAGGCATGCAATTTTATTATCTATTAATATTTACGCGGTTTCATCGTCTAGAATCTTTTTTAATTCATCACTATCTGCAATAAATACTTTACCCCAAGTAATGTCATTTGCATCAAACTCAACATCATTCTCATACAAAAATTCATCATCATATTCATAGTTTACATAAACTTGGTTCAATCTTTCATCGACCTTACTAATAGTAAATTGTTTGTTAAGTTTAGCAGCCGCTGGATAAAACCTTAAATCATACACCGTAATCATATTCCCACAATTACAACATTTTGCAAAAATACTTGGATGCGCATCTTGGTAAACTTCAAACCTTTCACAATGGCACGTACACTTTACCTTATATACAAATGAGGTTTTACTTGCAAATTTTTTGTATAAGTATAAGTACCACGGATCAGTATTATCTTTAACGCAATATTTTTTTATATGGTTAGGAGCAATTGGTTCCATCTTACTTTTTCTACTTTCCATTTTCAATTTATCTCAGCAATCTGGTCTATCGCATATAACGGCAGATTAACCAGCCCTTCTTCTTTTTTGTAGTCCGCCATAGATGTGCGGACAGAAATTTCAGGTGAAAATTTTTCCCGATAAGTTTTCAGGCTTTTGGCTTTCAGATTTATCTCCGCCTTTACTTCAACGGGAACAACCCGCTCCCCTGTATCAACGACAAAGTCAATCTCGCAGGAGCCTCTATCGTTGGTGTAATAGTAAACTTCCAAGTCATCTATGGTTTTTAGCTGCTGGCAGACATATTGCTCTGTAAGAGCGCCTTTGAACTCAGTAAAAAGCTCGCTGCCATCCAGCAGTGTGTGCGGGCGCAGTCCGGCCATGCACCCTAGAAGTCCGACATCTGCCACAAACAGCTTAAACGCCTTCAAGTCTTCATATGCCTTCAAAGGAATGTTTGCCGCATTTATACGGCTGACCTTATGAACCAAGCCGCAATCGCTCAGCCACATGATCGCCGTTTCATACTCTTTCGCGCGGGCGCCCTCACGGACAAGCCCGTAAATAAATTTTTTGTTTTCTTTGGCAAGCTGTGAGGGTATGCTGTTCCATATCATTCGGATCTTCAGAACGATCTCAATCGGGGCATGTTTTGAAAAATCCTGCTCATATGCGGCAAGTATCCTCTTTTGGATTTCACGCACTTCATTAAAATCTTTGTTTTCTGCAAAGCTCTGTACCGCTTCTGGCATACCGCCGATAAAGTAATAGTGTTTCAAGGCGTCAATATATGTCTGCTTAAATCCTGAAATCATCTGAAAGTCTTGTTCATCAAGCAGTTTTGCAAAACGCTCCTTACCGACCGCCATTAAAAACTCCTTGAAGGAAAGAGGATAAAGCCTCAGAAAATCTACCTTGCCAACGGGAAAAGATGTCCCTTGATGCAAAGCAATACCGAGTAGAGAACCTGCACACATAATATGATACTGTGGCGCATTTTCGTAAAAATATTTAAGAGATGCCAGCGCTCTAGGAACTTCCTGTACCTCATCAAAAATCAACAAAGAATTGTCAGGATCAATTTTGCGGTCCGCATATAGCTCCAATCCCATGATTAAGCGGTCAGTATCCAAGTCGGATGCAAATAACTCTGCCATTCTGGAATTAGAGTCAAAATTGATATATACCGTGTCCGCATACGCCTGTCTGCCAAATTCTTTCATCAGCCAGGTTTTACCGACCTGACGTGCACCTTCAATAATCAAAGGCTTTCGGCGTTTACTTTGTTTCCATTTCATCAGTTTTTCAATCGCGATCCGATACATACATGTGCCTCCATTATTTTAATACATATATAGTATGGCACGATACAACAAAAATTACAAGGAATTTTGATAGATGTGATACATTTTTTACGACGAATATCAGATGTCAGACAGATGTTACTTTTCCTCTCTATAGCGCACTTCGTCCACAAGCATCTGAATATCATCCTCACTGGTAACGCCCATTGTTTTGGCAGCACCGGTAAAAGCCGACTGCGCTTTGCGGATTGCTTCGGAAGAAGCATTGCTTACAACAATTTCTCCGTTTTGCTTCTGAAAGAACAAAATCTTATCCCCGGACTTTAAGCCAAGCAGCCGTCGGATTTCTATCGGAACAGTAATCTGACCGTTTGCAGAGATTTTTGCTAAATTCATAAAAGTCATCCTTTCTATTTGCTTATCAGGGCGAATTGTAGACCAGATGCGGTATAATATTGATCCAACAATCATTTTATGAAATCTTATATCCATAAATCATACAGGCTTTCTCCTGCTGCAGATATTCAAAGCGCAGATGAGCTGCCTTCATTTTCTCCAAAAGCAAAGAAGTAAAGTCATAATATCTATATTCAGGTTCGATCAACCGTCCCCGATACTCACAATCGCAGACAACCGGCCGAATCTTTAACCACTCAATATATTTGTACATACCTTTATTCAAATATTCATCCCCACCGACAGTCCAATATTGAACCGGAACTTCTGTGTCAAAAAGATGCTTATACATTATAAGGATTCCCTTGCCTGTCTCTTCTTCCATGCTGCGGATAATGCCGAAAACCTTATCCCACTTCGTATTATTCATGCAGCTGGTCAGCCCTCTTTCCTGCACATATTTTAAATGTATTTCAAGAGGGGTAGCTTTGTTGTCATACCGTCCGCTATTGATATCGTTAATGAGCCTCTGGATATAAATGAATGAATCCGCTTTAGGTTTTCCTACAACAAAAGTGTTGGAAATCTGTTCCCCATTGCGCTCGACATAATAATCTATGCGCCATAAACTTTGCCAGATAATCAGATGTATCCCGCTTCGCCATTTAACATCCATAGCGGCAACACCATATCCTCCATTGTCAGCAGGCTCAAATTTCTGGACTTCACCATCTAAAAAGTCTAATTTATCCACGAAAAATTCCCGTGTCTTCAACGCATACTCATTAACTTTATTTTCCATAATCGGCTCCCTGTTTTCTTTTAAGCAGCACAATTCCTCAACGCTCACACCAAAAATCTCCGCCATCCGGTAAGCCAACATAAGCGCTATCTTTAATTACTCTCAATGATTTGTAAAAAGAAATATCATTTTCTCCAAAAGCGTAAAGCCACGGAGTGTCTTTTC
>CANQHZ010000207.1 GCA_947623805.1 uncultured Lachnospiraceae bacterium | reverse complement strand
CGCCCTATTCTTGTGCCCGCTTTTATGCGGGCATTTTTATTATAGATTCCTCCGGCAGGAGGAATTTCCTATTATATTAGAAAAAGGACTCCGGGCAAATGTCCGAAGTCCTTATAAAATCCAGCTTTTTACGAATGAATTCGCAAGAATTCTATTTACTCAATGATTGTAGCCACACGACCAGATCCAACTGTACGTCCACCCTCACGGACTTTAGTGCCGGAAATCATTATGTTTTTAGGTGACTTTAAGAGGATTTTCAACACTTTTTTCTTGGATATGCACCTTGTATCTGATGTTTTTGGATTTTTTGTTATCATGGTGTTATCACAAGACGAATTGCGTCCATTTGCGTTTTAAATGCGTTTCCACTCAAAAAAACGCATTTAGGACGCATTTAAACGCATTTATTTTTATAATATTGGGCTGCACATCCTTTTCCTTCCAATCGTAATACCCCTTCGGACTGCATTTTATCCAAAGTAGGTCTTGTTTAAATAGGTTGCCCCATTCCTCTAGCGAATAGTATTTTGTCATTTTATAATGCGCTTCTTCAACAGCGCCATACATCCTCTGATTTATTGTACTATTTATAGGAACATCAAATCCAAAAGCTGCAGCTTCTCGTATACTAGGCATAAATACTCCCCTATACAGTGAACTACCATCATCTTAAAATCCATTCCATTTCTCCTTCCCAAGTTGTCAAGATAACACTGACTATATTTTCAATAATTTACTTGAAATAAACAAATTATTTAAGCCTAATATATCTTCGATTTTTAGTTGCCGCAGTACATGCCAGCACACCCAACTCTATTAATTCATTTAAAAGCTGCCTTGTTCTTGGCCCTTTAAGTCCTATTTTGGCAGCAATTTCTTCTGTACTATATTCCACCCCAATTTCCATACATTTCAAAATCTGTTTTTGCCGGGCAGATAAAGTTTCTCCATTATATTCTGCTGATTTTTCTGCTGATTCTGCTGATTTTTCTGCCAACAATTCGGCAAATCGCTCTGCATTCAATGTCAAATCATCTCCAGGCGGCAATTTATCAGTAATAACTTTCAGAGAGTCTCTGATTGCTTCAAACTGACCGGTGGTTATCACAGGCATAGCCTCTGTCAATGCTTTAAGTCCCGCTTTCATATTATCAATTTTAGATATGGCAATTTTATTGAGTGAAGATTGTAGCAGATTCGATATCACCTGAGCCTGCTGAGGCAGAGTATTAAGGTTTGTGACAATCTGCTCTTCTAATTCAGTCAATGCATTCAGCCATGTTGGTTCATGTATAAACAATCTGGTAATAAAATAACTTCTGTCTTCATCCGTCTCAAATTCCGGTTTGGGCGAACCATTAGCTTCCAAAGCATCTAATATCTTCTTGAATCCGGTATTTCTGCCCTCAGTCAAATGCAGTTCTTTCAGAAAATCTCCGATACGGCGATTCCGATATCTGCGGTTAGAGACGCGATAATTTTTTAACCCTTCCTGCGTTACGGAACGATCCGGCCCCGGATAGCTTACAATCTCTATCCTATCCGGCTCTACACGCACTTCTATCGGTTCTCTAACATCATATGCCCGATGATATACCGCATTTGACAGGGCTTCCTCTATCGCTGCATACGGATAATTGAAAAAGCGGTCTGCTTCTGCCCGGTCCGAATGTTTTACCACCCGCTCCGTAATAATGGTATTTTTGATAAATTGCAGGGCATCTCTGAGTTGTTGATGAATCGGGCCTTTAAACGTATTTTCAATAATGGCATTTCCGCCCAATCCCTCCGGGAATTGGACAACATCTATCTGTGTACAGGGAAAAAACTTGTCTGGTTCCATGCAGAAAAACATCAATCCCACATTTTTAGGTTTCACATACTCTGGAAGATTGCTGATGATGTTCATATCGCTGCACACTTCTGCGAAATCCCCTGTTTTTGCTTTTTCATACAGAGAACTCTTGATTTCTTTTAGGTAATTCTGAATCAGTGTTATATTCAGATCAGACAATTCTGCCTGCGGGTTCACCCGGTCATCAAAAGGAACTCTGTTGGCAAGGCTGAACAAATCTTTCACTTCATCGTCCGTAGGTTGTACCGTATTGGAGGCTTTGCGGATATAATAAATATGTTCCCTACTATCCTTAGCCATTGTTTTCGGCGAAGAATACGGTCTGCTCTCTCCACCCGGACACCAGAGAACAAGAAACTGTTTATCTTGATAGGTTTCCACACTGATAACAGGCCGCCCATTCTCTTCCTTTACGCCAATTATAATATACCCGCTTCCCCAATTGTCTAAGTCATTTGCAAATGCACAGACGGTTTTCAGGGAAGCTGCCGAATCCCAGCTTTCTTTGAATTCAATCCTTGCCCATTCAACTACTTCACCGGATAATAATGTTTTTATGTTTGTTGGGATTGCCATAAAATCACTCGATTCCTTTCTTTTTTCAAAACAATTTCAAATGCTCCTCATCACTCCGCATACCTTCTGCGATAATATTCCATCGTGCGGTACTCCAAAATATCTTTCATATGACCTCTAAAGGCAGCATTCCCTATCACAGATCCCAAATCTCCCCTGATTGCGAGCGCATAACCCACTTTCTCAATGAAAAATCCCTTTCCGGACGCCCGCAAAAATTTGATTGGCATACTTTTTGCTTTGCTCAAATGCTGCTTATCTGTCATAGATTTATAATCCGTATAGGAAATATCCGGTGCAAAATCTTTCCAATTCGTCCCATTATCAAAGAACTTTTTCCACGCTGCCAGCACATCCTCATCCGTTACTGCGAGCCGGATATCGCCCTCGTGATAGAAGCTGTACAGGATTGGTATCTTATATACCTTCTGCATATCCGTTGTTTCCATGAGCGCCAGAAATTCTCTGCCGATTCCGGAATAGACCTCCTGCTCTGCCACAGACAGTTCATTGATTTCATTTAAAAAGTCCAGATATCTTCGGAAGGGATTTTCCTTTACATGCCTGATGCAATACCGGTAAATATCATCATCCATATAGGTAAACAATTCCATGCGGCTTGGCACTTTACCGTCCAGCAGCTCTTTTATTCTGTAAAACTCCCGCTTAATGCGTTCCTTACTGGATAACGACTTCTTATCCATTTCCCTGAACAAATCAATCAAGCGCATGTCAAAATCCACAATACAATCATCCGGATATTCTATACTGCTATAATCATGTGCCGTTTTTTCTTCCAGCGCTTTTGCACCACTCAAAAGCAGCGGCGCTCTCCCTGCTTTTTCATAGTTGCCGATAAAGTCTAAAACATTCAAATACTCTTTTCCTTTGCTGGTACGAAG
>CANQHZ010000206.1 GCA_947623805.1 uncultured Lachnospiraceae bacterium | reverse complement strand
TCCTCGTTCTGTTCCCTTGTGGATACTCTCATATACCCGTAAATCTTTGCATTTTCCATATCGTACCTCCATAAAAACGGGGCTGTCGCTTTAACGAATGAACCGCTCCCCGTCAAGTAGACAGTGAAAAAAATATAAATTTTTTTCACTGTCTACTTGACGGGGAGCGGTTCACGGTTCATAACTTAGTGCGACAGCCTCTGGCAATATTTTATGCCGTCTGCACGTCCTTCATTCTATCTGTCTTTCAATCGTACTTTAAGATAATCTGAGTCTGGATGTCCTTTTTCCAGACAACATCGCCGCTTTCATCCTCATCCATATAAAAATCCATTATTAGCTTTTCCCTGCGGTCTGCAAGGCCGTCAGCCCATCTCGCATCAAAATCATAACCGTCGCGCCTTGCGTTTGCAAAATACGGAAGCCACTCCCAAGGATCTTCTTCCACAATGCCTGTCCACCAATAATCCCGCGATACATGCTCCTCGGCGGAAAAGCCTTCAGTCTCATTTGCAAACAATGGCAGGAACTCGTTCTGTAATGCGTCCAACTTATCTTCATAGCTAAGATTTGTAGAGAACATCTTACTCAAAAGCCGAATCGCATCATCCCCGCTGCTTTCTCCCTTATGTCCAAGCCGCATCACTACGACCGTCATCAGGTCATAGTCCTTTTTCTCCTCGTTGAAACTTCCTCTCAGGCACTCCTCCGTGAAAGAGTATCCATAATGCAACACAGCCATCGTATCAGAGTTAATGCATTCCATTCATCACTTTTATTACGCGAAATACTTGTTCTACTACCGCAACCATATTTTGTTCTGCATTTTCCCTTGCCATAGCTTCCTCCAACGTCACCACATTCCGCAAAATCGGGAAAAAGGCATCTATTCCTTCGTCAATGCAGGCTACGGCTCCTTCTCCAACGCACCCCGCAAAGCACAAGACAGGTTTCCCGAATTTCTTTGCAAGCCGCGCCACGCCGACAGGAGCTTTTCCCATTGCAGTCTGACCGTCGAGCCTGCCTTCACCTGTTATGACAATATCCGCATTTTTTATATAATTTTCTAAATGTGTTTCCTCCAGGATTATTTTGACACCCGATTCCAGAACCGCATCGGTAAAAGTCATTAACGCAAAGCCAAGACCTCCCGCAGCGCCTGCCCCCGGCATATCAGGATTGGCGCTTCGTCCTGTCATAGCTGCAATATGTGCGTATCCAGAAAGCCATCTGTCCATATCGCGTATTATTTCAGGTGAAGCTCCCTTCTGCGGACCGTAAACGGCGCTGCATCCGTTGTCCCCACAAAGCGGGTTTGTCACATCACAGGCAATCCTAAAGGTACACTGCGAAAGCTCGGGAAGCGCATGCTCGTCAGTAATCCGCGCAATGTCCGCCAGCCCCTTTCCATAAGGTGAAACCTGTCTGCCGTTTTTGTCTAAAATATCATAGCCCAATGCCTGCAGCATTCCGATGCCCCCGTCATTTGTGGCACTTCCGCCAATGCCCACGATAAAACGGCGGCAGCCTTTTTTCATCGCGTCACGGATAACCTCTCCCACGCCGTATGTGGTAGCATTCATAGGATTGCGCAGCTCCTTCGGCACCAGAGTAATGCCTGCGGCGCCAGACATCTCTATAACCGCCGTACTTGTGTCAGATAAGATGCCGTAGCTGCAAGATACGGGCTTTCCAAGCGGTCCTGTTACCGTTATTGTCTGAAGTTTTCCGCCCATTGTGCAGACAAGAGCCTCCACTGTTCCCTCGCCGCCGTCTGCAAGAGCGCGGACAGAAATATCCGCATCAGGATACACCCTTTTTATGCCCCTTTCGGCAGCATACCCAGCTTCCAGCGAAGACAAGCTTCCCTTTAATGAATCCATTGCTATTATAATCTTCATTGCATATACTCCAGTTATCAGGCACATGCTATAATTGCCTACCATATGCCTTATATATTGTTTTTCCTGCATTTAGAACATAAATAATCTGAATATCCGACAACATATATTATACATTGCTAAGCTCGCCATATGCAACCTGCATTTTTATGTGGCTTATGCCAATGCCATTATTTATATACAAGCGTTTGGCTTTACTTTTTTCTTTATTTTCAGATTAAACCTTTACTTTTTTTCGCTTATTTGGGTATTATAAGTAAAGGTCCCGCAAACGGGCTCTATCGATTTGTTTAAGAGATACGCATCGTCCCATTCATCATTGAGGGCTCAAAGAAGCTGTTTTATTACCGCGGTCTTTCGGAATGGGAGCGTGAAAAGGGCTATTTGACAGATACCTGCCTTGACGGACAGGACACTTTTAGAAAGCTAATGTCAGCCTTTGATATCCAGCCTTAACTGCTTTAACGTACTGCAAAAACTCACACAAAATTCACATCTATTTTGTGAATTGCATATAGTATCAATAATATTATACAGCGCACAGGAGTAGAAAAAATGGATTCATACGATAATTATGGAAGTGTCACGATATGTGAGGATATTCCGCTTTCGTTTCCTCCGCAGCATCAGGAAATGCAGCCAGGACTGGAATGCGTTATGCAGCCACGGCCGATATCCGATTGTATGCGTTGCGGGCGCAGGCTGGAAAACAAAGTAGCCATAATAACAGGCGGCGATAGCGGCATCGGAAGAGCGACGGCTTATGACTTTGTAAAAGAAGGAGCAGCTGTTGTGATTGTCTACTATAATGAAGAACAGGACGCGCATAATACAGAGAGACGCATACATGAGCTGGGTGGAAGCTGTCTGCTGCTGCAGGGCGATTTGAAGGATCGATGTTTTGTAAAAAAATGTGTGGAAAAGACATTGGAATGCTTTGGAAAAATTGACGTTCTCGTCAATAATCATGCAGTCCAGTTTGTCCAGCGCAGCATACTTGACATATCACCAGAACAGCTCCATCTGGTATTTGAAAATAATATAATATCATATTTTTATATGATTCAGGAAGTCCTTCCGCATCTGAAAAAAGGAAGCAGCATCATTAACACGGCATCTGTCACAGCGTTTCAGGGAAATAAGGATTTAATTGATTACAGTGCGACCAAAGGGGCAATAATCGCGCTTACAAGGTCTCTTTCGCTGTCGCTCGCAGAACAGGGAATCCGCGTGAATGCAGTTGCGCCTGGACCAATCTGGACACCGCTGATTCCAGCGTCTTTTTCGGCAGAGGAGGTCACGACCTTTGGGCGAAAGACATCACAGGTGCCGATGATGCGCGCGGGACAGCCCTGCGAAGTATCGCCCTGCTATGTGTTTTTGGCGTCAGAGGATGCTTCTTATATGACAGGTCAGGTCATGCATCCAAACGGAGGAACAAT
>CANQHZ010000205.1 GCA_947623805.1 uncultured Lachnospiraceae bacterium | reverse complement strand
ATAAAAATTCCAAAAAACGAAAAATACGAAACCAGCGGGTAAAAAAACAGCGCGGCAAACAGTCTCCAATCAGGCTCTCTGTATATTCTAATCAAAAGATAAACTACAAGCGGCATTGACGCAAAGCAGAACGAATACATAGGATACAACGGTAAAAGGGCAAACGCCACAGCGGCAAGCACTACGATTTTTTCATACTTTGCATACTTTTCCCTCAACAGATATCTTGCCAAAAGCACAGACGAAGCCACAGACATCACAAGCTTAATCAAATATCCCGCAATATACGCATATACATCCGGCAAAATCATATACAGGATATTGTAAAACGAAAATTCTGACGGAAAGTAATCCCTGCCGATGCTTTGCAGTATAGGCATTGATGCATTATGACCAAAATCAAAAAACGAGCCGCTCTCTCTAAGCATTTTAAGCTGTACAATAAACAGGTCAAGGTTATCGCACACAGCCACATATATATTATCGCCAAAGGCCAGCAATATTATTGCTTCACAGCAAAATATAAAGCCCACCAAAAGCCAATGCCAGTAATTTTTAACAAAATTCATAAAAGTTATACCTGCGCAAAATTAATAATATGCTGATATGATAAGGTTCTGATAAATCTGCTTAAGCGGCATTGTAATATCAACCTCAAATCCCGGCTTGCTGACAAGCACAGAACCATTTGGCAACACAAAACTGCCATTGACAATCAATGCCGGAAGTGCGGCAGTCTCAAACACCATGCCGTTTATATTAACATATTCAGGCACATACGTGTCAAAGTCCTGCATTACAAACTTATAAATTTTTCTTGCAAGAAGATTATATCCCGCATTATTAAGGTGGCATCCGTCACACAGATAATTCCCGTATTTTACAAGCGCATCACGATTGTCAACCGTATTGAGCTCATAATCGGCATATAAATCAAGCACAGGTATGCCGTAATACTGGCATCTGTCAAGCAAGGCTTTTCTGTAGTCGCTCAGCGTACCCGTGCCAAAATTATTATTAGTGCTCCTACCATATGAATGTGTCAAATCTGCGTCTTTGCTTTGCTGGTACGGCGTAAGAAATACTATATCAGAGGCGGGATAAGTGTTTTTAAGATATCCCATAATTTTATTCAGTGCTCCGTAAAAAGTATCTACGCCTGTATCGGTAGGCTTCCCAATCGGGCAATCACCGTACCAGAAATCGTTTGTGGAGCCAAAAACTATTATCAAATCGGCCGATTTGTCCATGCCGTACATTCTGTCAACAAACGAACCTGGATTGGAATTGTCCGAAACTATATCGGTAATCCTAGAGAACGAAAGACCGTAATTGTTTACCTTAGCACCCGTAAGCTTTGCAAGCACAGCCGGATATGTCTTGTCTGCGGACCTCGCCCCTACGCCCTCGGTAATCGAATCCCCAAGTACATTTATGACATGATACTTGTCAAGCGGCAGCCCCTGCAGCACTACCTCCAATTGCGCATACTGCAAAAGCGCCGTCTCATAGTCGCTTGATGGCACAAATGATGCGACATATTCCTGAATAGCAAGCGTTTTTGCGTCCAATGACTGCTCAGGAGCGGGCATTGGTGACTCAGTCTGCTCATCAACCGGTACCTCCGCATTCGGAAGCACCTCCGCCGCCATAGCAGACATTGGGCTAAACAACATGCCTCCTAAAACAATGGCAACTCCAATTCCTTTGCAAATGAATCCCTTTTTCATCTCAATCTCCATTCCACAGCTAATACAATGATTAATCCATCATCGTCTGCTGCAATGAAATTATATGTAAAAACACTTTACTTTCTATTGTATATGATTTTTGGCATTATGTATAGATTACATAATGCACATATTTTTCTTTTTTTTCTATCAAAAACAGCACAAATTTCCAATATACTACCATTATTGTGGTGTTGTCTTTCTGACATTCTATGGTTATTTCATGTCAAACGTGATATACTGTTTGCATATACTTTAATTATCTATGGAGGCAATTATGAACAACAAACTGAAGTCAATAGATATGCTAAAGGGTATTGGCATCATAATGATTATCATAGTACACAACCGGCATTTCATACTGAAAAATACCGAGGGCTACAGAGCGCTTGTAAACTACGGGCAAATGGGATGCCAGATTTTCTTTCTTGTATCAGGCATGGCTTTATGCTACTCGTGGTTTCATCAGCTTGAAAAATCCCCCGCTAAGAGTTTTTCCGGAAATTATATCAGCTTTATAATCAGGCGCTATATGCGGCTTGCCCCAGGATTTTTAATAATGCTTGCGTTAAATTTTATTTTAAATGTAATTCTGATTGATATTTTTCATTATTCACCCGGATTTATCATGACGCGGACACCGCTTGCGCTTTTGACAAATGTGTTCTTCATACACGGATTTTTTCCCGATTATATAAACAGCGTGTTTCCGGGCGGTTGGTATATAGGCACTTCCTTTATACTGTACCTTTTGTTCCCCCTTTTGGCGGCATTATGCCAAAAGCTCCGCAAAATAAGCCCGTTTCTCATATATGCCCTCCCTTTAATTTTTCTCGTTATTAACGTGTTTACGCTGCGTCACATAGCAATGGCATCAGGAGGAAAGCTTTACCCGTCAAACAATTCATTTCTATACTATTTTTTCACAAATCAGCTGCCGTGTTTTATGCTGGGCATTATGCTTTATTTTCAGCAGCAGCCCGATATTCACAAGGGCTTTGCCGCGCGCTGTCCGCTGGCTGTTTCCGTTGTTTTATTTGCGCTGACAGGCTTTATATCAATAAAGCTCTATCTGCTCCCCGAAAAAATGAATTATCTATATACAATTATGCCTTCCCTTGCAGGACTTGCATTTTATTGGCTCGCTGTCAGTATGCTTCACGTAGAGTTAAAATCATCCGAAAAAAAGAACACAAAAAAAGCACCCGATGATAAGGTGCTTTCGCTTCTTGCCGATTTTCTTGCCAAATGCGGACGTATCTCATACGGAATGTACCTGACACACAGCTTAATCTGCTGGTACGGCATAAAAGCAATCACATCCGCTCTTAACAGCAATGGGTATGAATATAATGATTTGCTTTTTTATATGCTTACCCTTATCCCGTCAATATTTATCGTTTACGTCTTGGGTCTATCCATGGAATTGTTATTAAAAAAGATTAAATGGTAATATTAAGATTTTCCCGCTCTTTGCGCGAGGATGAAACAATTATATAGTCCATATTGTTTGACTGCGCGGCGAGACCGTCCTTCTCATAGCGGTCGCCTATCATCACAGCTTCATCCGAGCCTATGCCAAGCGTCTCCAATATTACCTTTATTCCTTTCGGGTCAGGCTTCATGCAGCCTATTCGTTCATCGACCGATGTAAAGCAAAAATCAGCCGTTATTCCAAGCGCTT
>CANQHZ010000204.1 GCA_947623805.1 uncultured Lachnospiraceae bacterium | reverse complement strand
TAGCAGCCCCATGAAGTGTAATCGGAATCGCCGACAGCCGCCAGCTTGTATGTGAGCTTCAGCGTATTCTTATACACGCTGAAATCTACATATTTGTTAAAATCATAAGGCATAAATTCATATCCGGTAAGCACGCAGTAGTTGTCGTGATTAGTCCCGAGCTTTGCGGGAATCTGCATTATGAGTGTGCTGGAATTTACCGCGGCATAAGCGACCACGGCGGGATTGTCCATATGCACTATGGCAATCACAGTGGAGCCACTCCCGACATAATTGACTTGAAAATTGGCTACATTTGCCATTGACGCTGCGGGAGTGACGGTCGCTATATCGGGATTAGCCGACACGCAGGTAAGCCTTGAAGCGTCGAACCCCTCGCCTAATGCCGCCGCGATAGTGACACTTGCCCCCTCGGTCAGCGTAATCACATCATCGGACAAAATAATACCATTGCCAATGCTGGGATTAGCCGACGCAGTCATGTTAAAAGACAACGCCACCCCCAGCAGAATAGCCATGGAAACTATTGCAGAGATAAAATGCCTAAATATTCTTTTCATAAAATCCTCCATTCTTGACAGTCCCTGCACTAACCGCAGCTTTAGACAGGCATAAGCTTGTGATTGCGCGGCAGCAGGTTTATGTTGAGCTATATGCTTATAATAGTATAAAGGATATTTGTGAAAAAAAAAAGTGAAGTATTATAAAATTTTATTAAATTTATTTAATACCCCTTTAATTATCGCGCTGTTTCGTATAAAATAGATGAGAAAATGTCAAATTCAAACACAAGGCGAATTTTATTCGGGTCGCAGAGACAGCATGGAGGTATTATTATGAAAAGCAGAAATAAAAGGCTTGCAATGCTTTTATGTACAGCAATGGCAGCGGCAATGCTGGGAGGATGCTCAGATGAGGCAGCTGAGGAAACGGCGGAGGACGTGGCGATAGTGGAGGCAGCCAATCCACAAATCAGCGATTTGAAACTTAGCGGTGATTTTATAGCGACACTTAATCCCGATGAATCCGTATATGTCATACCTATGGCGACAGCGGAGGTGTTGGAGGTAAGGGTGTCGGCGGGAGACAAGGTAGAGGCGGGCGATGTGCTTGCCGTGCTCGATGACACGATGGCGCAGTATACGGTAAAGAGCGCTCAGATAGGTCTCAATACGGCAAAGACAAACCACGACATGAATTTTGGAGAGGGCGCTACTCTTTTAAATGATATGTCGGCGGATTCGGAGCTGTCAGGCACAGAGGACAGCATAAACGACTATCAGGAGCAGTATTTCAACGCCATGCAATCCCTTGATGACGTGAAGAAGAAATTAAAAGATAAAGAAGACGAATATGCGGCAATAAAGGAAGAATACGACTATGACGATGATGTCGATGAGATTAAGGACTATGCCGAGGATTTAGCTAATCGGGCGCAGGACAAGGCAGATGAGCTTTCCGAAAAAGCCACAGAGAAAATGCAGGAGATACTTAAAGGCGGTTCAATACCATCAACTGGAATGACACAGGAGCAGCTTATAGCCTCAGACCCTGAATTAAAGGAGCTGAGTGAGGAAGTAAATGACCTTTCGGAGCAGGCAAGCGACGCAGCTACGCGATATCAAAACGCAGCTACTGAGGACGCCACGATTCAGGCGGAAATTAAGGGATACAAGCAGCAAATAAGCGCTTATGAGACAAGCATAGAGAGCTACCAAAACGCTGTTGACAAAACATATGAGGGCTACAGTCAGCAGGTGGTGGCGCAGGATATCCAAAACGGCGAGCTGCGCGAGGACAGCAAACAGCTCTCTGAAAATAATATCACCAACGCACAGCTCCAAGTCGAGCAGGCAAAGGAAAACCTTGAAAATTACACTATCACGGCGACAATATCAGGTGTTATAGAGGCGGTAAATATAGATGTCCATGATTTTGCCTCATCAAGCACTCCCGCTTTTGTCATATCAAACAAGGACACAATGGTCGCCACATATTATGTAAGTGAGGATGTGCGCAATACATTTTCAACAGGACAAAAAATAACAGTCACAAAAGATGACAAGACGTATGAGGGAGAGATTATAGAGATAGGCGGCGCGGTAGACGCAAACACAGGACTTTTCCGCGTAAAGGCAAGTATTAAGGGTGACACGTCAAATCTGCTGTCGGGCACGAGAGCGACGGTGACTACGGATACATACCACGAAAACAATGTACTCATCATACCATACGATGCCGTGTATTACGACGGCACACAGGCATATGTCTACACGGTAGTCGACCAAAAGGCACAGAGGTCCAATATAACCACAGGCTTATATGACCTTGAAAATATAGTAGTAACTGACGGGCTTACAAAAGATGACCTTGTAATCACTACATGGTCGGCCCAGCTGCGCGAGGGCGTAACCGTTTCTGTCAGTGAGAGCGAATAGGGAGGCGGGACAAGATGAACTCCTTGACAAAATTAGCATTAAAAAGACCTGTTTCCGCATTATTGATTGTGCTTGCGCTTGCAGTATTCGGCATAAGCTCATTGTTTGGATTTAAGCTTGAATTGACGCCTGATATGGAGCTTCCCATGCTCTTTGTGCTTACCATGTACCAGGGCGGCGACCCCGAGACGACGCAGACGCTTGTCACAGAGGTTATAGAGGATTCGGGTGAGACGCTTGCAGGCGTCGACTCAATAGACTCGCAGACCACGGCTGACATATCAATGGTAATGTTTTCATACGACTACGGGACTGACATCGACGAGGCGTACTCGGATTTGCGCAGTGCCCTTGATACGGCATCTTTGCAGCTTCCCGATGACGCGACAGACCCTGTCATTGTGGAAATGAACATGGATGCCCAGGACGTAATGACATTGTCAGTCACCACGACGGGTGATACGGATGTATTTGCCTTTGTTGAGGACGAGGTCATACCTGAGCTTGACAGAGTGGCGGACATAGCTGACACCACAGTCACAGGCGGACAGGGCGAATATGTAAAGATAGAGCTCCACAAGGACAAGATGCAGCAGTACGGTCTGTCAATGTCCGATATTTCCACATATATAGCCACTACGGATTTCACAATACCAATCGGCAGCGTCAATCAGGGCTCGCAGTCCGTCAGCGCGTCGGCGTCATCAAAGCCCGAAAATCTGATGGACCTGCAGAACACGCCGCTGTTTACAAACAGGGGCAGCGTTATCACGCTTTCAGACATAGCCACAGTCACAATGGCGACAAACGATTACAGCAGCATCAGCCGTTTCAACGGCAATGAAAGCATAAGCATAGGCATTGCCAAGACGCAGAGCGCGGGCACCGTAAATGTATCGCGCGAGGTCAAAAAAATCGTTGAAAAGGTTTCGGCGCTCAATCCCGCGGTACATATAGACATAGCGTATGACGCGGCG
>CANQHZ010000203.1 GCA_947623805.1 uncultured Lachnospiraceae bacterium | reverse complement strand
TCATCGTGCCGATGCTTGCGTGGAGCGCCGCACCCTCAGAGCGCACAAGATATGCCATAACGACATTTAAAATCGCAGGCACTGCTCCGCATGTCACTGTCCACATCATATACGCGCCTGTCGCCTCCATGGTGACGCTGTCCGCGCCAAGCAGCCTAAGAAGCGGCGCTTTCCCCACAGTGCAGGCAAGCGAAAAGATGATGCCGCAAAACAGGGCGCAGTAAAAGCCAAACGCCGAGCTTTTGTAGACTGTCTCGTAGTCCCTTCGTCCGAGCGCGCGGCTCATCATGCTGGAGCTGCCTACGCCGAAAAGGTTATTTATCGCATTAAACGCCAAAAGCACAGGTCCCGCAAGCGTTACCGCCGCATTCTGCACTGGGTCATTTAACATTCCTACGAAATAAGTATCCGCAAGATTATAAAGCACCATCACAAGCGAGCTTATGATAGTAGGTATGCAGAGCGTGGCTACAGCCTTTGGGATTGCCGTAGTCTCAAATATGGCGTTTTTCCCTTTATTTACATTTTTTGTTTCTTCCATAACCAGCGTCAATCCTCGCTTTATCACAATATCGCAAAATCACGACTGATTTTCTCTTTTCTTCCATGCGTCATACACAGCCTTGTAATATGTCACAAGCGGTATAAAGCTCTGTCCGAAGTTCTTTGTGCTGCCGCTGCCTGCCACTACCGCGTCGCCGTAAATCGTCTTTTTGCCAAGCCCGCCGCCTGATGTGTCGCTTACCGCACGCTTAAACGTGTATTCGCCGTATGCAAGGTACTTCTCATCGCCTGTAAGCTCATAGGCAATCGCAAGCGACTCCAAAAGCAGCGTATTGTTTCCGTTGCGGCTAAGGCTCGGAAGCTCCTTGTAATAGAACAGTCCCGTTCTTTCCATATAGCAATTCTCAACCAAATCATCAACCGCGTGCAGCAGCATGCGCTTTAAATCCTCACTCGGAAACTCGCGGTAATAGCGCATCACGCTGCCTACGGCTACAGAAATCATAAAGCCTGTGCGTATAACCGTATTGTCCGTGTAGGGCGCAAGCCACTCGCCGTACTGCTCCTCCCACGCCTTGAAGTCGCTGATAATCTTATCCGTTTTGGCAAGCCATTTTTTGTCGTTCGTTTCCACATACATAGCCGTGAGTGTCCTGAGCGCCCAGCCTGTTTCGCGCGCGTTTATCTCGCCGACCTGAGAATACATCGGCAGGTCCAAAAGGCGCAGGACATTCTCTCCAATGCCTTCTGCCGTTTCAAGCGCGCGCTCATCGCCCGTGAAATGATAATAGTCAAGCAAACCCTCTACCCACTGGTGCGAGCAGACCATCAAATCCTCGCGCTTTCTTATGTTTCCTTTACAATGCCCGTTTGTATGCTCCCACTGACCGCCTATAAACATCGGATTGCTGCTGTAATGGCACACGTCTACGTCCATCCAGTGGCTTACAGCGGCGATATTGTAATCGAGGAAACGCCGTATTCCGCTGCGCACATAAAGCAGGGCGCACGCATGGGGGAAATCATATTCGTTGTTCACCCAGACAAGGTCTCCGCCGCCCCTTCCCTGCGTCGTGTAGTTCATGTCGGGACAGTCGCCGAAATTTAGCATGCCGTATGCGCGGGCATGACCGTCAGCCTTGGCGATAAGCGCCTGCTCTACCTCGGCGTCGCCCGCATTTACGCTGTCCATAAACATATCAATATAAACTCCCGACTCGGCATGAACTTCCGGCTGCACATACGGTCTGTCAGGCATCTGGTATATAAGACTTCTATTGTCAAGCTCTGCAAGCGGTTCATCAGCCGCATGGAAATGAAGCAGGAAACGCTGCTCACGCGACATTCCAGACTCCATGACGACATTCCCCACGCCCTCAGGCACAAGCATTACGGCAATGCCCCTGCTGTCGGCGGCAACCGCCTTGGGGTAATTCTGCTGCGCCTGGAAAATCGTCGCGCACACGCCGCCCTCGCTGTCCGTACAGTCCGCAAAAAATGTGCCGTAAAACACCTCCACAAAATGCTCATTCGCCTCGTTCACCAAATCCTGCGCGTCTACCGACCTATACAGTCCCGCGCCGTTTGCACCTATCTCAAAATCCGTCTTATAATTTGAGCTTGCCACGCAAGTACGTGTTTGTGACACTGGTGTCATTTTTTCAATGCTGCCAAGCTCTGCTATCCCCTCGGTTTTATATGTCGTTTGCAAATCAGGATTTACAATTATGACATTACTGTCACTTTTTAAGTTCATATTAAATACAAGAGACGACAACTGCAACGGGTTATCATCCGTATTTATGATGCGGTATGAAACCTCAACCCAAGGCTTGCCCGCATAAGCCGTAAGCTTAATCTCAAAGTCCGCATGCCTACCACTGCCATTCATAGCCTCGTTTGTGCCGTTCGCTTTCAAAATTGTGCAGACAGCGCCTGTCTCCACCACGCGCCAGCTGCCTATTCTCATTTCATATCTGCCGTTTTCAGCATCGGTCAGGACTGGTCCGATAAAGCGCTCTTTCGGGTACTGCCTGCCCCCGCTCGCGGCGCTCGAAAAAATATGATGGCTGTCGTTTTTTACCTCAAACGAAAGCGCGCCCGTATCAACGCTTATGCTGTCAGATGTCTGATTTACCTTTATTTCCTGCGCGTCCGATTTTTTGTCCGACATAAGCTTGCATTTTAAGACGACGCCCTTGTTTGCGGGCAAATCCGCAAGAAACCTCAAAAACATAAAACGCACGGAGCCGTCTTTGTGCCGTGAGGTCACTTTTTTCTGTATCGGCAATGGTCTGCCGTCCTGCAACACCTCCACTCCGTCAAGCTCAAAAAGCTCGCCCTGCTTTAGCGGTATACCGATGCAGCACGGTTCGGCTATACGTGGCCTGCGGTAGAGCTTGTCAACATATATGTCTATTGTTTTTCCCATAGTTTCTAATTTACCCATTCCGTTTCTCCTCTTTATGATTTCGGTTTTTATACGTTTGCAAAACCCTATTCAATAATATAGAATTTAGGCAAAATATATAGAAAGAATAAGATGTGCCTCGCACGCAGCTTGTTTCGATGGTGTCTTAGCCGCGTTTTATATATTTTGACTAAATTCGGATGGTTTATAATAGTTTCTAACAATTTCTATTATATATCATCCTGCCATTTATTCAACAAAAAAAGTGCCACATATTTGCGGCACTATCTATAAAAAGTTAATTATCTCGTACCATGTGAATACAGATTAAGCACAAAAAGCTCACAACACAATCATCCAAAATGTCGAAAGCAGCCTGCAATATTGACAACGTTAAAATCAAGGTGCTAGAATATAAAATGACACAGCGCCTTAACTTTTCAGCAATATTCAACAAAAAATTTCAAAAGCAAGAGCTAACGGGAGGTACAGCGTCGGTGATAAAAATATTGAAAAATCTTTTGCAAAATACGAAATTACTAAAGGATAATGCCCTTATTCACGGG
>CANQHZ010000202.1 GCA_947623805.1 uncultured Lachnospiraceae bacterium | reverse complement strand
ACCACATATCAGGGCTTCCTGGCATGCTCCTCACCATGGGCAACGCAGAAAAAACAACCCCGCTTTTGATGATAGGTCCCAAAGGGCTTACCCGCGTGGTGAATGCGCTCAGGGCAGTAGCCCCAGAGCTTCCCTTTGAGCTTGAATTTATGGAAATAACAGAGCCAAAGCAGACATTTGAATTTGACGGCTTCAAAATAGAAGCCTTCCGCGTAAACCACAACGTAACCTGCTACGGCTACAGCATTATAATAGAGAGAAAAGGCAAATTCCAGCTTGACAAAGCGCTTGCGCTTGGCATCGACAGGCGTTTCTGGAACCGTCTGCAAAAAGGCGAAACCTTAGAAATAGACGGTAAAACCTACACGCCCGATATGGTACTCGGCGCTCCCAGAAAAGGAATAAAAGTCACCTATTGTACAGACTCCCGCCCTACAGACAGCATAATACAAAACGCAAAAAACGCCGATTTATTCATATGCGAAGGAATGTACGGCGAGCCCGACAAACAGGAAAAAGCAAAAGAATACAAGCACATGACCTTTTACGAGGCGGCAGAGCTTGCGCGTCAGGCAGACGCATCAAAGCTTTGGCTTACCCACTATTCACCGTCGCTTTCACACCCCGAAGACTACAAAAACGAAGTCCGCGCGATATTTCCCAATACCCACATAGCGCGTGACGGCTGGAGTGAGGAGCTTTCGTTCGAGGACGAGGAAGGCGAACAGTAAAATCCGAAAGGAGGAAAAAATATGTCTAAAGTAAAAGTAGCCATTTTAATAGTGTTATCTATAGCGATTATTGGAGGGTATTATTTTTACCTGTCAAATAAAAGCTCAAAGGAGGATGAGCTTACCGTCACAGCCGTTCAAAATGTAATAATGCGCGATTTGGAGACAAATTATCCTCCCACGCCCAAAGAGGTGGTGAAATACTACAGCGAGCTTGCAAAATGCTTATATAATGAGCAGTACACAGACGAGCAGCTTAATCAGATGGCGGATAAGCTTCTTGCCATATATGATGACGAGCTTGCACAAAATAACCCGCGAGAGCAGTATATCAAGGACTTGATGAAAGAAGTTGAAAGCTTCAAGGCAGAGGGCAATTCGATAGTTTCATATACCCCATCGGCGTCCACAGATGTAGAAAAGTATATGCACGAGGGCAGGGAATGTGCTGCCATGTACTGCATATATACGATAAAAAATGGTACACACACCACATCATCCCAACAAGAGTTTATACTTCGCAAGGATACGCAGTCAGGTCACTGGAAAATTTTTGGCTTTAGCGTAACAAATCCTTCAAATTAGGCAAGTAAAAGCAAAACCTAAGCAAAACGAAAGGAAAATATGGAAACAAATAATGATGTTCTCATACTGGCTATAGAAAGCTCCTGCGACGAGACAGCAGCGGCAGTCGTAAAAAACGGGCGTGAAGTTCTCTCAAATATTATTTTTTCACAGATAGACCTTCACACCATTTACGGTGGCGTAGTGCCGGAAATAGCCTCAAGAAAGCACATAGAAAAAATAAACCAGGTCATACAGGAGGCGCTTGACAAAGCGCAAGTTACATTGAATGACATCACAGCCATCGCCGTCACTTATGGACCGGGCTTAGTTGGCGCGCTTTTAGTCGGCGTATCGGCAGCAAAGGCGATAAGCTTTGCTACGGGCAAGCCGCTTGTTGGCGTGCATCACATAGAAGGTCACATCAGCGCCAATTTCATAGAAAATAAAGACCTAGAACCGCCATTTGTCTGTCTCGTTGTATCGGGAGGACATACTCATCTTGTGGTAGTAAGGGATTATGGCGAATACGAAATTTTAGGATATACAAGAGACGACGCCGCAGGTGAGGCGTTTGACAAGGTAGCGCGCGCCATCGGTTTAGGTTATCCTGGGGGCCCCAAGATAGACAAGCTTTCAAAAGAAGGAAACGCAGATGCAATAAGCTTTCCGCGTGCAAAAGTAGACAGCTCAGAGTATGATTTTAGCTTTAGCGGGCTGAAATCAGCGGTACTCAATTACTTAAATTCATGTGAAATGAAAAACATAAAGGTAAATACAGCGGATGTGGCGGCCTCTTTCCAAAAGGCTGTTATAGACGTACTTGTAGAACACTCCCTTGCAGCAGTCAAACAATACGGCTTTACCAAATTTGCCATAGCGGGCGGAGTGGCATCAAACTCTGCACTAAGGTCAGTGTTTGAGCAGGAATGTAAAAAAAGGCGTATCGAATTTTTTCACCCTTCTCCAATACTCTGTACAGACAACGCCGCAATGATAGGGACGGCAGGATATTACGAATATATAAAGGGCACGCGCAGCGGCTATGACCTAAACGCAATTCCAAACTTAAAGCTAGGAGAAAGATAAATGAACACCACAGCAATAGTCCTTGCAGCAGGACAGGGAAAACGCATGAAAAGTACAATTCACAAGCAGTATCTTCTAATAGAAGATAAACCGGTTTTGTACTATTCCCTAAAAGCATTTGAAGACAGTTTCATAGACAACATAGTGCTTGTTACAGGAAAAGACGAGCAGGACTATTGCCATAAAGAAATAATACAAAAATACAATCTCAAAAAAGTAACATCTATAATCGAGGGAGGCAAGGAACGCTATCATTCTGTAGCATATGGCTTGCGCGCAATCAAATGGGCATGCGATTATGTGTTTATTCATGATGGCGCGCGTCCTTTTATAGATAATGAAATACTTATGCGCGCTCTAAATGAAGTAAAGCTTTCAGGAGCATGCGTGACAGGAATGCCTGTAAAAGACACAGTAAAAATCGCCGACGATGACCAGTATGTTTCAAGCACCCCGTCGCGTTCGCTTGTATGGCAAATCCAAACACCGCAAGTATTTGAGAAAGAATTGATTACAGACACATATGAAAAGCTATTGGCCAATGAAGAAAAGCTTATTGCAGATGGCATAAGTATAACGGATGATGCGATGGTAGTAGAGCACTTTTCTGATAGAAAGGTAAAGCTAACGGAAGGCTCATATAGGAATATAAAGATTACAACCCCTGAGGACTTGAAAATAGCTCAGATTTTCCTTAATACTTAATGCTGAAATCCTCAATTAAATAATATTTATACAAACAAGAATATTATTTGAAAATAGTTGCCGAAAAAAGTGCCGAAAAAAGTTTAAAAATTTTTTAAAAAAGTTGTTGACAAAATATCGGCGGTTGTCTATAATAAATTTTGCACTGCTGATGAGAGCGACGCATGAGCGAAGTACGAAAGCAGTTATAAATTTAATAATAGTTATGGAGAGGTATCGAAGTGGTCATAACGAGGCGGTCTTGAAAACCGTTTGTCCGCAAGGGCGCGTGGGTTCGAATCCCACCCTCTCCGTTTTTATTTCTGCCTATACAGAGATAAAAAGCACCTTGACAAATAAACAGTAATGCATACCTGAAAATCCTAAGAGAAAAAGAGAAATTCAGAGGACAAAAACCTA
>CANQHZ010000201.1 GCA_947623805.1 uncultured Lachnospiraceae bacterium | reverse complement strand
CCTCCGTATCATGGTATGTATACATGATATCACATCGCAGGCAAAATGTATAGTCAATTAGAATGTATTATACTAGTGGCGATCGAAGTGAGTCTCGGGCTGATACCCCGCAGCTCTGCCGCGGGGAGTTTCGTTTACAATCCATATTCCTCAATAAAATTGTCAAGAAGCGTTTGAATTAGTTCATTGAATGAGCCGCCATTTTTGGCGCAGTAATTTTCCGCTATTTTAACAGAGGTTGGTTTTAATACCAATGACTTCCTCATGGATTTGGCTTCCCCCTTTGGGGCGAATATGTTTGGAATATTTTTTTTGCTTGAGCTCTTTGAAGTAGGCTTTGATGCATATGCATATTCTGGTTCTTTTATAAGGCGTGTGGTTGTTGCCTCTGCCACTTCCTCTTGAATAACAGCTGCAGGCGGCATTGGCATAGGGACACTTGCCTGCTGTAATGGCAATGCGGTAGGCAATGCGCCACTTTGATCTTCTATAATATTGGCAGCTTGAGGATTGGATAAATATGCAACATTATTGTTTATTGGATTGGGTGTATTGTATATGTTATTATTGGTGCTATTGGTGTCAGAGCTTAACTTTTCGGCTCTAACGGGAACTGGAGGAATTGTGCCACTTGTATTATTGCTTATATCGCTACTTATACTATTAGTTATATTGTCTGGTATATTATCAAGTGTATTACCATTTATATTATCCAATACAATATTATTTGCAGCATTATTTGCATTGTTTGCTGTTTCTTCCCGTAAATCAATATTCGGGCTTTCTGGAGGATTAGCTGTGTTATTGGAAATAGCACTTTGAATAATCTCATCTGATTTATTGCCCATTTGAGCAGAGTCTTCAGACAATTGGGTGATTTTTTTCGATTTATTCTGCTGTATATCATCAGCCAGATTATTCTCAGTCAGATTTTTACTGGAGGCATTATTCGATGAAACACCAGCTGTCTTTAAGTCAGTAATCTTCTCGGTTGTATGTCCTGTTTCCTCGGCGCGCTGTTTTGCTTTTTTAAACTGGTTCATTTAAAATACCTCCCGTTCAATTAATTCATTAGCCACTCTTTTTACAGCAGACGCCGCCTTGTGGCCAGGCTGCAGCACTACTATTGGCAGATGGTTGATAGATGTATCCTTCATAGCTACGGAATCTGGAATCGGGGTGTCAATAAGAATGTCTTTAAATTCATCTTCGGATAGGTAATAATCCTTTAAGTCCTTAGCCAGATTAATCCGCTTGTCATAGTTATTAATTACAAGCGCCTTGATGTTATTTTCGACGCCTAAGTCTTCGATGTTTTCTTCCCATAGAAATGTAAAAAGCTCCGCGCCCTGTATCGCATTCAGTGAAACGTCTGATACCAGAATAATAGAGTTAACAAAGTAAAAAATATTCTGGTTGACGACTCCCAGATTGGGATTAGTGTCAAAAATTATATGTGTATATTGTGAAAAGAAGTCCTTGTTTCTCTCAAAATAATTGGCCAAGAGCTTTTCCCTGCCTGCTATGCTTACAAGCTGCATTTCAGTCTTTATTAAAAGAATGTTTGACGGGATTATGTCAATGTTTGGAAGTTCATTCATTATTCCGTGGATAATTAATTCGGAAGGATCTATTTTCTTGTTTTCAAAAATAGTGCGGATATTGTTCCTATCCATGTCGGAACAGTCAAGTCCGATATCATTTGTCAGATTGCACTGCGGATCGCCGTCAACAAGCAAAATCCTGTTATTAGGGTTAAGGGCTAAAGCGCCTGCAAGATTAAAACAGCTTGTCGTTTTGCCCGTACCTCCCTTTAATGTGCCAAAAGCTATTGATTTCATAAAATTCTCCTCATTTCTGTGATGTTGTATTGGGGTATTTTGTATCTGCAATATTAAAGTATTTGTAAAGTAGCTCTGCCGTGTAGAATATAATGTTAGTTAACCATTATTTGAAATGTCGATTATAGTAAATTGTGGATTGTAATATATTTGTAATAAATATATTTGGAAATCTTTATGCTGTGGCAGTAAATAATGGTTAATTTATTACAACGGTTAAATTATGCTATATAATGAAATATACAAATACCCCATTACTAAAGTATCATATATTGAAGAATATATCAAGTATAATATTTTGTATCATACGTATATTTTTAATACTAGTATCATACAAAATATAATATATAATATATTTAAAATTGCACTCACAATATATTACATATTATACAATGAATTAACATTACAAATAATAGTTCACGTAACCATAGTATGATTATTACTACATTTAATGCATAGTGTATTTAATAATATAATCTATTATATACATAAAAAATATTATAATTATAATGTAAATTATACAATATAATTTATATTGTATAAATACATAATAATATAATTGATAGTTTAAAATATAATATATAAGACATTATAACATACATTATACAACACATTTTATAGCATACATATAATATACAAACATATATTAAATATAAGTTATATAGTATATTTTAAAATATTAATAAATTAATAAAATTAATTTTAGCATATACATAAAACTTAACTTAAGAAATACAGTATATAATGTATTACATAAGAAAATATATAATATATCCTTATGAACAAAACACTTGCAAATATACTACACAACATATTAATACATATATTACATAATTTATTCCGCTAAATTAATATAAATTTATATATAACTTATTATACAATAAATAGACAATAAATTATTTATAATTTATAATACATTATAAAAAATATCTCATAATATATTACATATTATATAAATAATAAAACAGTAATTTTATATTTAACTTAAAAAAATTTAATAAAGTGCATTGCATAATGTATTGTATAATATAATACATATATAAATGTATAATATAACATATAATGAATCACACAGTATATCACATATTGTACATACATTATTTGATTATATATATCCTTTATTATATAATTTTACATTGTTTTTAATTATGAATATAGCATTTTGTAATAAAACAATTAAAATCAATTTTTTAAGATGTAGAAAGGCAAAAAATAATTTTTAATAATTTTTTATTTATACAAATGAAGCCGAAATAAACAAAAATAATAATAAGCAAAGATGATAATAAACAAAAATTATATAAATCAAATTATAATATAACAAAAATTGTGTAATAAATAAATTTAATTATCAAATATATAATGTATTGTATATTATAATAAATAATACATTATATATTGCATTAAAATTTTAATAATATAAAATAATAATATAGTTATACTTTAATAATAAAAAATGTATGGTGGTATATAATACAAAATGAAATATAAAATACATTTTATAACACAATACAAATTATATAATCACAAAATATACAACAAGTATAAGTACACAAAATACATTCAACTGATAAAATATACTAATAAATTAAATAAATCAAAATACAAAATCAATCCGAAAGCGGAGTAGTATATGCAAGCCATAAATCAAAATAAGAATCATATGACAGCAAGGTTTTGC
>CANQHZ010000200.1 GCA_947623805.1 uncultured Lachnospiraceae bacterium | reverse complement strand
TTAGCTATAAAAAAATGCGAGAAACCCTTGGAATTATCAAGCTTCCCCGCATTTTAACTGTCAAAGATGGGATATTATGTACATTTTGTCAAGATTTATGCCAACCACATTTCGCAACCACATTTCGCAACCATTTTACAGCTCCAACATAATAAGCTCCTTCTTCTCCCTCTCATACAAATAAACCTTCCTACTCAAAATTTCATCCTTAGGAAACGCCTTATTAACCCCCTTAATATTCCGCAAAACCTCTATCGGCGCAATACTCCCCTTCACATGAATCTTCACATCATGTATGCTCGTAAACGCCACATAATAATCCTTATCTCCCGCCATCTGCGCAATCTTCTCCATAACCCCAGGATAAAAAAGCGCAATCGCCCCATTCATCTGGCTGGTCGTAGTCAGCGTCGGCACATCATACATTCCAAAGGAAGTCACATCAGGATTTAACGCCATAAACGCCCCTTTCTCATAAGGAGGATCCATCAAATCCTTAAGCTTTACATACAGGCGTGGCGGCGACATAATATTTGTGTTGAGCAGCGCCGCCTGCCAAGTCTCCTCCTCATCAACATTCCAATATTCAAAAATCTCCCTTTTAACCTTTACACTGATAACATTATGCTGATTATTGATGTTTTCATCAGACGCAATCAGATACAGCACAAGCACAATATCCCCAATGCGCTTGTAAATCGCGTCCTTGAGATCATAACGCCTGTCCGTGAAATTAAGCGGCCTGATAATCAAATGGTCCTTTATAGCCTCATAATCGTAAAGCATATCCAAAATTCCCGTCTGCTCTATCTTTTTCACCATTTCAATATTCTGTTTCACAATGTCAACAACAGCGTCCCACCCATTCTTTTGCCATTCGTCATACAAATATTTCAGATAAAACCGGCACGTCTGTGAAAACTCATCCTTTTCCGATATCACAAGAAAATCCCCAATCAGCGTATCGCTCTCCGTCTTGTGGTACTTGATATTAGTCTCCCGCACCAGCTGCAAGCCATAATCGTCCTCGGGCGTATAGCCGTCATCATAAAAATACAGCATATCAGGGGTAAGCATCAGCTCCTGCTGCTGTACTAAGTAATTACCCAGTTCCTGTTTAAATGTTTCGTAAGTCATAAATTTCCGCCTTTCCGTTTAAAAATTCCTGTATATAGAGAACCAAATCCTGTGCCGTGGACAGCAACAGCTATCACATTATACCACCCCTGCCCTTTTGGCGCAAGCTCAAATACTTGCGAAAAAAGCATAATTATAGTATAATCAATATAGTTTTTGCAAATTTATACAAATTTAGGGGGAATATTTTATGGCTTGGTACGACGAGGCAGTATTTTATCACATTTATCCATTAGGACTCACAGGCGCTCCAAAGCAGAATCCATATGGCGCGCCCGAGCACCGTCTCAACACATTGATTCCATGGATAGGACATATAAAGGAAATAGGCTGCAATGCGCTCTACATAGGACCGCTCTTTGAATCGGTCGGACACGGTTATGAAACCACTGATTACAAAAAGCTTGACAGCCGATTAGGCGACAATGAAGATTTAAAAAATTTCGTTTCCGAATGTCACCAGCAAGGCGTAAGGGTAATATTTGACGGAGTTTTCAACCACACAGGGCGCGACTTTTTTGCCTTCAAGGACTTAAAGGAAAAGCGGGAAGGCTCCCAGTACAAGGACTGGTACTGCAATGTAAACTTCTGGGGCAACAATGAATACAACGACGGCTTCTCATACGAAAACTGGGGCGGCTACAACCTGCTTGTAAAGCTCAACCAGCGCAATCCTGCCGTAAGGGACTACATATGCGATGTCATTCGTTTTTGGGTTAAAGAATTTGACATTGACGGCATACGCCTTGATGCCGCGGACGTGCTTGACTTTGATTTTATGAAAGCGCTCCGCGCCACGGCAAACGACGTAAAGCCCGATTTCTGGCTTATGGGCGAAGTTATCCACGGCGATTACACGCGCTGGGTAAACGAGGGCACGCTCCATTCAGTGACGAATTACCAGCTCCACAAGGCGCTCTATTCAGGTCACAACGACCACAACTATTTTGAGATTGCGCACACGGTCAAGCGCCTTTATGAAATGGGCGGCAACAGACCTGACGGCTTAAAGCTTTACAATTTTGCGGACAACCATGATGTAGAACGCATTTACACAAAGCTAAACAATAAGGCTCATTTTGCGCCCGTGCATATCCTTATGTATACGCTCCCTGGCGTGCCGTCGATTTACTACGGCTCAGAGTTTGCCATTGAGGGCAGGAAGGAGCGTTTCTCCGACGATTCACTCAGACCTGCGCTCAATCTGTCCGATTTTAAAGACGCCGTGAAAAACAATCCAAACACAGCGCTGATTGCCGCTCTTGGCAAGGTAAGGCAAAGCTCAAAAGCGCTCTCATATGGCGATTACAAGGAGCTTATGCTCACAAACCGCCAGTACGCTTTTTCAAGGAGCTTTAATGGCGAAACGGCAGTTATCACGGTAAACAATGACGACAGCGACTACACAATGACAGTCGCGGCGGGAAATTGCGCTGAATATATCGGCACTCTGTCGGGGCAGCGCGTGTCTGTTTCAAACGGGCATATCTGCGTAAATGTAAAGGCTAACTCAGGCGAGGTATGGATTCCGTACAATGAAAATGCGGCGGAGAGCATTTCTCCTGTTGAGATAACAGCGGCGGAAATCAAGCAGCCCGAAAGCGCTCCTGCTCCTTCCCACAATGAAAATGTCCAAAGCGCTCAACCTGAAAATAATGCAGCTGACAATAAAGCCGACAGTGAGGCAACAGATACCGCAAATGCAGCGACAGCTCCTAGTGAGCCAAACGCTCCGCAGGTTTCGGACAATTCACAAACGCAGGCTGCAAGCGAAGATTTTGAAAAAGGCAAGATTGCTGGACTTCAAGAAGCTATCATAGCCATTATGGAAAAGAAAGGACCTGTCACAGACCAGATGAGACGCGACGTATACAATAACACACATCATGACTCGCTGATTAACTGGGTAAAAAGCTTTAACTAAACTAAAAGGCTGACAAATGCCGCTGCATGGATTAAATCAATCAGCGGCATTTGTCAAACCTTTATTTACCTGTGCAATAAGGAAGCTGGCTGCGTAACCTCTCCAAATCCCGCTTCGTAGTAACTTTGAAATTATTTTCGTCTCCTGGAATCATTACAATGTCCATGCCTGCCATTACCGTGGGCTCTGCGGAGCCATTAATTGCCACTAGACGCTCCTGCGTCAATGCAATATTCGCATTGCAATATTTTTGAAAAGGAACAATTCTGGCGCCTGTTCCGCAAAAAGCCGATTTCGGTCAAACAATTTTCGCCCAAAATTTCCTGCGTCATAAATTGCAATTCTGTTTTGCCTCAACCTTAACACCTCCAAGCTGAATAAAATTTGCATTCATTTAAAAATAATAAAACTCCTGATATAAAGCCAATCCCATATTTTATATCAGGAGTCTTAAAGAAACTCTTTATTCAGTTGCCAATTATTTCAAAAGTGCTTGCGCATGCCGCATTGGCGTGTATTCCAAATTC
>CANQHZ010000199.1 GCA_947623805.1 uncultured Lachnospiraceae bacterium | reverse complement strand
TATCATGTTGTCCATTCTTCTGGAAGTACCGGGATGCCAAAATATTTTGTTTATGATGAACAGGCGTGGAAACAGGTGGTGTTAGGCGTGATAAGGGGCGCCCTATGGGATCTCTCTTTTCACTCCATGCTGGAACTGTTTGCCAGCAGACCGCGTATTCTCTATATTGCTGCTACGGACGGAAGGTATGGAGGCGCTATGGCAGTCCATGACGGTATACAAGGCGTCCGGGCAGAGCAGAGGTTTTTGGATATTAACACATCTCTTTCAAAATGGATGGAAGTGGTGCGGGAATTTAAACCCAATATTGTAATTGGATATCCGTCAGCTATCAAGATATTCGCGGAACTGCTGGAAACAGAAAAAATGTGTGAGAAAATAGATCGCATTATTTCCTGCGGAGAACCTTTGAATTATGGGATGAGACAATATTTTGAAACAGTATTTCATGCACCTGTCCTAAACTATTATGGAGCCAGTGAATCGCTTGCGCTTGGCATTGAGCAAAATGCAGAAGATGGAATGATCCTGTTTGATGATATGAATATTGTTGAAGTGATCAATGGCGAAATGTATATCACATGCCTGTATAATTTTGTTCAGCCGCTGATTCGCTATCATATTTCAGACAAGCTGGTATTCAAATCTTTTGAGCGTGGTTTTACAAGGGCGGATGTAGTCCTTTGCCGTGATGAGGATGTGCTGTGGTTTGAAACAGAAAACGGGCGGGAATATCTTCACCCGCTTTCCGTGGAAGGCTTCTGTATTGACGGGCTGCTGGACTATCAGTTTATTCAGGATTCCAGCAGGAGCTTTGAAATGATTGCAGAACTTTCTGATATCACGCTCAGTGAAAAAGTAAAGGAAAAAGTCACGGTAAAAATGAAGGAACTTTTGAAAAAGAATGGGTTAAGTGATATCACATTTACGGTACGGTTTTCGGATCAGATCAGACCGGACAGCAGTACAGGGAAAAAAACATTGATTATAAACGGAGGGAAAAAGTATGAAGATTAAAAAAGAAATTTGTCAGGAATTTTTGACAGGGGAACGCGCATTATTTGGAAGCGAGTATCTGCGCATAAAAGACACGATTTTTGACGACGGCGAATCGCCATTAAAAGAAAGCCATGACATTGAGCTGTCGGGCAGTATGTTCAAGTGGAAGTATCCGCTATGGTACTGCAAGGATATAGCGGTAAAAAACTGCACATGGTTTGAGATGGGCAGGGCTGGCGTCTGGTACACGAAACGCATATGCGTGGAGGACAGCGCCATAGAAGCCCCGAAAAATTTCCGTCGGTGCGAGGATGTGACACTTAAGAATGTATCATTCCCTAATGCCGCAGAAACTTTGTGGAGCTGTGACAGGGTAACTTTGGAGCAGGTTATGGCAAAAGGGGACTATTTTGCCATGAACAGCAGCAATATGAAAGTTTCTGATCTGACGCTGTATGGAAATTATTCCTTTGACGGGGCTAAAAATGTGGAGATACGCAACTCGCGTCTGCTTTCAAAAGACGCTTTTTGGAATAGTGAGAATGTAACGGTATATAATTCTTTCATTTCAGGAGAGTATCTGGGCTGGAATGCGAAAAACCTGACGCTCATCAACTGCACTGTCGAGAGTCTGCAAGGTATGTGCTACATTGATAATCTTGTGATGAAAAATTGCAAACTTCTAAACACAACGCTTGCCTTTGAATATTCCACTGTTGATGCGGATATAACGGGAAAAATTGACAGCGTACTGAATCCGTCGGGAGGAACCATTCGAGCGGACTATATAGACGAACTGACGATAGAAAGAGATAAGGTCGATCCGACGAAAACCAATGTGGTATGCAGGCAGGCGAAACCGATGCCTGTCCGGATGTGCGTGGGATGAAATTGGGGTGCCAGAATGTTTGAGAACTATCAGACAATCGAAGAAGTGAAACAGAATATGAAAGATGCTGGTTACGCAAAAGAGGAAATTGATGCGTTTATTCCGATATGGCAAAGCGGAAATAAATCGGAAAGCATGAGATTTCTTTCAAAACAAAGGAAAGCGCTGCTTCAAAGCATCCATAAAAATCAGGCGGAGCTTGAATGTTTGGAAGGTCTGCTTAAACAATAGTTTTCTCTTTTAGTCGGTCAAGAAACAGTCTTGTTGCTTTTGAGAAAACCTGATACTTTTTTGTGAATAGCACAACATTGGATTGCAGTTTCGGCTCAAGAGGGATAAAGGTCAAAGGGTGATCTCCGGCAGTGTTGATTACTTCATCAATACAAAGGGCATATCCGATCCCCGCCTCCACCATTAGTCCTGCGTTATAAATCAGGTTGTAGGTTGCCGCTACTTGAGGCGTTATCAACTCATCTGAAAAAAATGTGTTAATTTTGTTGCTGTTAGAGGTCTGGCTTGGCATAATAAGCGGATACCCCGACAATTCCCTGAAGGATATGGATTTGCGTCCGGCAAACTTGGAATCTTTTCTTGCAAGGATACCCCATGTTTCATAAAACGGGAGTTTCTGATAATCATAGTGCGGATTGATTTCAGGTTCCAATAAAAAACCAATGTCAAGCAGTCCCTTATCCAGCCGTTCAGTGATCGCATCGGCGTTAGAGCTAAAAAAATGAAATTTAATTTCAGGATATTCCATTTGAATCTCCCGAATGAGCTGCATAACCTGGTAGGTGCTTCGATGCTCTCCGCAGCCGATAAAAACGTCGCCCGAAATCGTCTGTTCGTTTTCCCGAAAGGCTGATTCGGTCTTTTCCATCAGCGACATGATTTCCTGTGCGCGGGAACGAAGATAGGCTCCGTCTTCCGTCAGTGTCACTTTCTTTTTTCCCCGGATTAGAAGCTGTGTCCCCAAAGCGTTCTCCAGATCCATCATTTGTTTGGAGAGCGTTGGCTGTGTGACATGGAGATATTCCGCAGCGCGGGTAATGCTCTGTTCTTCCGCAATGGCAAGAAAATATTGTAGCAGGCGTGTTTCAATCATAAGAAATCCCTCCACTTAAAATCATTCCTAAAAGTTATGCAAGTACATTCTACATAAATATTTGCTATTCGTCAAGAGGCGGTATAGAATCATAACTATGAAGACTGTCTGCAGCCAATACAGACAGCAGGGGAGAAGCAGTATGGAAAATAGACAGGAAGTAATACAAAAATTAAAAGAAGTTGGCGTGACAGATGAAATGCTTGCACTCTATCAGCGCTGCTGCGATACCAATGATGAAAGCGGCCAGGAAAGGCTGCTGTGGCGATTTTGCAGAACGAAAAAACAGGCGCTTACAGAAGATCGGCAAAAGCTGTCCTGTCTGGATTACCTGATGGCAAGAATGGAAAATATGTGACTGAAAAATACAGAGAAGGGGATGAACAAGCCGAAATGAGCAGTCGTTTTTTATGCGGCAAAAACATCATAAAGAAATTCGGAGACACAGAAGTTCTTCACGGTATTGATGTGGAGATAAACGAGGGCGATTTTACTGTTGTTATGGGTTCATCCGGCTCCGGCAAATCAACGCTGCTCTATCTGCTCAGTGGGATGGACAAACCGAGCGGCGGCGAGATATTTTATCGAGATACCAGAATAAGCGGGGCAGCAGAAAAGGAACTTACCCAT
>CANQHZ010000198.1 GCA_947623805.1 uncultured Lachnospiraceae bacterium | reverse complement strand
CAGCCTCGATAATCTGGTCTACGTAGCCTCTCCTTGCCGCTCCTGCCGCGCTTGTCTGCAATGCAGCGTACTCCTTAGCTTTTTCGTTGATAACATCAGCGCCCTGTCCCTCATACATAATCTTGGCTGCAAGCGTCGCGTCCATAGAACCTATCTCCGCGTCAGCCCACGCGATAGTGATATCCGCGCCGATAGCCTTTGAGTTCATAGCAACGTACGCGCTGCCGTATGCCTTGCCGATGATTACATTTACCTTTGGCACTGTAGCGTTTGCAAATGCATAGGTGAGCTTTGCCACTGCCTTGGCAATGCGCTTTTCGCTGCACATTGTAGCCTTGTAGCCCTTTACGTTTGTAAGCGAAAGCACGGGAATGTTGAAAGCGTCGCAAAAGCTTATAAATTCAGAAGCCTTCTCGCAGCCCTCAGCTGACAATACAGCGTCAAACTTCTCGTCCACTTCGCCCTCTGCATTGTAAACCTCCGTGCGGTTTGCCACGCAGCCGACTGTAATGCCATTAAGCTTGATAAAGCCTGTCACCATATCCTTTGCGTAATTTTCCTTTACTTCAAAGAAAGCATTGTTGTCCGCAATATTTGAAAGTGCAATGGATGTATCTCCGACGCAGTTTGCAAGGTCAGCACACACTCTGTTTAAGTCGTCCGTGCATTCAGCGTCTGACGCATCGTCCATATTGTTGGCGGGAAGCAATGACACCAGTTCTCTTATCTTTGCAAAAATCTCCGCCTCGTCAGCGACAACATCTACTATGCCGCTCTCCTTGCTCTGAAAATCGGCGCTTGATGAATCGCATTTTGAGATATTATTGCCGTCAAGCGCATTGGGTGAATTTACGAAAAGCTTTGCCTTTGAGCTCTCCATAAAAGTGAAGTCGGTAAGTGTCGGAATAAGTGCAAGACCGCCGCCGCAGCTCCCAAATATAGCCGTAATCTGCGGAATTACTCCTGATGCAAGCGTCTGCTTGAGATATATCTCACCAAACGCATTCAGCGCATCTGTTGCCTCCTGAAGTCTAAGACCTGCCGAATCGATAAGACCGATAACAGGCGCCCCTGTCTTTAAAGCAAGGTCATAGAGACCGGCAATCTTTTTAGCGTGCATCTCGCCTACCGAGCCATTCAGCACTGAGGCGTCCTGGCTATACACATATACAAGATTACCGTTGATAACTCCGTATCCCGTCACTACGCCGTCGGAAGGAGTTTCGGTTTGTTTCAGATTGAAATCAGTAGCTCTCGCCGTAACAAGCGCGCCAATTTCAACGAAACTGCTTTCATCAAGTAAAGATTCAATTCTTTTACTTGCCAGACTTGAAGTTGTACTCATTTTATAACCTCCATTTTTATATTTAAAAAAATAAAAACTGTATTACGCAATTTTTTCAAAATATTCCAAAAATTACGTCATTTCCAGTATAACACAGATTAATCAATACGCCTAGTAAAATTTAATTTTTTTTGTTATTTTATTTTGAAAAATTTAATTTTTTACAGTGTCCAATGCATAAGCACCTGCCTGAAACACCAGTTGATATCTATCTTTTCCCTGTTCTCCGTGATTACTATGTCCATACGCTTTAATTCGTCATTTCCGACGCGGTAGCTTATATGACCGACTTTGTCTCCCGCTTTTACGGGAGCGCTGAGTTCTTTTACTTTATGAAGGGTTACTGTTATTTTTTCATCATCTCTGAGCAATATTTTATCTGTATTTAAAGAATTTCTTTCATTTTTTACATTTTCCGCATTTTCAGCCTCCAAAAGTTTGACATTTGCAAGCACTGTTTCATTTATGGAATTGCCTTTTGCCCCATGTATCGGTATGGGCTCCAAGGTCTGCTTTGGTATCACAGCCTCGTCAAGCGACCTGAAATCGTAATTTTCAAGCCCGTATCCCATAAGTGTCCTCGTGTCACTCCATTTGTATGTTTTATGATTAGGCCAGCCGCAGGCAAGCAAAGCTACCACGAACGTCTTTCCGTCACGCTGCAGCGCTCCGACATAGCAATAGCCCGCCCTATTCGTAAAGCCTGTTTTGCCTGAGAGCGCGCCTTGCATCATATTTAGAAAGGCGTTATGATTTGTGCAGCTAAAACTTCTTTTGCCCGATATATCTGTAAATGAATATGAGGGAGTGCGTGTTATTTCAAGGAATTGCTCTTTTTGAGGAGATTTTGTGATACAGTACGACATTATCAACGCCAAGTCATGCGCCGTCGTACAGTGAAATCTGTCGCCGTCCGTGGCATCAAGTCCGTTTGGCGTAATAAAATATGTGTCCTTGCAGCCTATCGCACGCGCTTTTTGATTCATCATGGCCGCAAATTTTTCTACGCTGCCGCCTACATGCTCCGCTATCGCTACGGCGCTGTCATTGTGTGACTCCAGCATAAGAGAATACGTCAAATCCTTTAGCCTGTACTGCTCGCCCTCCCTTATGTTTAGCTGCACATCGGGCATAGACGCCGCATAAGAGGACACCTCTACAGTGTCCTCAAGATTGGCGTTTTCAAGCGTCACTATAAGTGTCATTATCTTAGTCGTGCTTGCCATGGCAAGCTGTTCGCTGCCATCGCGCTCATAAAGCACACGCCCCGTGTCCGCGTCCATCAGCACTGCCGCCTTTGCGTACAATCTTAAATCAGGCGTCTGGGCATACGCATTTTGTAAGGGCGAGCTCACACAGCCCAACGTCAATGTTAAAACCACGGCAAGCAATAACAATCGTTTTTTTATATCCATATATTTTTATTTTCCTTTTAAATAAAGGCTTTAATAAAAATATATGTCCGCTATGCCTCAAATAGCCCTGCCGCGTTTTAAAGTACAGCGTCAGATTGCGCCCACAGCGCAAATAAATCTCAACGCCCCTCCTTATAAGGGCTGAAAATCTGACGCGGGGTGTTTGCACCATGGACAGATAAAGTCATCGGGCAGAGTATCACCCTCATATATGTAGCCGCACACAGTACAAATAAAGCCCTTTTTCTGCGCCTCGGCAGCCTTGGGCGCCGATTTGATATTTTTCTGATAAAAGCTGTATGATACCGACTCGTCCTCCCCCAAAACATCAGCGTCCATCACATCGGCTATAAATAACGTGTGTGTGCCTAAATCCACAGTAGAAAGTACCTTTGCGGAAATATAAGCGTTTGTTTCCTCCGTAATATAAATAAGCCCATTTTCAGAACGTTTAAAACTTATCTGCTCCGCCTTGTCCACATCCTTACCACTCTGAAATCCCCAATGCTTGTATGTATCAAATTTTGATTTTTCAGTAAGAACCGATACATTGAATACGCCCGTTCGCTGTATCATATCATGCGTATAGTTGCCCTTATTTACAGCTACCGCTATGCGATTTGGCTCAGACGTAACCTGACAAACCGTATTTACAATACAACCGTTATCCTTTTCCACCTCCTTAGCCGTAAGTATATACAAACCATATGTTATTTTGTGCATCGCATTCTTATTCATAAAAATTCCTCCTAATCTTTATTTACTTTTTCTTTAAACGTTCTCAAAGCTCTATTCGATAACTTAGAATTTAATCAAAATATATAATCACCCTATTTACTTTTCAACCGTCCCTCAATCGCATTTACCACAGTCTCAAGCACCTTAACAC
>CANQHZ010000197.1 GCA_947623805.1 uncultured Lachnospiraceae bacterium | reverse complement strand
ATAGACGAGGTAGACAGTGCCTCAAATAATCAGGTATTCATAGACTTTCTGGCACAGCTTAGGAGCTACTATCTGAACCGAGACAGGATGCCGATTTTCCATTCTGTAATTCTGGCGGGAGTATATGATATTAAAAACCTGAAATTAAAGCTGCGCCCCGAGTCAGAGCACCAGTACAACAGCCCGTGGAATATAGCGGCTGATTTTGACATTGATATGAACCTTTCAGCACAGCAGATTGCTCAAATGCTGGAGGAGTACGAGGCGGATAATCGGACGGGAATGGATATAAAAGACGTATCTGAGGAGATATATCGCTACACGTCAGGCTATCCTGTCCTTGTTTCCTCAATATGTAAGCTGCTTGATGAAAAACTTGTCGGGAGCGATGGCTTTGAAACAATGCAGAAGACATGGACAAAGGATGGTGTGTCAGTGGCGGTAAAGCAGATATTAAAAAAAGGCACGCTTTTATTTGAAAGCATGGTAAAGCAGCTTGACATATATCCCGATTTATACAAAATAGTAGAGGATATAATATATTGCGGCAAAAAGATACCGTTCAGCCTTGAGGAGAAGTCAATAAGCTTAGGACACATGTTTGGCTATCTTAAAGAGGAAAACGGTCACGTCGCGATTGCCAACAGAATGTTTGAGATGTGCCTTTTGAATATGTTTATGGCAAAGGAGGCAATCCACAGCGACGTCTACGCACGCGGCGGCAGTGACAGAATAGGCTTCATAAAAGACAATAAGCTTGACATGGAGCTGGTTCTGAAAAAATTTGCCGAATATTTCACGGAGATTTATGGACAGAAAGATGAAAATTTCATTGAAAAGCAGGGGCGTAAGATTTTCCTGATATACCTAAAGCCAATCATAAACGGCGTCGGAAATTATTATATAGAATCACAAACACGCGACGAACGCCGCACAGATGTAATTGTGGATTATCAGGGAGAACAGTTCATAGTAGAGCTTAAAATCTGGCGCGGCAGCGAATACAACGAGAGAGGCGAGCGCCAGCTTGCCGAATATCTGGACTACTACCACAAGGACAAAGGATATATGCTGAGCTTTAATTTCAACAAAAACAAGGAAGTCGGAGTGAGGAAAATCAAGGCGGGAGATAAGGTGATTGTGGAGGCGGTGGTTTAGTGAAAATTATTTTATGCTGAGGTGAGAAAGTTGAAATATTTTAACACAGAAGGTTCGTGCAATCCCAGAGAACATTATATGGTAAGTCTGAACAACAGGCTTGGACATATAAAAAGAATGTTAGTTGACAGAAAAAAATATTTTGTAATCAACAGAGGACGCCAATACGGAAAGACCACCACCCTGCACGCATTGGAGGATTATCTGAAAGACGACTATCTTGTGCTGTCGCTTGATTTCCAGCAGATGGGGACAGAGGACTTTTCAAACGAAGCGGCGTTTTCAAAGGCATTAGTGGAAATAATTATCAGGGAATTTAAAATAAGAAAGCTTGACGGCGGTGAGGCGCTTGAAGTATTGGAAAGCTTTGACAAAGAAAAAGCGGGTATGAAAGATTTGTTTATCTGCCTGAGCGACATGTGCGGAAGAAGTCAGCGCCCAATCGTACTGATGATAGACGAGGTAGACAGTGCCTCAAATAATCAGGTATTCATAGACTTTCTGGCACAGCTTAGGAGCTACTATCTGAATCGTGACAGGATGCCGATTTTCCATTCCGTAATTCTGGCGGGAGTATATGATATTAAAAACCTGAAATTAAAGCTGCGCCCCGAGTCGGAGCACCAGTATAACAGCCCGTGGAACATAGCGGCGAAATTCAATATAGATATGAACTTTTCAGCATTACAGATTGCCTCAATGCTTGGTGAATACGAAGCCGACAACCACACAGGCATGAACATACAGGAGGTATCGGAGGAGATATATCAGTACACGTCAGGCTATCCGGTTCTTGTTTCGGCAATCTGTAAGTGCATTGACGAAGAATTGCCGTACAGCGGCGCCTTTGAAACCTTAAGTGAAGCATGGACAATAAACGGCGTGGCGGCAGCGGTAAAGCAGATATTAAAGGAAGGCACGCTGCTGTTTGAAAGCATGGTAAAGCAGCTTGACATATATCCCGATTTATACAAAATAGTAGAGGACATAATATATTGCGGCAAAAAGATACCGTTCAGCCTGGAAGAAAAGTCAATAAGTTTAGGGCACATGTTTGGCTATCTTAAAGAGGAAAACGGTCACGTCGCGATTGCCAACAGAATGTTTGAAATGTGCCTTTTGAATATGTTCATGGCAAAGGAAGCAATCCACAGTGACGTCTATGCGCGCGGCGGCAGCGACAGAATAGGCTTTATAAAGGAAAATAAGCTTGACATGGAACTGGTTTTGAAAAAATTTGCGGAATACTTCACAGAGATTTACGGTCAGAAAGATGAAAATTTCATTGAAAAGCAGGGGCGCAAGATTTTCCTGATATACCTAAAGCCAATCATAAACGGCGTCGGAAATTACTATATAGAATCACAGACACGCGACGAACGCCGCACAGATGTAATCGTGGATTATCAGGGAGAGCAGTTCATAGTAGAGCTTAAAATCTGGCGCGGCAGCGAATACAACGAGAGAGGCGAGCGCCAGCTTGCCGAATATCTGGACTACTACCACAAAGACAAAGGCTATATGCTTAGCTTTAATTTCAACAAAAACAAGGAAGTCGGAGTAAAGGAAATCAAGGCAGGAGATAAGGTGATTGTGGAGGCAGTAGTCTAAAAGGCATTACGTGAAAACAATGAAAAGTATGATGAAAAACAGGGCTGTTTGTTGTGAGCAGCCTTGTTTTTCAGTTTTAGAGTTTTTTGGCAAAGAAACGGAACTTTGCTTGAAAAAATTATATTTTAAAGTTTCATTAATACAATGCTTCCGCCTTGGTCGGGTAGGGGAGTTTTGGGAATTAAGCCAAATTTATTTTCGCATTCTGCAATGGCATTCTTAATTCCATGAAATTCCCGATGATTGTAGTCATGAACCATTATGTATCCGCCTTTGTTAAGCCTGGGATAAAAAAATTCAACCCCGCTTAAAATCGGCTGGTACAAATCCATATCTAAAGAAACAAATGCAAAATGATTATCTTTTTCGTCAACCGCCGTTTCAGGGAAATAACCCTTTCTAAAAATAGCATTTTGGGGATACTTTAAATGTTGTTTTACATATTCAATCTGTTCCTCGGAGGTTTTAAAGTTATTCCTCTTAAAATAGTTGGCACTCTTGAAAAAATCATCCGAAGTATAATTGCGGCTTTGCTCTATTTCTACGTCACGTTTGTCAAATCCGGAAAATGTGTCATACAAGAAAAATTTTCTGTCGGGAAAAGCGCCATTGATAATCCATGAACATTCGCCGTAATCTACCCCTGCTTCAGCGATATCGCCGTCAATATTATTCTTTTTTATTTCTTCCGCTATAAGCTCGATTGTGCGATAGCGGACATAATCCATCTGGTCTTTATATTCAGGATACATATTTGATGTTACCGAATCATACGCCATTGGCTGGGTGACTACATTATTTGCTAAATATCCCTTTCGCACAAAAACCAGTTCACCGCCAAAATGTTTTGCCAGTTTTTGATGCATAAACAAAGAACCATAAAACAAATCGTGTTTAAAACTCATATATAAATCTCCTTTTAAAAATCTGTTTTGACATTTAAACATATATTATCCATTTATGGCTAATACCCATTATAGGACAATGATTATATTATATCAAGTGTAAATTTTTATTTTAGGAGATTT
>CANQHZ010000196.1 GCA_947623805.1 uncultured Lachnospiraceae bacterium | reverse complement strand
ATGGAAAGGGCATTTGAGCTTAATCCTGCCGATGTGCGCGTCTTCCTTGAACTCGACCAGCTTTATAAAAAGCTGGGCTGGACATTTGAGGAGCGCCTTGCCAATTATGAAAAGCATAAGGATTTGATAGGCGTTAGAGATGACTTATATATTGAATATATTACGCTGATTAATATGTGCGGAGATTACGAAAAAGCCTACAGCTGCATTATGGGCAGGAAATTCCACCCATGGGAGGGCGGAGAAGGCAAGATTACCACGCAGTACACTGTCGCGCTGCTTGAAATGGCAAAGAAAGCGCTTGAGGAAAAGCGTTTTGCAGAGGCGGAAAAGCTCCTTAGAGACGCGCTGGTTTACCCTGAAAATCTGGGCGAGGGCAAGCTTGAAGGCACAAAGGACAACCATATATATTATTATCTGGGGCTTGCGCTGGAATCTCAGGGCAGAAAAGACGAGGCGGCTGAGTGTTTTCAAAAAGCCACATCTGGCACAGACGAGCCAGCGGGCGCGATGTATTACAACGACCAGCCTGCGGATATGATTCTCTATCAAGGGCTTGCGTTCCTAAAGCTTGGCAGGGTAAAGGAGGCGCGTTCGCGTTTTTACAGGCTTATTGACTATGGCGAGCAGCATCTTGAGGATAAAGTAAAGATTGAGTATTTCGCGGTATCGCTCCCCGAGTTTTTGATTTTTGACGAAGATTATACGGCGAGGAACAGGGCGCATTGCTACTATCTGATGGTGCTTGGCAATATCGGGCTTGGCGACAGGGAGAAAGCGGATGAGTTTATGAAAAAGGCAGTTGAAATAAATCCTAATATTAGGAAACTTTAATGCGGAAAAGAAAGATACCGTTTAAAAGTTTCTAAATGTTTAGATAGGTAATTGTGAAATGTGTTCTAAATTCTATGTTGTCGAATAGAGTTTCGCAAATGCCTATAAATGTTTAGAAAATGACAGTATGGGGGGATAACTGATATGGAAGTTTCTTTGCAGGGCGTATGGGCGGCGGATATTGGAGACGGCGCAAGCTGTCAAATACATCTTCCAGGAACGCTTGATGAAAGCAAAATCGGACATAAGGACACAGGCTCTAACCAGTGGCATCCTGACGCGGAGCTTGGAAATGAGAATAAAGCGTTTCATTCGAATGAGATTGCGACCAGATTTACAAGGCGGTTTACATATGAGGGAGCGGCAAAATTTACGAGGCGTATCGACACAAACATCTGGAATATGTTATCGGGTGAAATCAAGGCGGGAAAGCGGATTTTTCTTGACGCCGAGCGCGCAAGGAGCCTGCGCCTTTTGATAGACCAAAAGGAAGTCCGCGATTTTATAGCTCCGTCTATCAGCACAGAGCATATATTTGAAGTGACAGGTCTGATAAATGAAAACAGTGAGCTGACATTTATTTCCGACAACAGCTATCAAGGCATGCCGAGGGATTCCATACTGTATTCATCAGCCGCAACAGACGAAACACAGACAAACTGGAACGGCATATTAGGGCATCTGCGCTTTCGCACAGATGAGCGGGCGTTTATACAGGATATCAGGGTTTACCCCAAAAAAGACACAGCCACGGTAAAAATGAAGCTTTACGCGGACAGCGGATATAGCGGTGAAATCCGTATAAATTGTGAAGCGTTTGAAAAAAATGGCGCAAAGCAGTCTGTAAGCGTACAGGGGGAGAGTACGGAAGTAGTGTTTGAATCCCTTTGTCTAAAGAAAAATGTACGCCGCTGGGACTTGGAGGAGGGCAGTCTGTATGAGCTGTCGGTATCGTTGACAGGCGGAGAGACAAAAAGCGTGGCATTTGGCATAAGGGACTTTGGTGACGACGGGAATGGCAGGCTTGCGGTAAACGGGCGAGGGATATTCCTGCGCAGCGAGGCAAATTGCGCTGTATTTCCAGAGACAGGCCACCCGCCGATGACAGTGGAGGAATGGACTGACATTTTGGAGCGATACCGCTCTTACGGCGTCAATTGCGTGCGTTTCCACTCACACTGTCCGCCCGAGGCGGCGTTTATGGCGGCGGACAAAATGGGAATGCTTATGCAGCCCGAGCTTTCGCATTGGAATCCAAAGAATGCGTTTGAAGCAGAGCACAGCTTTGAATATTACAGGATAGAGCTTGTCCAGATACTGAGAATGCTTGCAAACCACCCGTCATTTGTTATGCTTTCCCTCGGGAATGAGCTGCATGCGGGAGAGGAAGGACACAAAAAAATGCGTGAACTGCTGCGGCTTGCAAGGAGCATTGACAGCACAAGACTGTACACAGACGCGTCAAATGGGCACTATGGAATGATAGGCTGTGAGAATGACGCTGATTTTTACACATCCGCCCAGTTTTACGAGCATGAGCTGCGCGGCGCGTTTGCGAACATGGAGGGATATATCAATCGTCGCTACCCCAGCGCGCAGGGCAATTACAGCGCTGCCTTTTGTGAACTGAGAAAAGAGTACCGAAAACCAGTATTTAGCTTTGAAGTGGGGCAGTTTGAGGTATTGCCTGATTTTGGCGAGCTGGAGGCTTTTAAAGGCGTTTCAGATCCTGCAAATCTGCGCATTATACAGGAGCGCGTAAGAGAGCGCGGACTTGAAAAAGTATGGAAAAGATATGTGGAGGCGACTGGCGAGCTTTCAAGAATCGCATACCGTGAGGAAGTGGAGGCGGCAATGCGCACTCCCGAAATGTCTGGCATTTCCCTTTTAGGCTTGCAGGATTTTCCAGGGCAGGGGACAGCGCTTGTAGGAATGCTCAACTCCCATTTGCAGCCAAAGCCTTATGAGTTTGCCGCTCCAAAGCATTTTCGTAGCTTTTTCAGGGACGAGCTTCCGCTTGTGCTGCTGCCGAAATATACTTGGGAAAATACGGAAACGCTGCAGGCGAGTGTGCAGGTGGCTAACTACGGGAAAAAGGAGCTTTGCGGAAGACTGGAATATAAGCTGGTGCAGCAGCCGCGCACGGGCAGAGGATATTCGTCTGCGGACAGTGAGGATTTTGGCGGCTGTGGGGATAATGCGTGTGTGGCAGTCGAAGGCAAGCTCGCCCAAGTAACTTGCCGCACGGCATCTCTCACATCTGCGGGCGATATCGTGATTGACTTTTCAAAGCTTGGAATCAAAAACCCCACAAGATTTAATCTGATAGTGAGCATAGATGGCATATCAAACCTGTACCCCATATGGGTATATCCGTATACAGCGCCCGTCTGCCCGCAGGGGATTTATGAGACGGAATATCTTGATGAAAAAGCGCAGGCGGTGCTGGACGCTGGGGGCAAGGTATATCTGTCGCCGCCTTCGACAAAGGAGGCGCTTCCCAATTCAATACAGGCGCAGTTTACCACGGATTTCTGGTCAGTGGGAACATTTGCAGGGCAGGAGGGCGGCATGGGACAGCTTATTGACGACTCTCACCCTCTTTTTGAAAATTTTCCGACGGAGTTTCACACAAACTGGCAGTGGTGGATTATGGCATCACAGAGAGCCGTTATTCTGCCAAAACAGTGTGACGCAATAATCACGGAAATGGACAGCTATGCTTTCCTAAGACCAATGGCGCAGCTCCTTGAATGTAAATGCGGAAACGGCAGGTTGCTGTTTTCCTCAATGGGGCTGCAGAACCTGCAGCAGTACCCCGAGGCGCGGGCGCTGCTTTCGGCTATTTACAGTTATATGGATTCAGAAAAGTTTGATCCGAAACAGAGCTTAAAACATTAAGAAAGGGGCTGTCGCACTAAGTAATTAGTGCGCAGCCTCATTTTTGTAAAAAAACTAACTGCCAGACCTCGAAAAAGT
>CANQHZ010000195.1 GCA_947623805.1 uncultured Lachnospiraceae bacterium | reverse complement strand
CAAAGAGGGGCGTATTCGCGCCATCGGCGTCTGCAACTTTTATCCACATGTGCTTGCGGACTTTTGTGAGACGGTGGATGTCATGCCGATGGTAAACCAGGTGGAGCTGCACCCGTTTTTCCAGCAGCCTGACGCGCTGTCGCTGATGAAAGAATATGAAGTGCAGCCGCAGGCTTGGGGACCGTTTGCGGAAGGAAAGCATGGCATATTCACCAATCCTGTTTTGACGCAGATAGGTCAAAAGTATGGCAAGAGCGCCGCGCAGGTGGTTCTGCGCTGGAATGTGCAGCGCGGCGTAGTGGTGATACCAAAATCTGTTCATAAAGAACGTATGGAACAGAACTTCAATATATGGGATTTTGCACTGACTGATGAGGAAATGGCGTCAATCACGCCGCTGGACATCGGACACAGCGAGATAGTAAACCACTTTGATCCGAATTTTGTAAAGGCGCTCCACGGCAGATTTGCGAAATAGCGCTGCCGCTGGTGTGAGCGCCTTTCGGCAGGGAGAAATCAATGCACATAATCAAAAAAATAATATATGCTTTACTTGGACTGTTTGGAATTTTAGGCATTTTTGTTATTGTATGCGCGTATAACCCTGACATAACAGACGCGGTTGCAGGATTTTTGTACCCCGAACAGGAGCGCGGCGCGGCAGCGGATATGGCAGAGGAGGTTTCGTCTGACGGTATTGGCGGCGGCTACGGAGGAATGGCAATAGCGATTGAAACAGTTTCCGATTATATTCCTCCCGAGCCGTCAGAGCTTGTGATACCTGACGATGTGGCAGGCAGGAACGGTTATCTGCAGATACAGGACGAGCAGGAACAGGTTGACGATGACACTGCAAGGGAGCTTGAGCGCGAGCTTGACACGGGCTACACAGGCGACGGGCTGGAATTTGATCCGCTGTATTATCCCTACTATGAAATGCTTAATGAAAAGGGACAGAACATTTACCGTCAGATTTACGCTAACGCAAATGAGCTGTACCCAACGTTTGCGCCTATAGAGGAAGCTTCTCCGGGGGAACTGAGAAATATATTTATGGCGGTATACAATGACCACCCTGAACTTTTCTGGATGGAGACAGCGTACTCATGCAAGGCAGCGGCAGACGGCAGATGCGTGGAAATAGATTTGCGGTTTAACCGTACCGCGCAGAACCTTGACAATGCGAAAGCAGCGTTTGACGGCAGTGCAGACGAGATACTTTCAGCAGCGCAGAATCTGACGGATGATTACGGGAAGGAAAAGCTTGTCCATGATGAGCTTATAGACAGAATCTCCTACAATCTTGGGGCTGAAATGAACCAGAGCGCATACAGCGCGCTGGTGAACGGCAGCACAGTCTGCGCGGGATATGCAAGGGCTTTCCAGTACCTGATGCAGCAGCTTGGTGTGCCATGCTATTACTGCACAGGCTTTGCGGGAGAGAGCCATGCATGGAACATAATAATGCTGGATGATGAGTTCTATAATGTCGATACTACATGGGACGATACGGGCAGCGGGACTTATGATTATTTTAACAAGACGGATGCTGATTATGCAGACAGCCATATAAGACAGGAGCTTTCCGTATATCTTCCGCCCTGTGACGGACAGGCATACCGCAATCTGGAGCCAAAGGACACAGAAGAAGGCACGGAAGCACCGGAGGATAGAGAAGCACAGGAAAGTGTAGAAACACAGGAAAATAGAGAAACGCAAAAAAACGAAGAAACAGCGGAAAGCAGAGCAACGCAGGAAAACGAAGAAACAGCAGAAAGCAGAGAAACCACAGAAGACGCTCCGCAGCTTAGAAGCCTTGAAGATGTCGGCTTTACGCAGGAGCAGGTCATCACGGATATGCAGGACTATTATGATGACTGCTACAGCCAGATTTTACAGAATCAGATAGGCGATTACACATTTTACAATGTAATAGAAGGCACGGAAATGCTGGAGGAATGGTACAGGAATTACGACAACGATACATATAGGCAGGCTTATATGGAAGATGCTATGAGGGAAATAGGGGCTTACTCATGTGAGCTGGAGCTGCAGGTGGAAGAACTGCAGGATGATAGATTTCTGATATCGCATAAATTGTCTGTACGATAAGGTCCTTCAGAGATGCTTTATAAAAGCGGGCTTTGTGGAATATTTAAAATAAATCTTAATGAGAAAAGGAGAATCAACAATGAAAAGAAAAAAATTACTGTTACTGTTAGGGCTTGTTGCAGCTCTTGGGACTACGGCTAATGCAAGCGAAGATACGCCAGCGGCTGAAACGGCAGCGCAGACGGAAAACACTTCCGATATCCTGATGATTGCGGATCAGGGGATTTTCTCGGCGGGAGGCACTGTCGTTTCCACGGACGGGACATTCGATCCCGTAAACGGTCAGTATGATCCCACAGGACAGACAAACTATGCTGACCACGCGAATGTCATGTATCAGATACCCGCCAATTTCAACGGACATTCGATGGTATTCCTTCACGGGTACGGGCAGTCAAGAATGGGCTGGATGACTACTCCTGACGGGCGCGACGGCTGGTCTGACATGTTCCTGCGCGACGGCTATGGCGTGTATCTTGTCGATCAGCCAAGACGCGGAGAAGCGGGACAGACGACAGTTGGCGCTACAATAGACACGACCACGCAGAATCAGGCATGGTTTACGCAGTTCCGCTTGGGGCGCTGGCCTAATTTCAACGAAAACTCACAGTTTCCGCAGGACGAGGCTTCTATAGAGCAGTTTTTCCGCCAGATGACGCCTGACACGGGCGACTTTGACTCGGACGTGATAACCTCGGCGCTGGTGGCGACGTTTGAAAAATCAGGTCCCGGCATACTGGTGTCACATTCACAGGGCGGTCTGCCCGCATGGGATATAATGGCACAGAGCAACAATGCCGAAGCGCATATCGCGATAGAGCCGGGCGGATTTGTGTTCCCTGAGAGCCTTGACCGCGAGAAGTATGGCAATGTTATGGGCGGCACTATGTCGGACGAGGACTTTGCTCAAATGATTAAAAAGCCGATTATCGTTTATTACGGCGATTACATTCCGCAGGAGGGCGAGACCTCCGATTTAGGCGCGGAAAATTTCTGGGCATACGGGCTTAACACAGCCAGAACCTTCGCACAGGTGGTGAACGACATGGGAGGCGACTGCACAGTGGTATATCTGCCTGATATGGGAGTGTACGGCAATTCGCACTTTATGTTCCAAGAGCTTAACAACCAGTCTATAGCCGATCATGTATATTCATGGCTTGTAAGCAGGGGGCTGGGCTGACAGGCTGAAAAGAACAGGTAAATAGACATATTTTATTTGGGAGGATTTTGTTATGAACGCTTTTACATATAAATACCTCGTAACTGTCTATTTTGGCGAGAAAGCCGCGGAAAACAACCTTTCCGTGGAGCTTGCCAAAGTGGGGAAAAACGTGCTTTTTGCATACGGAGGCGGCTCTATCAGAAAAAACGGGATTTATGATGAGCTGATGGGAATACTGAAAGCGGCAGGAAAAAATGTCACAGAGTTCAGCGGCATCATGTCAAACCCCACATACGCAAAGGTACAGGAGGGCGCGGCGCTTGCAATCGAGCAGCACATTGATTTTATTCTGGCAGTCGGCGGAGGCAGCGTCATTGACTGCTGTAAGATCATATCGGCGCAGGCAAAGCTGGACGCTGATATCTGGGAGCTTGAGTGCGAAAAGCACGGACAGCCGAAAGAGTTTATTCCGATGGGGGCTGTGGTGACGGCGTTCGGCACCGGCGCGGAGATGAATAACGGAGCGGTGATCACCAATGAGGAAAAGAAAATTAAAGGG
>CANQHZ010000194.1 GCA_947623805.1 uncultured Lachnospiraceae bacterium | reverse complement strand
TGTTCGTAATTGTTGTTTGTTCCAGACATCTTAAATACCTCCGATAATACTGGGATAATTCTCCCTGTTTTCTTTTCCTGTAACACGTTTATTTATGTTACGAAAATAGGATTTGCACAATTACGCATTTTTATACTTAAAATTTAATTTACATAAAAATAAATGAATTGGAAACTATGCCCAATTCCTGCGTTTTTACTTTGTTAATTTTTATACCTGAAAAAGTATTGACCTTTTAGGACAGAATTGATATACTATAAATGGTAAAGAGATACTCTTTCAATCCTCTTTACAACCCTTATATATTAATTATTTATACTCCCCTTAATGAAAAGCAGCCGATTGACGGCTGCTTTTCTATTTAAAACCTAAGCCATTTCTGCAAAAGCCTGATTATGGCACTTATAAGGGCTACCGCGATTATAACAGGCAAGAATAATCTGACGAATACCCAGAATACCTTTAATGCTATCGTCACTACGAACATTATCACCAGTATGACTATGCAGGCTATGAGCCAGCCTGGGATTTTGAAACGTTTTTCCTCGAAATCGTCATTGGAATACGTGCCATCGGAGTAGCCTCCTGACGAATAACCTCCAGATGAATAACTGCCTGATGAATAGCCTCCTGTGGAATATGTGCCTGAGCCGCCCATATTTGAAAATGCGCTTTGTCTTTGTCCGCCCGAAAACTGACTGCTGCCTTCGATTGTTTTGGCGAGGAGCCTTGGGTCGCCGAGCATATCGAGCACGTCAGCTTCGCTCTTTCCCGCCTTTACCTGCTCGTCGATATATCTCCTGTAATAGTTCACATTTTCACTGATTACCGCCTCCGGTACTCTGTCCGCAAGCGCCTCCTGCAGTCCGCTTATAAATTCATCGCGACTCATATCTTCCTCCAACTATTCCATTAATTATACAAAATCTTATCTGTCCATGCCTCTGCCCGAAGTAAGTCGTTTTATGTACTCGTCAGGATTTTTCCTCATCTGCACCATATCCATAAATGCACCCAAAACCATTCTGTCTTTATTGCAGGCTGACGTGTTTTTGCCCCAGTCACCGATGAGATTGTAGCGGTCCATCTGCCACACATACAGGTCTGTAAGGCTGTAGCCTTCGCATTTAACCTTATCTGTCAGGTAATGGTGGTCGAGATAGAATATGAGCTCCTCGAGCAAATCCTGTGAAAATACTATTTCCTCCCAGAGCTTTTCGCACCACTCATCTGTCTCACCCGCGGATTTGCCAAGCGCCTTTAGCCCCTCAAACGCCTTGACAAGTCTGGCGTCATATAATATGCCTGCCAATTTTTTCGCCTTCTTTTTGGATATAATAAATATGATTAAAAGATAATATCTTTCTAGATTATAGTATCACACTATACTTAGGACGTAAATTAATCAAATATAAAATTTGCGGAAATAAAGGATTAAAAATTGGGGAAAGAAGTTCTGTCTCTTTAATTTCGTACACAAGCAGCCAGTCGGGGGTGATGTGGCACTCGCGGCATCCCTCGTAATCGCCTGCCAAACCGTGGTCCTTGTACTCAGCCGTAAGTTTCTGACCTGCCGCAAGCAGCTCGATAACTTTTTCCAGCTTTCTGATATCATAACCGCGTTTTTTAATCCGTTTGTAGTCTTTCTTGAAGGCGGTTTGGTATTTAATCGTCAGCATCCAAATCCTCCATCAGCTCGGAAACCGAAGTAAAACCCCGGCTTAGACCGATACCATTCCTCGCATTTTCGATTGCCTGGATTGTTTCTGAATTCGGGATAGGTTTCCCTATACGAAAAGGAATTGCCTGCTCACGAACGGATTGCCGCAGGAACATATTGATTGCGGAACTCAGGCTTAGACCGAAACTCTCAAAAAGCTCCTGCGACTGCTGTTTTAGCACTGGGTCAATTTTGATATTTGTACTTACGGTTGCCATAAATAGCACCTCCTTTTGATTTATTATATGCCCATTATATCCACTATGTCAATACTTTATGTGCCTTATATTTTCAGAAAGAAATAAGCCGCCACTACCGCTAATAGTGACGGCTTTTGCCTATAGACATTAGTACCTTACAAGTGCATTATCCCTTAACGCTACCGAGTGCCACGCCCTGAACTATGTGCTTTGACAAAATCAGGTAAACGAGTATTACAGGGAAAATCGAGAACGCTATCATAACGTACACCTGACCCATATCAAACTTCAGCCAGTCCGCTGAACGTAGCTGCGCTATAAGTATAGGAAGTGTCTTCTTCTTGTCATCATGCAGAATAAGCGCGGGAGTGAAGTAATTGTTCCAGCTGCTTACAAATGTAAATATCGCCTGTACTGCAATAGCGGGACGCATAAGCGGAAGTACTATCATATTGAAAGTGTGAAATTCGCCTGAGCCATCGATACGCGCCGCCTCTATCAGTGACAGAGGGAGTGAGCTTTCCATATATTGTTTCATATAAAAGAATGTAACGGGTGCAGCCACTGAAGGCACTATAAGCGGTATAAACGAGTCCTCCAGCTTCATATTTGATACTAGACGCACAAAACCAAGCGCCGTAACCTGTGTAGGTATCATCATTATCATAAGGATAAACGGATAGATAAATCTTTTCAGCTTGAAATCATAAGCATGGATGGCATACGCCGTCATCGTTGAAAAGTAAACGCACAACACTGCGCTCAATGCAGATATGATAAAGCTGTTGCAAAGTCCATTTAATATAGGAAGTGTACCGTGATACAGGTTCAGCCAGTTAGTCCATAAATTCTTGCTCGGAACAAGTGTAAATCCCGACTGGAGCTCGCCGTTTGAACGTGTCGCGTTTATAAACAATACGTAAAACCAAAACAGGCAGAAAAATGTGATTATACAAAGCACGACATACGCTATCACGCGCCTTGTCTTTATGCCAAGTCCCTTGCTTAATTCATTATTTTTTGCCATGCCGCTCACCCCTTTCTCTTGTCGTTGCCTGTAACCTTAAATACTATAAGGCTAAGGATTGCAGTTATAATAAACAGCAGAACTGATACCGCACCTGCCATACCGTAGTTCTTGCTGAACAGATGCTTATTTAAAAACATAATCAGCGTCATTGTAGAACGCATCGGGTCGCCTGTACCGTTTGTCAAAATCTGAGGTACATCAAAGAGCTGCAGGCCGCCGATTAATGAAGTAATCATTACGTATACCAAAATCGGGCGAAGTAATGGCAGCGTAATCTTGAAGAATACCTGCGTAGATGTAGCTCCGTCAACTTCTGCCGCTTCAAAGAGCGAAGTATCAATGCCCATCATGCCCGCCATCAAAAGAATTGTAGTGTTTCCAAACCACATAAGGCAGTTCATAAATGCGATAAGTCCTCGCGCACTTCCTGTATTTGACAGGAATTTATACGGTTCTGAGATAAAGCCTATCTGCATCAGCATCGAGTTTATAGGTCCGCCGTCCGAAAACAACGTAAAGAACAACATTGAAAATGCCGATGCCATTATCAGGTTTGGCATATATATTACAGTCTTAAAAAATCTCTGACCTTTGAGCCTTAAAAGAGTGTCAGAAAACCACGCACCAAGCAAAAGTGAAAGAATTATCTGTGGAACAAAACACATAATCCACAATACCATTGTATTTTTGGCGTATATCCAAATATCTCCTTCCGAAAAGAGCCTTTGATAATTTCCCAAGCCTACAAATTTTGGTCCTATCTGCGTAAGGCCTGACATATAGTTTTCAAAGAAACTGTTGTATATAGTAGTAACCATTGGAATAAACTGGAATACCACATAGACAATTATAAATGGCAATAAGAATATATAACCCCATTTGTTATATCTCACCGCTTTTGATTTTTTCATAAACCGCACCCTTTCTGT
>CANQHZ010000193.1 GCA_947623805.1 uncultured Lachnospiraceae bacterium | reverse complement strand
GAAAAGAAAACAGGGAGAATTATCCCAGTATTATCGGAGGTATTTAAGATGTCTGGAACAAACAACAATTACGAACAAAATCAGAACAAGTCAAACAGCAAAAACAGCTATGACAACAGCACGCAGAATTCTCAGAATTCACAGAATTCCAAGAACTCTCAGCAGAATTCAAACAACCAGAACTCAAACAGCCAGAACTGCAGCAAGTAGTTGAATTCTCCCTAAAAGGCGGCTAACGAACAGGCCGCCTTTTACATATAATTTCAAAAAGTAATTGACAGTTATTTGAAGGTAAATTAATATATACCTATGAGAAAATATGAATTGATAGCCCCATGCCATTTCGGGCTTGAGGCAGTATTAAAAAAAGAAATAATAGACTTAGGCTATGACATATCGCAGGTCGAGGACGGCAGAGTGACTTTCATAGGCGACGACGAGGCAGTATGCCGTGCTAATATAGGGCTTAGGACGGCGGAGCGTATACTTATCAAGGTTGGCAGTTTCAAGGCTGAAACCTTTGACGAGCTTTTTGAAGGGACAAAAGCGCTTGCGTGGGAGGATTATATTCCGGCTGATGCCAAATTTTGGGTAGCAAAGGCGGCAAGCATAAAAAGCAAGCTTTTCTCCCCCTCAGATATCCAGTCCATCATGAAAAAGGCGATAGTCGAGCGGCTAAAGCAGGTATATGATGTGAGCTGGTTTGACGAGGGGGGCGCTGCGTACCCTATCAGAGTGACGATAATGAAAGATATAGTCATGGTAGGACTTGACACCACGGGCGAGTCACTCCATAAGCGCGGCTATAGGAAGCTCACGGCCAAGGCACCCATAGCCGAAAACCTTGCGGCGGCGCTTATAATGCTTACTCCATGGAAAGCTGACAGAATACTCGTAGACCCGTTTTGCGGCAGCGGCACGATACCGATAGAGGCGGCGCTGATGGCGGCGAATATCGCTCCCGGCATGAAACGCGGCTATACGGCGCAGACTTGGAAAAACCTCATATCAAAAAAAGTCTGGGACGACTGTTATGAGGAAGCGCGCGATATGGTTGATATGTCGGTCAAGGTGAGCATAGAAGGCTTTGACATCGATAGCGATTTAATAAATATTTCCCGACAGAACGCGCGTCTTGCAGGTGTGGCGGATATGATTAAATTTGAGCAAAGGGACATTTCAAAGCTTTCACATAATGGGGAATATGGGTTCATCATTACAAATCCTCCCTATGGCGAGCGCCTTGACGAAAAGAAAAATATGCCCCTACTGTACCAAAAAATAGGCGAGCGCTTTAAAACACTCGACACATGGTCGATGTACATTATAACTTCATACGAGGGTGCGGAAAATGACATAGGGCGCCGCGCGGATAAAAACCGCAAAATTTACAATGGAATGATAAAGACTTACTACTATCAGTTCATGGGGCCAAAGCCGAAAGGACGCAGTTATGGAGATAGTTGAGGTTGAAGAAAGCATAAACACTCTTGAGGAAAAAAATCCAGAGGACAATATTATAGAAGAACCACCCGTACTCACTGAGGCGGAAATAGTAAGCCTTGTGAGGGAAAAAAGAAACATTTTTTATGATAAAGCCCTGCGCGCGGCTATAGTGTTTAGCGTGGTGTCAGTGCTTTTAATGACGGGCTTTAAACTCAATGAGGACTTTTTTGACGCAAACAGCCGCATAAGTCTTCTTGTAGAACGTCTAAACGAGGAGCAGCAGAAGCTTTTGCTGCCCAAACTCAATGTAAAGGCAAATTTTGTGGACGAACCTCAGTCAAGGCTTGCGATACAGCTATCCAAGCCGATTGCCACGCAGAATATAAGCGTCAGAGAGGAATTTATACGCAATAAGCTTGTCATTACACTTTCAAACGCGTCAGCGGATATCAATGACGGTCTCAACATTGTCAGCGACTCTACTATAATGGATGCAGTAGGAGTATATCGTCAGGGTGCAGATGTAGTGGTTGAGGTATATTGCAACGGCAATTATGGCTGGACAATGGACAATACGTCCAATATGCTCTCATTTTCGCTTGTCGATATCAAAAAAATGTATGACAATATAGCAGTGGTATATGTGCCTTATGAGGACAAAAATCGTCTGGTAATGTCCGAGTGGCAGCAGGCGCTGTCGCGTTTTGCGGCGGACAATAACCTAAAGCTTTTCCTTGCCTACAATATGCAGGAAAGCTACACGGAGCAGGACATTGTGGACTTTGCAAACTATATAGATGCCGATATGCTGCTTGGCGTCAGCGTCAATGCAGACAGCGTTATCACGGATGACAGTGTACAGATAGTATGCAACAGCGAATATTTTATACCTGGTTTTGGCAGCGTGCAGCTTGCGGCAGGTGCAGCAGAGGCAATCCTTGAGGAAACCAAGATTACAGTGAAGGGATTTCGCGAATGTGGTGATGATGATATATTGGTTAAGGTAGCCAAAATCCCTGCCGCAGTCGTCGAAATATCGCAGCCGGTCAGCGACGCGGCCAATATCGAGGCATCATATAAGCTTAACGAAAGCATAATAGAAGCTATAAAAGGCACTCTTACAGCCTCACTTGAGCAAATCGGAGGATTACAGCAATGAAAATAGTATTTGCCACGGGCAATGAAGGCAAAATGAAAGAGATACGGATGATAATGTCGGACCTGAATATAGAGATTAAATCAATGAAAGAGGCGGGCATAGATATTCCTATAAACGAAGACGGTTTGACTTTTGAGGAAAATGCCAAAATCAAAGCGAGCGCAATCGCTGACGAGCTTGCAAGGCGGGGCGAGGAGGCAATAGTGTTGGCTGATGACTCGGGGCTGGAAGTGGATTATTTAGGCAAAGAACCGGGCGTATATTCGGCGCGCTATATGGGAGAGGACACACCGTATTCCATAAAGAACGCAAATATTATCAAACGGCTTGAGGGTGTGCCGGACAAAGAGCGCACGGCGCGTTTTGTGTGTGTTATTGCGGCGGCAATGCCCGATGGAACATCATATCAGACAAGAGCTACCATAGAAGGAATAATAGGCTATGAGGAAAGAGGTACAAACGGCTTTGGGTATGACCCGATTTTTTATCTGCCTGAGTACGGCAAATACTCGGCGGAGCTTTCGCCTGATGAAAAAAATCGTATAAGCCACAGAGGAAAAGCACTTGAAAAAATGAAGGAATACCTGAAAAATAATAAGACCTTTACAGATAAATAAGGAAAGTGCAGCGGATATGAGAATACTGGTTGTAAGCGATACGCATAGAAAAGATGAAAATTTTTTAAAGCTTGTAAAAAAACTTGGCAAGCTGGATATGGTGATACATCTTGGGGATGTGGAGGGCAGCGAGGAAATCATAAGCGAGGCGTCGGGCTGCCGTGTGGAAATGGTGGCAGGCAACAATGATTTTTTTAGCGACCTGCCCACTGAGAAAACATTCTATATCGGTAAATATCGTGTCTGGATTACTCATGGGCATCGTTATTATATAGGAATGGGCAATGAGATGATAAAGCAGGAGGCTGTGGCGCAGGGGATGGATATAGTGATGTACGGACATACTCACAGACCTGTCATAGATATTTCAAAAAATGTCATAGCCATAAATCCTGGCAGTCTGTCATATCCAAGGCAGGAAAATAAAAAGCCCTCGTACATAATCATGGAGCTTGACAAAAACGGAGAAGCTCATTTCGCACTTAATTTTATGGAATGACGTTAGCAATAGAAAAATTAGTCAGAAAAAATATTTGGAATTGGTAAAAAATGTGTTGACATACATAATTTAATTATGTATAATAATATTCGTCGCTGTGAGAATATGCTCGGCACATATGCAGAGCACTGTTTTATGGATATCGGGGTGTGGCTCAGCTTGGCTAGAGCGCCTGGTTTGGGACCAGGAGGTCGCAGGTTCGAATCCTGTCACCCCGA
>CANQHZ010000192.1 GCA_947623805.1 uncultured Lachnospiraceae bacterium | reverse complement strand
TCTATAAGTGCCCTCTTTTTGAAAACACTTGTATTGGTCACACATTCTCAATTTGAGGCAGGAGGACGAGTCGTTCTAGAAGCAATGTGCCAGGGAAAACCTGTGATTGCAACGCCGAACGGTTTTGCTGCTGACTATATTCAGAATCACGTCAATGGGTTCATAGTCGAATATGGGGACACAAAGCGATTATCTCGATGCATGGAATACTTCATTCGCCAGCCTTATCTGACTTATACCATGGGAAATGCCGCTAAACAGACATTTGAACAGATCGAATGCAGATGGAATTATACCGGCATACATCGTGAGATATATCAAAGCTATTTGACGGGGAGTAAAAAACCGGTTAGCAATCAGAAAATCTTCCGCCCCCAAATAGCCACCGAGTCACTGGAAAAGGTGGACTGTTTTCCCTATTGTGATATATGTTTCAGCAAAGAGGAGTGGATGAAGGAGTTGTCGGCTGTCTTCTCTTCTCAAATTGAGGTGTTCCATTCCGTCATACCGTCAAAACCTCATGCACGTCATTTCGAATTCTATTGCAAAAAAGAGCAGTATAGGGTCAAGCAGTTTTATAATCGTCTGAATAAAGATGTGATATGGGATCCAAGAGAGACAAAAAACATCATTATTGGCGCAGATCAACTCCAGATTTCTGCGTTATCACAGTATTTTGTGGGCATTGTCCCGATAACTGCCATATCAGGTCACGGAAACTACTATGTTCTTCCTGAATTGTTCCCGGCAAATCCAGATTACAGTTCTCTCTATGCGCTATTAAAAGATTTTAGCTTGAGTGAAGGCTCTGAGAAGCTGCGATCCATTGCAAAGAGCTGCCGGGGGAATTGCTCTCATGCAGAGACACTGGAATCCGTATTCGACTCGCTTACACGTTCTTCAGAAGAATTGGGAGAAGGCATCAGTCAGCAAATGCTGCGCTATGTTCCCGACATGGAGGACTTGATTCGCGCATCTGGATCAAGTGCACGCTACGGCTTGAACTATGGAAAGACACTTGAGCATCATGTATTTTTGCATGATACACATTTATCATTGCTGCCCACTGCAAACTGGTACTGGGGTGAATTAGGTCCTGACTTTATAAGCGCTGCAATTTGGAGCGGCAAGAGGATCGGCGGTATTCTGGATCAGGGGAGTGACACCAGACAGTTACTATGGCTCGCGGGTATGGCTTGGAAAAATATACTCCGAGCAGAGTGGAATGGCGCAGCGGCGGAGTCCTGTTGGAAAAAGCTACTCTCCCATGCACTATCCGAACTTGGCATACGCAACAAAATCGCTATATCTTAAGAATCCTTTTCCCCTCGCATAGATATTTAGTTCCCTTTAATAGTTCATCAAGACGATCAGGAATAATGTATGCAGAGTACGCTAGCTGCAGCTCAGGAAGGGTTATTTCCTCCAGAAGACGATCCTTTAGAGATTTATCAACACCTAACCGCTCACAATGATCCAGTATAATCAACACACCGACATAGATTTTAGGCAGAGAATCTGACGACATATCAATGTTGTTAATGTTATCAAGATGGTACCGCAAGAGGAAATCTACTGCCTCTTTCGTATATACAAGAGCATCTGGCTCGTGTCCCATCTCCATACATAATGAAGAAAGATTGATGAGCGGGGGCCAAATATGCGTACGGTGAACATGTATTTGGAATAGTTTATAGGCTGCCAAAAAGTGTTTGCTGGCCACTTCTAAATTTCCGCGAACCCATGCAATGCTGCCGAGCAGATGGTCGGATCGCCCTTCTTCGATAGCAATATTATTTTCATACGAGATTGTCCAAACCCGGCCGCACAGTTCCTCAGCTTTATCATACTGTCCAAGCAAAAAGTACATCGTCGCTATATTGTGATCCACATGCAATGTGTCGGACAAGGAATCGCCGCACTCTTCCTTGGCTTTTTTGAAATAGTCAAGCGCGGTCTCAGGATCGCTCATAGTATAGAGACTGGCAGTATTAGAATATAAAGCATGTTTGAAATGCCGCGCGTTTCCCAAGTGATCCTTTCCTGTTTCCAAAAAAGCGACACTTGCCTGTAGATTTTCAAGGTGTTTTATCGCAAGAGATTTGTTGTTCCACAATTCTGCCAGACATTCAAGTTCTTGGGAGTCTAATGTCCCTCCCATCTGGGCGATCCCACGGTCGGCATACACCAGCATGTTTCGGTAATCCGCTTGCCCAAGTGCAACTTGGCATTTTATGCTTGCAGCTTTCGCCATGGCATGTTTAAACGAAAGACCGTCTGTCGGCCACTCACTGGCAGATGCGAGTTGCATCGTTGCATCCAACTGCTCTATGTAGTATTGAAGCTCTGGAGCTTCGGAGCCTTCAAGCTTCAGAATGGCCTCGATCAGATGATACAAAAGCCAATGCTGCTCGTACAGGCTGAGATGATATATGTCGATGTTTTCCATCCATAACTCGTAGATAGCCTTAAGAACATCATATACCCGGTCATATTCACCATGAGATAGATGACTGATTGCTAGTGGAATCCATATTCTATGGAGCTTCTCGTAATTCTTTGTCTTGTGCAGAATGAAAAATCGTTTGCGCATAATGTGCTCTGGATCAGAGAAATGCTTTTCCAGAATAGGCTCGATCTCCAAGAGGATCTGATTGAAAAAAGAACGGGTAACAAACTCATACTTTTGGATGCTATTGAGATATACATCGTGCCGAACATGGAACTGTCCGCCGTCTTTGCGCAAGAATGGGCAAACACTTAGCACGGGTACAGGCGACGGCTGGCAAAAAGCAACAGCAACCTCATCTATCAAGGAGGTGGTGGCGTGCCCGTCAAACAATCCGAGGACAACCAGGCCGCAGTGAATGGAGGTCCCACCGATTGCAGCAAACTCTGTAACGATATGATCAACACATCCAAGCGATAACTTAAACCGCGCTGAAAGACTTGGCAGCCCAATGCTGCTATGCTCTATCACGCGCCCTAACTCTGAATTCCGGATCGCTTCGGAGCCCGCCGACAGGGCGAGGGGATGTGCGCCGAAATAGCTGATCAACTTGGCTTTATCTTCGCTTGTCAGCCACCGGGCGTTGATATCTAGAAATTGACGTGCCTCTGTCACGCCCCACTCCGGCAACAACACCGTGTCCAAATATGAGCGTTCTCGCTTGATGTCAGAAAGAAAGCGAGTTACCTTGGCTTGTCTTGTGGAGTCCACTCTGTCATCTACTTTAAGCAGAAAACTGATTGGACTGCCAGAGAGTATGCGAATTACACAGCAAAGGAAATCCAATGCTTTGCCTGTCGCACGATCAAGATTTGAAATCACTACTAGGCATCGTACGCGGCGAAGCGTCGGTGGAATAATTGTCCGCAAATAATCAAGCAACAACTCCGTATGGATTGTTTGGTTTTGATCAAATTGCTCGCTGGATTGATGGATCATATGAATGAGGGTCTTTCTGGATTTTGAAGGAAATTGATGGTCGCCTAGATACTCAGTGACTTCCCGAAGATCCTCGTCGTTCATTCCATATATTTCGCTTGGTTCGACACCCCAAGCAATTGAAAGCATATGAAGAAACACTTCACGAATACCGGAGAAACAGCTCAAATCGATCCAAGCTACTTTTTTATAGTTTGGTTGTAACTCCCATACCAACTTCTCTGTAAACACCGTTTTTCCCGCACCAGGAATCGCCGTGATACCCAGCACGCCGTTATTGTGGGATAAGGTTTCGGTCAATGCACGCAAAAGTTTTTTCCTAGATTGGCCGATTAGTTCAGTTTTCTCTGTTGGTTCAAATAGTTGAGTAACCAACTGCTGAGACGGTTGTCCAGAGCTTTCACTGATATGAAGATCCATACTGGCCAACGCATCCAGAAATGTTGATGAACAAATCTCTTCCGCTTCAACACGATGATCCTTTATCCAGCCGGAGATATAGTTGATATCGAT
>CANQHZ010000191.1 GCA_947623805.1 uncultured Lachnospiraceae bacterium | reverse complement strand
CGCAGGCGTATGACGCGGCAGACAGCATTATTTCGTCTTTGAGCTCCGTAGGGCAGACGCTTATATTGGGCGTACTGTTTTCAATGCTCATACTTTTTATCTTTTTTGGGGATATTAAGGCAAGCCTTATAGTGGGCAGCTCTATGCCTATCTCGCTTTTGGCTACGTTGATTTTTATGAGCTTTGCAGGCTTTTCGCTTAATATAGTGACAATGGGTGCGCTCGTAATCGCCATAGGTATGATGGTTGACTCGTCAATTGTCGTGCTTGAGAGCTGTTTCAGGATAAAAGATGAGGAACCCGACTTCAAGACAGCGGCGCTTGTCGGCACGAAAGTAGTCGGACAGTCAGTATGCGCCTCTACCATCACGACGGTGGTAGTTTATCTTCCGCTTGCGATAATGGACGGACTGGCGGGGCAGATTTTCTCGGAGCTTGGCTACACCATTATCATAGCTATGCTTTCATCGCTGATAGTCGCGCTCACGCTTATTCCGATTTTCTTCTGGAAATATAAGCCGAAAGAAAAAAAGAACACAATCGTAAACAAGGCGCTTGCAAAGATAGGTCATGGCTACAAGACGCTGCTAAAGCATATTATGCTCAAAAAGAAGACGGTTATGCTTGTTTCGGTCGCTCTCCTTGTGATAGCGTTTATGCTCGCGGGACAGCTCGACCAGGAGCTTATGTCGGCTACAGGCTTGGACAACGTCAGCATCACGATTGAGCAGCGCAGCGGCACAAGGCTTGAGGTAATAGACGAAAATATCAAGCCGATAGAGCAGATGGTAATAGACGATCCCGACTTTGACGGCTGCAACGTTTCCATCAGCGGTTCTACGGCGACTATCACGGCATATCCGTCGGCGGATACGGACAAGAGCGTGACCGAGCTTGTTGACATTTACAATGAAAAGCTTAGCGACTCTACAAATATGAGCATCATAGTCGCGGCATCGGGCAGCGGTATGACGTCAATGCTCAGCGTAGGTGCTTCAACAGAGATAGACCTTAGCGGCGACAACCTTGACGATTTGAAGACAGCCGCAGGGCAGGTAGAGCAGATTATGCTTTCCACGCCAGGCGTAATAAAAGCGTCGAGCGACATCACGTCAGGTGCGTCTCAGGCCAAAATACAGATAGACCCGCTTAAATGCATGAATATGGGACTTACGGCAGTCCAAGTGGCAAGCCAGATGTACAATGCCGCTAGTGGCATAGAAGTCATGCAGATGAACATAGGCACAGAGGAATACTCCGTCATGCTCGAGTTTCCAAAGGGCAGCTATGATGAGATGAACCAGTTGCTTAACCTTGACATAAGCACGCAGTTTGGCATGATTACGGTTGATGACGTGGCTGACGCGGTTTATTCTGACGTGCCCGAGACGCTGGTTAGGAGCAATGGCAAATATCAGGTGGCAGTCACGGCGTACACCACAGACGCTGAAAAATTCAATGCGCAGAACGCAATCAACGAGGCGGTAGCGGCGGCGCAGTTTCCGGAGGGCGTAGCGCAGACGGAAAGCCTTATGATAGAGATGATGATGGAGGAGTTCCAGTCTATCGGCGTAGCGATTTTGACTGCGGTATTTTTGATTTTCCTTGTTATGGCAATGCAGTTTGAGTCGCCTAGATTTTCGCTGATGGTAATGCTGAGCATACCATTCAGCCTTATCGGTTCATTTTTCCTGCTGTTTATCACAGGCTCGACGCTGAATATGACATCAATGATGGGCGTGCTGATGCTTGTCGGAATAGTCGTAAACAACGGTATCCTGTATGTAGACACGACTAACCAGCTAAAGGAAAATATGCCGTTAAATGACGCGCTTATGGAGAGCGGCAGCATTCGTCTACGCCCCATCCTTATGACGACGCTCACCACCATACTTTCGATGATACCGATGATATTTACTCAAAATGAAAACGCGGCGATGATGAAAGGAATGTCGCTTATCATTATCGGCGGCCTTATCACATCCACGCTGTTGATTTTGCTTTTGCTGCCAAGCTTTTATCTGCTCATGAGCAAACAGGGCAGGCGCGAGGCAAAAGAGAGAAGACGCATGAAACGAGAGGCAAGGCGCGGAAAGAAAAATAAGGAAAACAAAGAAAATAAAGAAAATAAGGAAAGCAAAGAAAACAAGGAGAAAAATAAGAACAAGAAAGATAAAAAATAACATAAAAATTTACATAATGATTTTCTAAAAAATCCATATACTACTCATATTGACTGAAAAAAGCTTTGTTTGCCGTCGCTTTATTGAGGCGGCGGCAAATATCATGCATTTATGCTTATAAAGCATTAAGACATTTCACGCAAACAAAGGTAGTGGTATTGGATTGAATAATAAAAGACGTTATATTTTATTTTTATATATATTTCTGGGATTTGCCATAGGCCTGCTTTGCTGGGCGACATATGCACATTATCAAAACGCCGTTCCCGAAAAAATCAGGATAAAGGCAGGCACAAGCGAGGAAATAAATCTAAGAGTTCCCGCGTCAGGAATAATCAGTGCAGATTCGGAAACAGTGCTTTCACTAAATCAGCCCGTTACAATAGTGGCAGGTGAAAATATAAGCTCATACGAGCTGCAGCTCAAACTTTTCGGCGTGCTGCCTCTCAAAAATATAGATATAGAGGTGATAGAAAACACATACCTCACACCCGTAGGCAGACCCATCGGCATATATGTGAAAACGCAAGGTGTACTCGTCATAGACACAGGCAGCTTTATAGGCGCGGATGGCATAGAACACGCTCCGTCGCAGTACAAACTCCAGTCAGGCGATTACCTGACAGCCATGGATGGCATCCCCATCACGGACAAGCGTCAGATACAACAGTACGTATCGGACAGCGGCGGAGCAGAGATAATATTTCAAGTATCAAGAAACGATGCCGTCATAGAAGTCAAAGTCACTCCCGAGCCCGATGAAAACAATTCCTATAAAATAGGCACCTGGCTCCGCGACAGCGCCCAAGGCATAGGCACAATGACCTACATCGACTCGCAAAACCGTTTCGGCGCATTAGGACACGGCATAAACGACATGGACACAGGCGAACTCCTGCAATTAGGCAACGGACTCCTATATCATACAGACATAGTAGCAGTAAAACGAGGCGAGAAAGGCACGCCCGGCGAACTGACAGGCGTTATAGAATATAAATCGGAACAAGTATCAGGCGTTATCATTGACAACACAGCAGAAGGCATATACGGCGTAGCCAACGCCAAACTACTCTCCGAACTCTCCGAAGAAAACACAGCCCTCCCCGTAGCCCTAAAACAAGAAGTAACCACAGGCTACGCCCAAATACTATGCGCAATAGACGGCATACCGCACTACTACGACATAGAAATAACACACCTGAATATAGGCGAAGAAACCGTAAACAGACAAATATCCCTAAGAGTAACAGACCCCGAACTCCTAGAAATGACAGGCGGCATAGTCCAAGGCATGAGCGGCGCCCCCATAGTCCAAAACAACAAACTAATAGGCGCCGTCACCCACGTCCTAGTCCAAGACGCCACCAAAGGCTACGGCATATTCATAGAAGACATGCTAGAACATTAAAACATTAATCACGTGAAAAGAAAGTAGCCAGAACAAGAGAATATACTCCCTTAAAGATCATTATAAAGATAAAGCAACGGCACACAACAAACCATGCATCAATTACGAAATCTAAAAACATTAATCATGCGAAAAGAAAAATTAGCCGAAGCAGGGGAATATACCCCATGAAGACCCTTGGAAAGCGTCGGCACTTAGCGAAATAAGCTGTAAAAGCGTAGCTCCTTTTACAGCGCCATTGAGCTTAGTGTCCGCTACGCTTTCCATAGCGGGAGCGAGGTCTGAATGGGGTATATTCCCCTGCTCCGGCGGACGGACCGATATACTTTTTCCCACAAACAACAAATAATAACACCAGGAAGGACTGATACCCAATATGTCACAAACACCCCAAACCCACATCCGCAACTTCTGCATAGTAGCCCACATAGACCACGGCAAATCCACCCTAGCCGACCGAATCATAGAAAAAACCGGCCTCCTCACA
>CANQHZ010000190.1 GCA_947623805.1 uncultured Lachnospiraceae bacterium | reverse complement strand
AGGCATTTCCCGGGTATGATGTTATCTTCGGAGTGTTCAGTAAAAGCGGCTTTACGCAGCGTATGCTTGATACTGCAGAAGAAAACACCGGGCTGCTCCTGATCCATGAGGATCACCTGGTGTAATCTCCATCCCAGCACAAATCACACATTTGAAGATGTTTTCGGCCTTTGTTGTTGCTGATCTCCCAGGAAGTCCATAGATAGATTGCATGGTTTGTCCTTGAACTGCTAACTTCGCTGTCTTTATTGTCTTTTTCAAAGCTTCCGTCAGCGTTGCACCATCGAAATCAAACTTATTTGCGAGATAATAAAGGTCGTAATAGTCCTTCATCCGACTGGAGAACTCCATCAAACTGAGGATTGCATCAAGCTTTTTGGCAACAGTCGTTTCCAGCGAATACGTGTTCATAGTCGGTGGGTCAAAATCCGCAAGCTGCGTCGGGATTTTTCGTTTTTCCTGTTTCGGAACGATTACATCGCCGACGCCAAAGTCAATCCCAAACGATGTTCTAGTATTTTTAGGGCAATCATAGACGCGCCGATCCCAGCATACTTCTTGGCGATAGCAATTGGAGAGACGTCCTTAATTTCAAATGAAATAAAATCATTGCCCGTTTTCGTCGCTATGATTTCTTCCAGTACCACTTTGAGCTGTTCAGGAGTGTTTGGAATCTTTCTAAGCAAGAAATCGACATCAACGGTAACGCGGCTGTCAGCAAGATCATCCACTCAGCAGCACCTCCATCACGTTCATTACTTTTGTGTATAGCTTCATTTTTTTTTCATACATGGACAAATTGGCGAGATTTTTCTGGTCATCTGCGACATAGGCATTGCAATAGCTAAATGCAAACAATTTTTGATTTTTGCGTGCTGATAATTGGATGCTGCCTTTTCAAGGATGAATGGGTCTATAATAATATATAAGTATTCTTTCAGACTGTTTTCAGTATAATTACAGGAGCAAATGCTCCCGCACAAGCCCACCAAAATCAAACGCCCGTCTCCGATACGGCTGATGACACATTCCAGCCGCCGGAAACGGGCGTTTGGTCTTATATTTTGGATATCTGATTACTGCTGCACTGCTGATGTTGTTGTCATGCTTTATACGATGTTGTCATTGGGGATCTTTTTAAGGGCCTCATAGCTGAACCGGGACTGAAATTTCCTGTACGTTTCCTGCTGCTTTGCAACCGGCTTATCAAGATGGATCTCATTTCCCATGAACCTGCTCACGATCTTTCCTGCATTAAGATATCGGCCCATACCATTTCCTCATGACTTTTTTGTCCATTTTTCTTGTCAGAACGTGCTATGCCCGTATCAAATCCATCCATAATTCTTATACCCTGTTCGGATGTATTTCTAACCCTCAAAAGACGAGGAAATATTCAACAAAGGAGTTATGTTATGGAATTATATAGCACTGGAAACAAAACCGTTGACCGTATGCGCAAACGCAAATTCTGCGGAAACATTATCCCACAGGCATGGTACCACACGATTCTTAGAGAAACCGGAAAGCCGTACCTTAACGCCATTATCATTCTGGCCGATATCCTGTACTGGTACCGGCCGGTCGAGGTCAGGGACGAAAGGAGCGGGAACCTTGTAGGCTACAGGAAGCGCTTTAAAGCCGACCTTTTACAGAGAAACTATGCACAGTTTGCGGATGAGTTCGGGCTTACAAAAAGGGATGTGACCAACGCCATTACAGCACTTGAAAAGCTTGGCGTCATCAAGCGGGTGTTTCGGACGATCACGGTTAACGGGAAACTGGTTCCGAACGTCTTATACATTGAACTGATCGACGATGTTCTTGATAAGCTGACCTATCCGGAACTTGTCACGGAGGCCAAGCCTTCAGTGAAAGAAATGGATCTTAAAGAGGACGCGAAATCAAAAGAGAAAGCAGAACAGTCCGCCAATGATACGCAGGGAAGGGCGCTTAAGGAAAAATGTAAGAAAGAGAGCGAGCCTGATACGGAATCACAGGAAAAGGATGCGGATATGCCAAAAAAAGAGAGGCATACGCTTGCCGGCCTAAGGATCAATCATGCGTTATTTGGGGAACAATACACGTCAGGAAACGCGGATGTGGGGTATCACTTATTTGGGGGAGATCCCCGAAAACCGATAACGTTTGTGGATAAGGCAGTGGATAACCATGTGGATAAGCATGTGGATAACATTGATAAAACCATATCCGATAATAAGGGTCTCCCCCAAATAAGTGACATATGTCACCCAAATAAGTGGGAGGGTGTCCCCCAAATGGGTGAGACATATACAGAGAATACATACATAGAACACTACACAGATATCTCATCCTCTCATTCTATCTCTTCTTCTCATTCTATTTCATCCCATCCAGGAGGAGACGAAGTGAAGGGAATGAAGGATATGAGTGCATGGGTTGAAACGCTTAAAGACCAGATTGACTACGAAGCGCTTAAGTTTGACGGCTGTGATGCCAAGATGCTTGACGGTATTGTTTCGGTGATGGCAGAGATCATGACATCCAGAGCAAAGACCATCCGTGTCAACCGTGAGGACAGGGATACCGAGGAAGTAAGATCGCGTATCCGTAACCTCAACATGTTCCACATAAAGTTCGTATTGGATCGTATGAAGAACTCAAAGACCTCGGCAAGGAACATCCGTGCCTTTATTATAACTGTGCTTTATAACGCCGATATGCAGATGGAAAGCTATTATGCGGATATCTATGCAAAAAACGATGCGTAAGGCATAAATTAAGCTCAAGAATCATGTCAGAAGGCTGCATGTTCCGGAAAAAGGAAAAATAAATTGTATACCTAAAATTTCGTGCTTATTATTTCACAACCGTAAGCATAATTGATTTGAAACATATAGGAGTCAGAGTAAAACATAAAGGAGAGTGGAAAGTTATGTATAATGAGATGACAAACCAGATGACAGAAGCCCAGGAGTTTAAGAATGATATCAGGATGCTTTCCGAACGGCCGATCCTGTCCCGGATCTTGAAAGAAGTTATTCCGGAGTTTCAGGTTGTTTCATTAAAAGAGATTGAGGAACTGTACATCGACGATGACATTCGGATCGGAACAGTTCCGGTCGGCCGTCTGGAACCTGACGAAACAGAGGCGAACGATAAACCGGATGGAGAGGACAGCGTTGCTTATGACATCCTGGTCAATGCAAAAGCTCCCGGGGACGGAGAAGACCGAATCATAGTTTCCGTCAATCTGATACTTCAAAACCCGGATGACTTAGGATATCCGATCGAAAGGAGAGCGCTGTATTACGCTGCGGCGGAATTAAGCGCGCAGCTCGAAGAAACAGCGGCTGAGACGGACTTTGATAATCTACACAAGTCATACGCTGTTTTCATTGTTGCCGGGGACGATATCCCGAATAATAAGTGCAATACGGCGACCCTATATTCAATGGAGAAGCAGGATCCGGCCGGGACAACAGAGGAAGACCGGTGCGCCTGTGACCTGATGTCCATGGTCGTCATAAATGTCAGTGAGAAAGTGCCCTCACCGAATGATACGATGGAGCTTATCGCAAAAATGCTTGGCAAGACGCTTGACTGGGACGAAAAGCTTGCTTATCTGAAGGACCGTGGCATTCAGATTGAAGGACCGATCGCGGAATGAGCAGAAGACTTGAAACGCAAAGGCACTGATGGCTGAAAAAGCCTAAAGAGGTCTGCCTTAATCAACATTGATTTGTAACTACCATAAACTCCTATATGTTGATGGAAAGAGCCTCGTGATCGAGGCTCTTTTTTTATACATCAGTATGCAGAGAAGCTGCCGGTGGCAGGTTTTCTGTATGCATCAGTATGCAGAGAAGCTGCCGGTGGCAGGTTTTCTGTATGGTTCGGTCAGGGCCGGTTGAGTACACAGCAAGTAAAGTGAAACAATATCTGGAAAATTACTGGATGATCAAAAGAAGCATTCCAGTCTTCTCTTATATATGCTATGATTGTTATAGATAAGTTGTACGCTATGAGGGCAGAAGGGAGGCATGGAAAGGAGAAAATTCATGGCGTCAAGAAAAGATAGCAAAGGAAGAAAACTCCGCGATGGAGAAAGTGAACGCAAGGATGGAAGATACAGTTTTAGGGTCACTGATCCCATAACG
>CANQHZ010000189.1 GCA_947623805.1 uncultured Lachnospiraceae bacterium | reverse complement strand
GTCTTCTAAAAACTTCACGAGCCCGTTTTTCTCCTGATTGGGATATAGTTCGATAAAGAGATTGCTGCAGCTGTGTGAAAACCGATAGATGTGATCGTATTCTGGCTCCGGCGCATCCGGCGTTGAGCAGCCAAACGGGCCGGTACACTTTAACATATTCAATCCTCTTGGAATACGGGAATCATGAAGCCATTTGGCGACTTTTCTGTTAGCTTTTTTGAAAATTTTAATCATTTCCTCTTCCGATAAATCTCCTGTCTTTAATCCAAATTCATAATTGCCTGGTTCAAACATTTTCACCGCCTCCAAATTCCGATCTGTTATATAAAATAACGTATCATAGCTTCACCAAATAGTCCGCCTTTTAGTACAAGATTATCCGTATATTTGGATTTTTCCAAACGCCGCAAAAATTCTTCTTGGCAGAAAAGCTGCAAATACAGATGATAGCTTCTGCCGCTTTCCTTTGCTTTGTTTTTCAAGCGTGCCAACACGGACGCAGCAAGATCAGCCACTCAGCAGCACCTCCATTACATTCATTATTTTTGTGTATAGCTTCATTTTTTTTGCATACACAGACAAATTGGCGAGATTTTTCTGGTCATCTGCGACATAGGCATTCAACGCCTTGTTGAAGGTTTCATTGTCGAGCTTCGTCCGATATTTGAAGCAGTCGCAAATAGTGCGTTCCCGATCATACACAGGGAGCATTATACCGTTGAAGCTTTCAATGGCCTTCCCGATTGGAAGATGCTCTTTTTGAATGTAATAGGCTCTGACTGGAAATTCCCCGATATTTCTGACTGCCCTAGATGCCGTTCTCGGTACGGCAACAGACCAGGCACGGGGCGCAAAATCGCTGTATCCGTAATGAAACAGTGCGGATTCCACGCAAACGATTCCCTGCGGCAGCAGCTCGCGGAGCAACTGTTCCTCTGTTATTTGATCGTTACCCGGCAATTGGTACATTCCACGCCGAACACGTTCGAGAAAACCTTCCCTGCACAATGCCGCCACATCATATTTTTTTATGCCTGCCGCAACAAAGTCGGCGGTTTTAGCAATTCCGCCGTTGCCTTTGAGCACATTTTGCGCAATCTCCTTTTGATTCAAACGAACACCAACTTTCTACACGCTGTTTTACATTCTTGTATGCACTTATTGTAGCACGGGAAGATTCCCCTTTCCATATCTAAATGCAAATAATTTCTCATTTTTGCGTGCTGATAATTGAATCCTGCCTTATTCCCTTTTCCGTTTCCAGTGCTAATTGCTTTGTTTTCCGTTATCTCCTTAACTTTTTTGGTTATCTGTTCTTTCAATTACAATCTATCAATACATATTTACAATCCTCACACGCCCATGCTTTCGTGAGATGATCAATTAGTCCATAACGAACAGGTATAATAATTGCACCCTTCTTTACAGCGCTTCTTTTCGTCACGAAGTTTAAGATTTTACCATGAAAAAACTCATCTCTTGCCCAATACACCCATCCTTTTTGACTTGGTCCAAGTGCACCGCTCTGCATTTCTTTGCCACATTTAGGACATAACATTTTATTTCCTCCATTGCTATTCTTAATTGACATTTAGCATTTCTCAAAAACACCAATTTGTTCCACTTCCATAATACTACAATCACGCTCATTTTCCTATCACATTTTCATTAAATTTCTTCCTCCCTCCGCTTAGTCCTGCTGTCTGCCCTCGTTCTGCTCCACACGTTCAAGGTTGGCTTTGTTATAGCTTATCACTTCCGCAAACGCAAGGCCATGACACGCCTTTGCCTTCTCATTCCGAAGCGTCGGCAATGGTTACGTCATATTCAGGTCACATTTTGGTGTTAGAATATGGAAGGTTTAGTTATAGAAGTCATCGGCCATTGCAAAAAAATGGTCGGAACATAATGGAAAGGAAAGAAAGATGTTTACAATTTTAGTTGCCGAGGATGATACTTCCCTCAGCAAAATGATCTGCGCAAAACTGGCGAAAGAGCAGTTCCGGGCGATTCCGGCTTTTGACGGGGAAGAAGCGCTTGAAATCACTGCGGATTTTGAAATTGTAACTGTCCGCGGGCTTGGATATAAGGCTGTATTCAGGAATCCGTGAAAAGGAGGGCAAGAATGAAGAACAGAAAAAAATACCGGATACATCTCCGCACGCATTTTGCGCTGGAAGCACTCCTGATTCTCTGCTCGGCCTGCCTTTTGTCCTGCGCTCTTGTAGTAACGGGAGCTGTCATTTTCTTTCATGGCGAATGGACTCTGCCTGTCGTTATCATCCTCTGCCTGTTGGTCTGCTCTCTTACCATGCTGGTCGGCGGCATTGCGCTTTATTACAGTTCTGCGTTTTTTGTAAAACCCATAGAGGAAATGAACCGTGTGGTAAACCGAATTGCAAAAGGCGATTTTGCGGCAAGAATTTCAAGGAAGCAGCGCAATGGCAGAAATGCGGAATATCTCCACGAGTTAGACGAGCTTGAGGCCAATGTAAACCGTATGGCGTCTGAACTGGCAGGCATGGATTATATGCGCAGGGATTTTGTCAGCAATGTTTCCCATGAAATCAAAACTCCGGTTTCCGCCATGCGGGGGTTTGCGGAACTGCTGTCGGAGGGCGGCCTGTCAGCGGAGGAACAAAAGGAATACCTCTCTCTGATTTATAACGAGGCACAGAGGATTTCAAGATTATGTGAAAATATGCTGCGGATGGTCCCGTCTGGAAAATCAGGCTCTTGTCACAAGGCATGAGCCGGTGGCAGCAGATGAGCAGATACGAAAATGTGTGATCCTCCTTGCCGAAAAATGGGAAGGGCGTGCATATGAATTTGATTTGAAGCTTCCTTCCATGCGGATCGATCTGGCTCAACCTTATTGATAACGCGATGAAGTATTCCTCTCCCGGTTCGGTGATCCATATCTCAGGAGAACAGAAAGCAGAGAAAATAATTGTAACGGTACAGGATGAGGGCATCGGCATTCCGGAGGAAAAACAGGCGCATATTTTTGACGCCTTTTACCAGTGCGAAGAATCCCATAAAAAAGACGGAAACGGCCTGGGACTGTCCATTGTAAAAAGAATTCTGGAGCTTCTGAATGGCCGTATCGAGTGCAAAAGCGCCGCAGGAAAAGGCACTCAAATGACCGTAACAATCCAGGAAAACATGCTCATGTACGGTAAAGAAGCAAGTAACCGAAAACAAGTGATAGACCGCCAGCCCATGCTATTTCGTATTTATGAAACAAAATTACTGTCCCTGTTCCATTCCTTTTGCGATTGTTGCGATTATATGTTTCTGCACTTCCTCCGGGGTTTCATCGAATCCGTATTTGATCCACTGATAGATGATCCCAAAATACCCGTAGATAAAAAAGGACATCAGATACGCCGTGTTTTTATCCTTGCCGAAATCCACGTCGCCCTCGTCTGGCACCGTCATCTCCATTGCTTTCATAATGACCGACACAAGACCGCTTTCATAAAGTAGCGAGAACAGCTTTCTGTTCTCGTAGATAAATCGTGTGAGATACTCGCCCTTGTTCTTTTTTACATATTCATTCTCTAAATCAGCATACTGTTTCCACTCATAGCTGATTTTGAACAGGAGCAGTTCTTCCTTGCTGTTCTTCTTGTCGAGATGACGATAGAACGTCGTCCTGCCAACCTGTGCAAGCTCGCAGATTGAATTTACGCTGATACTGTCATAACTTTGCTTTGACATAAGTTTAATAAGCGCATTGGCAAGACAGAGTTTCAAAAATGCCGTTTGATTTTGTTTCATTGGGATACAAAACCTCCTTTTTTGTTCCGCATAGTGTTTCCGCATTTGTTTTTGCACGCTATCCTATTGAAATTTACGGAAAGCGAGAGTATAATATTATCATTGTGAAACAAATGTACCTTATAATATTATTTGTTCCAATTTGTTATATCATGTTCGCAGTAAAAATTCAAGAGTAGGAGTAAAAGGAAAGGTCATGAAAAAAATGTTGAAGATTATCGGAATCATTGTCTTATGTATTGTCGTGGCAATTATTGCAGTCGCCGTCATTTGGATGGTCAGGAACCATATCGACCAGCAAAAACAGTGGTTGCCGGACGAATACTATTCTGAGTTCAAGTCAGAATCTGCACTTGAAA
>CANQHZ010000188.1 GCA_947623805.1 uncultured Lachnospiraceae bacterium | reverse complement strand
GTAAACAGCAGCAATAGGTAAAATATTCTTTACATAAGAACGGGTAAAGGATATAATAAAATTAACAGATTAATAAAATGCTATAAGGGGAGCAGAATGGCAAAAGAGAAATCAAAGGCAGAAAAGAAACAGAAACTACAGTGGCATCCCGCATTCGCGGCAGCCCTTGAAATGGAGCTTTTGGAGAATAAGGACGATTTGGAATTTGAAAGGGAACATAACCTTAACAGGAAACCCTTGCTGATAGATTGTCTAGTAATAAAAAAGAAAAAGAATGCAGTTATTAAGAACGAGATAGGAAAATTTTTCAGTAGGTACAACATAATCGAATACAAATCAGTGAGAGATTCATTATCAATAGATGATGTAGCAAAGACACAGGGATATGCTCATTTATATAAAGCATATGGAGAAAGCGTTAATGCAGTAAGGTTTGATGAAGTGTCAGTAACACTGATACGCGAATCAAAGCCAATTGGGTTGTTCAAGTATTTTGAAGAAAACAGCTATACGGTATCAAATCCATACAAAGGGATATATTACATAGAAAGCGGGTTAAAGTTCCCAACACAGATAATAGTAGGAAAAGAGCTTACCCATGAAAACCACGAATGGTTTAACCTGCTGTCGGATAAGGTAACAAAGCAGGAAATGGCAAGAGCCATCGAATATTCAAGGAATGTAAGGAGCAAGAACGAAAGGGAACTGATAGATGCTATATTTGAAGTAAGTGCATTGGCAAACAAGAATATAGTGGAAGAATTGAAGATTGGAGATGAGGATATGTGTCAGGCATTGATGGAGATAATGAAACCAGAAATTGAAGAAGTAGTTGATACAGCAGTCAGAGAAACCACAGAACGCGTCGAAAAAGAAACCACAGAGCGCGTCGAAAAAGAAACAACAAAACGCGCAATCAAAGTAGCAGTTGAAATGCTTCGCAGTCTGAACTTAGGAAATGCTGAAATTAAGGAAGCATTGCAAAAGAATTATAATCTTTCAGAGGAAGAAACGCTTTCTTATCTTAAATAAATTATAAATATGTACCGCAACCGATACATATAATGAAGAAAAAGAAACAATAACTGAAGGTTAGATAAATAAAATAAGGTGGCAAGGCAAACAAAAAAGAAGTTAGAAGATCAATTCCTGACTTCTTTTTGTTAATCACCAATTTTGCAATATGATTGAAACCAAATTTTAAAAATCAAACCGCAAATTCAAATCAGCCGTTAGCATATTTTGTCACAAGGAATGAGTGGAATATATAAACGCAGATAAAAAAGTTAAGGAAATGAAAAAAATGTTCATACTAGTCACAGGCGCAAGCGCCAGCGGAAAATCAGAATACGCCGAAAAAAGAATAATGTCCCTCACCCCGCCAAATGAAAACGCAATATACATAGCAACAATGCAGCCTTTCGGCGATGAGGGAAAAGCCCGTGTGGAAAAGCACAAAAAGCAGCGCACGGGCAGACGCTTCGACACTCTGGAAATATACAGGGATTTGGACAGCACAGGGCGCTTAAACTTTGCAGACGGGCAAAGAAAAAATATCCTACTCGAATGTATGTCAAACCTTGCGGCAAACGAGATGTTTGACGACAGCAAACTGCCTGCCGAAAAGACAAACGAAGCCTTGAAAAACAAGATACTTTCAGGAGTGCATCACCTGATAAAAAAAAGCGCAAACCTTGTAATAGTCACAAACGAAGTCTTTTCCGACACAATGGATTACGACAGCGAAACTCTTAGATATATAGAGCTTTTAGGCAGCATAAATCAGTCATTGGCTCAATATGCAGACGAGGTGGTAGAGATTGTGTATGGTGTGCCTGTATTTTTGAAGACGTGTTATGATAATGCGAAAATACGGACGTATGCTGAAAAATATCCGCAATCACAGGAATATTGTTATAAAGCATAAAAGCAAAAAAATATATAAAATGTCCCAAGGCTATATATAATGCTTGAATAACCATGCAGATAGTTATAAAATTGTACTATAATAAAAACAATCCCCACTTTTCACCACAGAATTTAGAAAGGAATATACAAATGTTAGCAAAACTAAGACTTGAATTATCCACTGACAACGTATTTTTTGGCATATGGCAGTCTTTAAATATGCAGGGCAGATAGTGGAAAATATAGATGCCTCTTATGCCCAAACGCTTCACAAGCAGGGCTTAAAGCCATACGATTTTGCGATTTAAGTTATCCAACAGAAAGAAATCAAGCATTTCATGAGCAGAACTTAAGCTATACAGCCAGTATATAGACACAGCAGACGGCAAAAAGATATGGAATATAGGCACATTCAATGCGGAAGACTATAAAAATACAATTAGCCCGTTGTTAAGTAGGCACTTAAAAGAGTTTACCATAACAAAAAAAGACATCAAAATAAATACACTGAAAAAAGAGCGGGGAAAAGCAACATTAGAAATATAGCCGCGCACAAAATTGTTTCCGTAACCGACGACTGGATAAAATCCAAAACCGGCAGGACGGCAAAAGAAATTTTTGATATTATAAAATATTTATCAGGAATAGCGGGCATAAATGCCAGCGAAAAAGACTGGAAATCATATGACAGTCTTAACGCAGTCATAGAAGCGGAATTTGAAAAATTGGAGGATAAATAAAATGAAAGTATTGATAATTAATGGCAGCCCCCGAGTAGGCGGCAACACGGCAATCGCATTACAGGAGATGGAAAAAATTTTCGCTGCGGAAGGCATTGAGACAGAAACCTTTCAAATCGGCAATCAGGACATACGCGGCTGCATAGCCTGCAACACCTGTTACAAAAAGGGAAGCTGCGTATTTGATGACATAGTAAATGCCGTAGCCCCCAAATTTGAAGCCTGTGACGGGCTGGTAATCGCAAGCCCCGTCTATTATGGCTCCGCAAACGCCACACTCATAGCGTTTCTTGACAGGCTGTTTTACAGCACAGGCTTTGATAAGACCATGAAAGTCGGTGCAAGCGTAGTAGTTGCAAGGCGCGGCGGACTGTCCGCAACCTTTGACGAGCTGAACAAATATTTCACAATCAGCGGCATGCCAGTAGCGTCAAGCCAATACTGGAACAGCGTACACGGCAGGGAGGCAGGAGAGGCGGCACAGGACGCCGAGGGCCTGCAGACAATGAGGACACTTGCGCGCAATATGGCGTTTTTAATCAAGAGTATAGCGCTGGGTAGGGAAAAATACGGCATGCCTGAAAGAGAGCCGTTTGAACGCACTGATTTTATAAGATAATAATAGGTAACTGCGAAATGTATTCTATGTTGTTGAATAGAATTTCGCAATTGCTTAGGACAGTTTTGCGAAAGAAAGGAGAGCTGCATAGCAGTTATGCTTTTAACTACATTATGTTACATAGAAAAAGATGACAAATATTTAATGCTGCATCGCGTAAAAAAGAAAAATGACATAAGCCATGACAAATGGATAGGCGTAGGCGGCAAGTTTGAGGAGGATGAAAGCCCCGAGGAGTGCCTGCTGCGCGAGGTAAAGGAGGAAACGGGACTTACGCTCACTGATTACCGTATGCGTGGAATAGTGACATTTATATCGGACAGGTGCGAGACAGAGTATATGTTTCTCTACACAGCGACACAGTATGAGGGCAGACTTATAGAATGTAATGAGGGCGAGCTTGTCTGGGTGCCTAAAAAGGACGTCTATGACCTTCCGATATGGGAGGGCGACAAGATATTTTTCCGTCTGCTGGAGGAGAATTGTCCGTATTTTTCGCTTAAGCATAGATACGAGGGAGATAAGCTTGTTGAAACGAGTCTATATCGAGTCGATTGAGAAAATCAGTAAAAATCAAATTAAGTAAGAAGAGTTATGTGAAAATCGAAAATTTGAAAACGGTAAAAGTGCAAAAAAATGTAAGCAAATGTTAAAAAATGTTAAAAAAGTCTAAAATAATTTAACAATATAGCCGATAAATAAAATGAGATATTAGCGTGACTTAAATTTAGGCATAATTGTTTCCAAAATGTGGATATGGATTTTTGATGATGTCACAGACCAGGATATCTATGATGTTGTCAGCAAGGATTTCCATATCTTGTGCAATGTTCCAAACAGGGAAGTCAGGAGTGTGCGTAAAATGGTAATACAACATAATGTGCAGGCATTTAATGCCAACAGACAACTTAATAAGGTAGAACGTGAAAGAGAAAA
>CANQHZ010000187.1 GCA_947623805.1 uncultured Lachnospiraceae bacterium | reverse complement strand
ATCTGATTTTGTTCTCTGTTTTTAATCGCAGTCCTTGTAATACCCAAACCGCCGCTTATTGCATTTATCATAATTTGTGTCATGCCAAAGGCGTGATGCATTTGTGCCACATGGCACAAACAAAGATTGAAAAATACCCTATGGCTATTCTCCTTTCCTTTTTTAATCTATTTTTCAATGTTTTTTTATAAAAATTCAGTCACTAATAACAAACTCTGCGTTTGCGCTAACCGTATTCCACGGAGAATTGATTGATGTAGTCTGGAATGTAAATGTATGCGTACCCACTGTTGCTGTTCCGCAATTCCAATACTGCTTAAATGCATATACTACACGATCTGTTCCCGAAAACAACTCCTGGCTTACATATGTAGCATTCTTACCATCCCATTTAGCTATTTCATTATGCCCATAGCCAACAATATAAACTGGAATAATAACATCTCCGTTTTCTATTTTTGCCTCTGATGTCAAAATCGTAACACTTGATACTGGTGCCGCAGGTCCATAAACCGCTATATCATCATTATTTTCATTACCTTCACTGTTTTTCGGTGCAATTTTCAAATTGTCACTCGTATTATTTTCAGCCGCAAGCGCAGTCATCGAAAACATCATTACAAGTGCCAACGTAAATGCTAACATTCTTCTAATTTTCTTAAACATATTCATCATCCTTTCATTTTTGGTATAATACATAATCTGCTATTTTTCACACTAGCCCATCCGCACTCACCTTCTTCCCGTTTTTCAACATTACTAGCAGGATAAATGTTTTATCCTCCACCCGCCAGTCCACACCACCATGATATTTTTCTGCTATATTTTTTATATTAACAAGTCCAATCCCATGCGCTTTTTTGTCCTGTTTGGTAGTCATTGGAAATTCCGCTCCTTTTCTTATAACTACTTTTCCATCAAAACTGTTTTCTATTTTAATGAAGAACATTTCACCTTTTAAAAACGAGGATATGCGGATAAATAAATTACTCTTACTCCCATGTATTTTCTTACAGGCATCCATTGCATTATCCAAAGCATTCCCAATAATCACGCCTATGTCATAACTTTGTATCATCTGCTCCTCCGAAAAGAGTAATTTATCAGCAGACAGTTTAACCTCTGGAATAGTACGCATCATTTCATGATATTTCATGTTCAAAATCGTATCCACTACTGCATTTCCAGTCTTATATCTCATCTCCAAGCTGTCAAATGTCTGGTTCAGTTCCGACAGGTAATTCTGTAGTTTGCTATTTTCCTTTCCCTCTTCAGCAAGCTGTGTTATAACTGCGATTGTAGTTCCCATATCATGCTTCATTCCCCGTATACCGGAATAGATATGTTCTATTTCCGTTATCTGCCCCTGCAAACTATCCACTTGCTTTTCTAATATCATCTTATTGTTTTTCTCTCTGTTCAGTGCAATCATATTCTGTAACAGTTTTACACTGTATATAATCGACAACAGGCATAATATTAAGATCACCGGTATCACTATAAGCAGAATTGGATGGCTGCTATATAACAATTCCGGTATCCCATTTTCCACTGTAACCACAATAATCCGCAGCATTACACAGACAAGCACCCCTGCCAGACTTGGTGTAAGCAGAAAATATAATTCCGTCCTGTTTATAGGATAATCCTTTTCCCGAAAGCTCTGTGCAATGCTTTTTAATGCCCAAAAACATAGTGCGGAAAAAATACCATACATTAAAATCTGCAAAACTATAGTAGTTATATCTAATATAGCCGTAACCATATTAGGATCAGTAATATATGTTTTTTCTATGCACCATATCCATACCCCATATAACTCATGTCCGACTTTCAATACACTATGGGCAACAAAAAAACTGATCTGACTAACTGCCATAAATGCAATAACCAAATATCCCGTTATCGCCCGCACAGATTGGTAAAAAGCCAAAGCCAGCAACACAATCAAACCAAAAGTAAAAGTCTGGCTTTCGATCACTCTTATATCTTCATATCCATGAAACAACAATTTATTGGCACATAGTAAGAACAAAGTGTAAAGTATTGCTACATAGAAACCATTTGGATGATGCTTTCTGCCTCTGTACTCCAAAAAACTCCCCAAAAAATACTGCAGACAGAAACCTTGAAATGCGGCGTAATATATATCAAAAACCCAGTTGATTCTATCAAACATCTGCCGCACCTCCATCATCAATATACCGCATATATTTTTTTACAAATTCCGGATATTTATCCTTTGTCAGATAAATTCTGTCGCCATTGTCCATATCGATCATGTCATTGGTATACCCTGATATATGCCCCATATTCACAATATAAGCTCTGTGGCAGCGGTAAAATCCGCTTCCCAATTCTTCTTCCAGCTTTTTTAAAGCGTACCATGCTTCTATTTCTTCTTTAACGGTATGTATCACCACTCTGTTAGCCTTATTTTCAACATACAGAATTTCTTTCTGCTTTAGCAGTACACTATGCTTTGTTCCTTTTACGAACAATGTCGGCTCTGCTGTTTTACTCTGCCTTCTATTTACGCTTTTTAGAGCATTATCAAAAACTTCCTTAAATCTTTCTTCTTTAATCGGCTTTATAAGATAATTAAATGCGCCCACATCAAACGCTTCAAATACATATTCCTTTACCACCGTCACAAAAATAATGACTGTCTGCTCATCATATTTCCGTATTGCTCTTGCCGTTTCTATCCCATTCCTGCCTGCCATTTGAATATCAAGGAAAATCATGTCATAATGCTTTTCCCCTGCAAGCAGATCATCGCCTGCGGCAAACAGTTCTAGCTGACAGTTTGCCCCCTGTTTTTCTACCAGTTCAGCTATATGTTCCCGAATAACCTTTTCATCATCGCATATCGCTATTTTTATCAATCCAATCACCTGTCTTTAATATCGTATATCATCTCGTTGTCATGCTATTACATAGAACAATTTGATACTATCTTCTTTCTGCTTATTATATCGGCAAATAACTCCCTTCTGAAATGCAAATTATATAAAACCCCTCTTTTTTTATACGAAATCCTATTAATTGTTCTAAAAAAGTAGAAACATGGGTTAAATTTTTTAGAAAATCATCCGATATATGTCATCCGAATTGCAAAAAGCGGCGGAACACAGCACATCATGCCATGCTCCGCCGCTTTTTTCTTCCTTACGGTTATTCCGCCATCTCTACGGAAAGTCCTGCAAATCCTACTATCTCGCCCCTTTCTCTTTCTGCCTTGCCTGATGCTCTCGTCCGGCTTCCCGTTCCTTTACCTCCTGCTGTTTCTGCCTGAGCCGCTCTTTCATGCTCGTCGGCTCCTTTTCTCTACGAAATCCTATTAATTGTTCCAAAAAAGTAGAAACATGGGTTAAGTTTTTAGATAATCGTCCGTCAAAAATCAGAATCCATTAATAAATACTTCACTGAGTAAAGGAAAGACCGCACCTTCCTTAAAATAAGAAAATGCGGTTCTTTCTTCATTCATATAATCAAAATATCCAAAATATTGTTTAAATATCCTGATAAACTCTATAGTAAACAGCTCCTGAATTGGAAGTTCCGATTGCATATATCGAAAAGTCAATTCTGTATTGTCCTGTTCCCGGCAGATTCGATAAATTAATATCAGAAACTTCATTACTATAGTTCAAAAATGAATATTTCTCAACTGTACCGCCCATCATGGGAATCGCTTCAACTTCACCTTGCACCAAATCTTTGCGATTATTGTTCGGGCAATAAAATACAATATGAACCTTTTGAGAAGCTGTTATCAACTGCGTATAATGTCCCTCCACTGGATAATTCGTAGCACCGTTTCTTGTTGCAGTTCCCAAATAAGTATAAGTATAACCATCCGGTCCTACAATTGTACTGCTTGCACTTGCCGAGCTTGTTTCAATAGAAGCAACTACTGAAGCCTCTTTTGCAAAAGCTGTTGTTCCAAACAGCATTGTGAAAATAAGCGTCAATACAACACTCAGTCTGAAAAATTTTTTGCTTTTCAACATTTCAATACCTCCAACATCTAAAATTTTTGAATATTCTGATTATATTTATGCAAAAGCTGTATCAGCTAACGCACAGTGCCATAAACCTTGCAAACTCCGAAGGGATGGTTTCTTTTCCATATTCCCTGTCCCATGCGTATGTATCCGGTTTGACAAGTGATGCATCTATATTTCTCTTTTGGAAAAACCGATTCCAAAAATTCCAGTCCTCTATGTCCGTC
>CANQHZ010000186.1 GCA_947623805.1 uncultured Lachnospiraceae bacterium | reverse complement strand
ACATTTTAGCTATAAAAAAATGCGAGAAACCCTTGGAATTATCAAGCTTCCCCGCATTTTAACTGTCAAAGATGGGAGTATATCCCTAATATTGCCAAATGTCAATTTTTTAACAGGTCTTTTTAGGACTATTTTGTGCCTTATTTTTATTTCACCATTATATCTATAGCATTTTGCTTATTTTTAAGCAACACGCTCTTATGATTTCCTCCAAACTCGCCGTCAAGCGTCCACGCGACCTCGCGCTCCGCTTCGATGCATAACTCACTCGCCTTAAAGCTGTACATAAGGCCTGTGTCAAATTTTTCGCTAACCAGCGCACTCAGTATTGAATTTAACTCCATCGGGTTTTTGGGACGCTTTATAAGCACCACTTCAAACAGCCCGTCATTTAAAAGCACATTTTTGCCCGTTATGCCTTTAAAACCGCCCACTGAAAGCGAATTAGTCACCATTCCAAATATAAAGTCGTCCTCAATGACCTGCTCCTCGTCAAAATCCCCACCTTTTTTGCAGACAACTTTCATATGGTAAGATTTTATATTCTGTAAGTGCTTCACGCCCTCGAGAATATACGCCATGTGACCGAGCATGTTTTTCATCTCCTGCGGCGTGCCGTATGACACCTCCGTAAAAAGCCCAAATGCCGCGATATACACAAATATATCATTGTTAAAAAGTCCCGCATCGCATGAAAAAATCTCACCGTCCGCGACAATCTCCGCCGCCTTTTTCATGCTCGCCGGAAGTTTTAAGCTGTTTGCGAAATCGTTTGTGCTGCCTGCCGGAATATAGCCTATGACAGTCTTAAAGCCCGACTGCAGCATACCGGTAACAATCTCGTCAAGCGTACCGTCGCCACCGCTGCATACCACCAGCTGATATGACCTGTCGCGTTCTCTGACCGCACGCGCCGCATCACCGCGCGCCTGCGTAGTATACACGGTCATCTCATACCCCGCCTTGACCAGTATGTCGATTATTTCTAAAGTATGATTTTTGATAAGCCCCTTGCCCGAATGCGGATTTATGATAAACAAGGCCTTTTTACTTTTATTTAAACCATCCACCAATATCATCTCCCTTGGCAATTCAGCCTCTAAGCTTTTCCGCAAGCTCGCTTAGCTTTCTCAGTCTATGGTTCACACCCGATTTGCCTACTCTCGGCTCCAAAAACTCGCCAAGCTCCTTTAAAGTAGCATCCTGATGCTCCAGCCTTACCTCGGCTATTTCCCTCAGATTGTCGGAAAGCCTGTCAAAACCATAGTGCACCTTTATATATTGAATGTCCTCTATTTGCTTTGTCGCTGCGTTTACAGTCTTTGTGATGTTTGCTGCTTCGCAGTTTACACGCCTGTTGATTGAATTTCTCATATCCTTTAAAATGCGCAGGTTTTCCAAATTCATAAGCGACACATGTGCTCCCATCACATTCAAAAGCTCTACGATTTCTTCGCTCTCCTTTATATAAACCACATAATAATGTTTTCTAAGCACAAGCTTTCCCGCAATATCAAACACTGCCAGTACATCCACAAGCTGCTGCGCCTGCTGCTCGTCACTGCATACAAATTCAAGATGATAGCCTTTTTCGGGATTGCTCATAGAGCCAATGCTCAAAAACGCACCGCGCAGGAAGCATCTCTTGCAGCAGAGACTTTTTATCACAAGCGGATTGACTGTTGACACACCATCCGTATGCTTAATCGTCTGAAATATTTTTTGTGAAACGTCATCGGCGTATGCATTATCTTTGGCACATACATTGAAAAGCTGCTCTATCAGTATTTTGCCTTTTTGAGCCACAAGCGGCACATCGGCCTGAAATTCTACCCTCAAGTTTTTTTCAGAGTGCGGATAAACAATAAGCGCGGCAAGCTCTGCTATGCGACAGTGTCTTGCCGCACCCTCCGCCCTTATAAGCTCATCCTTTATATCTCCCGAAAACGACATATGCCCTACCTTTCATATTATTTCGTGTCTCTGTGGCGCAGCGTAAGCCCATAGTCGCCCTTGTCTTTCAGACGCTTATAAAGCTCGCCCGCCAGCGTCACACTCCTGTGCTGTCCACCTGTACAGCCTATCGCTATGACGAGCTGGTATTTCCCCTCATTAACATAATTCGGTATGAGAAAGCTTATCATATCGGTAAGCTTGTCCAAAAACTCGTGCGCTTCCTTGAAACTCATCACGTAGTCCTGAACTTCCTTATCAAGCCCTGTTTTCTGCTTTAAATCATCGATATAAAACGGATTTGGCAAAAATCTCACGTCAAAAACCAAATCCGCGTCCTGCGGTATCCCGTGCTTAAATCCGAATGACATAACATTTATCATAAGATTATTGTAGTCCTGATTTTGCACAAAAATCTTGTCCAGCTCTGCCTTTAGCTCGCGCGTGAGGAGATTTGTAGTGTCAATGACATACTCCGACTGCGCCCGCATGCGTGACAATAGCTCTCGCTCACGCCGTATGCCGCTCATCAAATCGCCGTCCGTAGAAAGCGGGTGCACACGCCTCGTTTCCTTATAGCGTTTCAAAATGACATTATCTGACGCTTCAAGAAAAAGTATCTCAAATGTATACCTTTTTCTAAGCCCCATAACTACGTTGTTTACGTCCTCAAATGATTGACTGGCGCGCGCATCAAGCCCAAGCGCTACTTTTTGAATATCACTGTCGGGCAATGAAATAATCTCCATAAATTTTTCTATCAACGCTACAGGCATATTGTCCACACAATAAAAGCCTGCGTCCTCAAGCATTTTCATAGCCGTGGATTTGCCACCGCCGCTCATGCCTGTCACTATTACAAATCTCATCGCCGCTCACCTCCGTTATCCAATGTCATTCAAACTCGCCAAGACATATAACTTCCGTTTCAAGGTCCACGCCGGAGCTTTCCCTGACGCGCCTTTGCACCTCTTTTATCAGCGCATATATCTGCGATGCCGTGGCATTTCCTCTATTTACGATAAAACCACAATGTTTCTCGGAAACCTGCGCGTCCCCGACGCTAAATCCCCTAAGCCCTGCATCCTGTATAAGCTTTGCGGCAAAATATCCCTCGGGACGCTTAAACGTGGAGCCCGCGCTTGGATATTCAAGCGGTTGCTTGTCGCGCCTGCGAAATGCCAAATCATTCATACGCGCCTTTATATCATCATGATTACCTCTTGACAGGCATATTTTCGCTCCGAGTACAATAAAGCTTTCCTCCTTTAAGATACTGTGCCTATAGGAAAATCTCATCTCAGCTGCGCTTTTTTCGACAATCTCACCCGTATCCGTCATGAGACGCACGCTCTCCACCACCTGCTTCATCTCTCCGTCATAGGCGCCTGCGTTCATCACTATGGCGCCGCCAAGGCTTCCGGGTATGCCCGCCGCAAACTCAAAACCCGTAAGCGAATTGTCAAGCGCATATTTGGCAATAGCCGCCAACGTGCAGCCTGCTTCACAAATAAGCGTTTCACTGTCCGAATTTATTTTGCTAAATTCCTTTGATATATGAAGTACCGGTTTGCGAAGTCCTTTATCACTCACGAGAAGATTGCTGCCATTCCCAATGATATAAAATCCACTTTCCGAAAAGGTAAAACCCTCAGACGAAAGCGCACCCACTGCGCCTGACAGCTCATCCTTTGACATAATCTCCACAAACAAATCCGCCACGCCGCCCGCTTTAAACGTCGTGTGCTTTGACATCGGCTCATCTGTGAAAATATTTTCCTGCGGTATGCGCTCTTTTAGTTTCCGTATTAATCGCTGCCTTGATTTTTCGTCCAATAAACTCCCCCGCTTACTCTAAGACAAGCTTTGCCGCTCCGTAAATGCCCGCATCGTTTCCAAGGGACGCAAGACGGAACTCGGCTTTTCTGCTTGCAAAGTGAACATATTTTTCATAATATTTTGCTACATATTCGCAGAGGATTTCCCCTGCCTTTGACACGCCGCCGCCAAGCACGATTACCTCCGGATTTACCACGCAGGCTACGGCAGCAAGACCTTTGCCAAGGTACTCGCCAAATTCCTCAGCAATCTCACATGCAATCTTATCTTCTGCCTTTACCGCATCAAATACGGCTTTTGCACTGAGTTCCTCATTTCTAAGCACGCTGTCATCTGACACTGCCGCAAGCTTCCTCGATGCAAGCCGCACTATACCTGTAGCGGAGGCGTATTGCTCAAGACAGCCGTAATTGCCGCAGCCGCATTTTTCCTGCTCATCATCATTCATATGAATGTGCCCTATCTCGCCGCCGGCACCCATAGCGCCTGTGAGGA
>CANQHZ010000185.1 GCA_947623805.1 uncultured Lachnospiraceae bacterium | reverse complement strand
CATACTCAATTTTTTCCTTTTCATAAAGCTGTCCCAACTGTGTCATGTTGATTCTCCTCCTTATCTGATTTAGATATTCCCTATTAATGAACTTGTCACTTGCTACAATCACGCCAGAGAGTGTAAAAATACGCTGCTCTTCATCCGCTATCTGTTCCGCCAGTTCCACAACCTTTTCTAACATTTCCTGCTTCCCTTCAGAGCCGACAATGGTTAAGGGAAGGATAACCAGCTTCATCAGGTCATCATCCTCAAGCACTGTACCGGAGTGGATTTTTTTGCAGATTGCATTAAATGCTTTTTCCCCGTCTATGTGGGAAAGGAACGCTTGTTCCGTGCGAAGGGTAATACAGTTAGTTTCAAAAATTGGTTCCGCGCTTTTTACATCACCAGTATATATAACAACCAGACGCAGATTGAAGCTTTCATCCTCGTTGTAGTATTTTTCCATAACCCGAGCAATATAATTCAGGTATTTTATCTTGTTTAGTTTTTTGTATTCAGCCTCATAATCAACAATGGCATAAGTTCCGTCTTCCAAAAGGAACAGGTTGTCAATGCCTTTTTCGTTTGCTGAGATTTTTGGCAGGTTTGTCGGAAGCAGTTCTCGGATAGGCGGGAGATTGATTCCATATGCCGCAAAGCTTTTTTCCTTATAGGTTTGGCCAAGAATCTTGAATAGAATATCCTTGTTTTGGTATGCAATTCCTTCTGCCATTGTATCCTCCGTTTACATATATTTATATGGTTTCTGATGTCTGCCTGCAGTATTTTATATAAGTGAATTTCTTTTCTCATTATAGCATGTTTATGCCGTTTTGTCAGTTGTGGTTTGAAAATTGTTTCACAGGTTTCCTTTTTGCTGAATAATAATTCAAATTTAATGGTTGAATTAACAATATATTTATGCTATTCTAATGCGGTAATTTATTAACTTATGTATACCCGTATATTATGGGTGTTCAGCAGCAGAAGCACAGGGAGAGCGGTTATGCATCTATGTATTTGGCATAGGTGCTTTTTTTGTGCTCATTTTGAAAGGAGGAGAACGATGGGGGAAAGGACCATCAATCAAAAAAGCTTTAAGGAGATATGGGAAAAGATAAACGTCCCATTTCCTGAAGAAGCGTATGAAGCAACAGCTGCAGGCCAGAGGCGCATTAAGGAAAAATGCATAAAACAGCGCCTTGATGATGTATTGGGGTGCTGCAATTATGACCTGCTGATTGGAAAACCGATGCTTGAATACGGCCCTGGCGGGCAGAATAACGGCTGTATGGCTGTTTCATGCAGGATTGCCGTCAGGGATGACAACGGAGCGGTTGTCTGCATTAAAACGGGCATGGGAATAGCAGAGACAGTAGAAGGCAAGAGCGTTAAAGCATTAGCCAGGATGTGTATTGGCGATGCCTTAATGTATTGCATGGAAAGCCTTATGCATGTAAAAGCTACATGTATGGTAGGTTTTGATACGGTAAATCTACGAAAAGGCGGCACTGTCCGGTGCATTGCGGGTTCGGATTCGGCTGAGGCGGCTTTGTATCTGCTGAAAATAACAGGTAAAGCCCATGTGAGGGAAAACTTTGGGTATTTTGTTCCCGTGGAGGTAAGAGGCGGAAGGAAAATCAATATGTATATTCCGTTTAATTTGACCGAAAGCATGACGGCAATCGAACAGGACAAGCTTTTAAACAGCCTGATGCCCGGACTGGAAATGCAGGCTAAAGCAGTGACTGACCAGGTTGGAGACGAGCAGGTGTTGAGATATATTTCAGCAAAATGCAGGACGTGAGCCTATGGACAGAGTACACAGGTATATGGTTCAGGATTATGTTGAAGCATATCTGACGCTGCGGGAATATTCAATGTGTTCAGTGTACGATGAGCAGGAACTGTCAGAAGCTGTAAGAGCCTTGAACACGGTATCTGAGCAGATGTTAAGCTTCAAAAAAGAAAGAGGGCTCCATAGCGGATTATTAAATCTTGACGGATTTGTCAGGCCGGACGGCACGATGAATATGTTTACGCTTGCAAGATACAGGGCGAACAGGGGATTTAAGGAATTTGATATAGAGGAGATTGAGGAGGCATATAATTATGCCTCTTATTTTTTGCAGAAAAAAGAAAGAGAGGGAAAAAAGATATGAACAAATGTATGTTTACGGGAAGGCTGGTAAGGAATCCAGAGGCAAAGGTACGCAGGAGGAAGAAAGACGACAGTAAGTTTCTGGTAGTAACCTTTACTCTTGCCATTGGAGATGACGATGATACGGATTATCTCTGCTTTAAGATTATGAACGCAAGCGCGGAAACCTTTAACCAGTATGTAAAAAAAGGAATGAAGGTCATCATATCGGATGCAAGGGCAAAGTACGAAAAATATACCGTTGACGGCGAGGAAAAGGAAAAAGTGGTATTTAATGTTTATCAGTGGGAATTTGCGGAGACAAAGCGGAAGAGCAGCGTCAGCGAGGATGAGGATTACATTGAAGAAGATTATGTCAGCGGAGATGATGAAAGTGATGATGATGGCAGGCTGAATGAAAAAAAGCTGGGACCCAAAAAGCATCCGCATATTTCAGAGCTCCTTAAACCTAAAAAAAGTGAAGCTTCCGGTCTGCCGGACAAGGTATTGTGGGATGGCTTCACGAAAGAGGAGAGGCTTATTTTATACGAGCAGGGTCTGTCTAAGGAGTATATAGACAATTACGAAAAAACCCAGAAAAGCACATTAAAGGGACAGAGAGAAATGCTTGAGTATAGAAAGAAGCTGATGAGCGCGCATGGTTTTGTGCCGGCAGATGATGAGGATGTACCGTTTGAAGGCTAATGCTGATAATGGAGTATTTTTTATATTTATATGAAGCTGCAATAACAGCGGAAAAAGAGATATTATCGAGGAGGATAACATAATGGATTTTTTAAATTTTAAAAATATAATAAGGGAAAAGACAGAGAGAAGAATTGGCGGTGGATATACGGTAAGCGTTGGGAATTTCATAAAAAATAACGACATAGAGCTTGCAGGAATAAGGATTGACCATGCAGGAAGCAATGCTTCGCCAATAATATTTCTTAATGTATATTACGCTATGTATGAAAACGGCAGTTCAACACTGGATGAGATTGTTGATGACATAATCAAGAAATACAGCCAAAATAAGATTGCCGGCAATACGGACACAAATAAACTTTTCTGCTATGAAGAGGTCAAGGAACGTATTGTTTACAGGCTGATAAATAAAGAGAAGAACGGAAGACTCCTGAAGGACATACCATATGTTGATTTTTATGATTTGGCGGTAGTATTTCAGGTTCTGGTAAATGACAGTGATTTCGGAAGCGCAGCATTCTTAATCAGAAATGAGCATCTTAAAATCTGGAATGTATCCTTATGCGAAATTTATGAGAATGCGCGCAAAAATACGCCTATATTAAATGGATATGAGTTAATGCATATGGGAGATGTAATTAAGGATTATATGCCGAAGGAAGTGGATGCCTACCCATTTTCGCTTTATGTGCTCAGTAACAGGAGAGGAATTAATGGCGCTGCCTGCGTGCTTTACCCCGGATTGATAAAAAATATTGCGGAAAGCATGGACAGTAGTCTGTACATAATACCTTCATCAATTCATGAAATGCTGCTTATGCCAGTGGATAATGACGATGATAATGTCTGCAATGAGGCGGAGATTAAGCGCATGGTACAAGAGGTTAATGATGGATATGTGGAAGCTGAAGATATACTTTCAAATTCCGTATATTATTATGACAGAAAAAAGGAAAGGATTATGATGCTGTAGTTGGCATGAAGGCAGAAAAATGAATGCAGAAACAAAGACAGTGATATGTGACATGGTAAATGTAATCTTACCGGTATCTTCAGAGGATGATCCGCATGAATTTGCCCTTATTGGCAAAGACGGCAGTACGCTTTTTGAAAGCTGTTTTGATACTTATGAGTATGCGGTAAAACGTGCAGGGGAGGAATTCCCAAATCTTGAATTTACAGTCAGGGATATTACCCAGGAATGGCTTGTAGAAAAAGCCCGCATATATGTACGGAGAATCAAAAAGCTAAAGCCTTCATTCAGGAAGACAAACCTGACGCTTGACATGTCAAAGATGTATTATTCAAGAACCCCAAACAGCTGGGAGACATACATACCGTTTTCATATAAAAACAGGAAGTATGCGTATATTGAAAATGCAAGCAAAGATTTTATAAGGGAGGTCAATTAAAAAGCAGGTCATAGACCAATAGAATTATTTCAGGGTTATCAAAAGCAAAAGGCTTCTATACTATTTCAGGATAGTATAGAGGTCTTTTTATATTGGAA
>CANQHZ010000184.1 GCA_947623805.1 uncultured Lachnospiraceae bacterium | reverse complement strand
CTCGCGCGCAGACAGTATATTAGCTGCTTTCGTCCGCCTTATTATGACACCTTTTTCTCACCCAAGCGCCACATCCAAACTCATCATCACAGTAAACCCAATCGCAAAAAACACAGTCCCCACATCAGAATGTTCCCCCTCCGACATCTCAGGAATAAGCTCCTCCACCACCACATACATCATCGCCCCCGCCGCAAACGCCAAAAGATACGGCAGCGCCCTCTCAATTAACCCAGCCGCCAAAATCGTAATCACAGCCGCAATCGGCTCCACCACGCCCGAAAGCACCCCATACACAAACGCCCTCGACTTCTTCATTCCCTCCGCCCTAAGCGGCATGGAAATAATCGCCCCCTCAGGGAAATTCTGAATCGCAATCCCAATGGCAAGCGTAAACGCCCCCATCACAGTAATCTGCTCATTCCCCGCCAAAAGCCCTGCATACACCACGCCGACAGCCATACCCTCGGGAATATTATGCAATGCCACAGCAAGCACCAGCATAGTAGTCTTTTTTAGCCTGCTCCTAGGTCCCTCCGCATTTTGGCTATGCATATGCAAATGCGGAATAATGTGGTCAAGCATAAGCAGAAAAAAAATTCCAATCCAAAATCCCACAGCCGCAGGGACAAACGCCATCTTCCCCATATCCTCCGACTGCTCCATCGCAGGAATAAGCAGACTCCAAATAGACGCCGCCACCATCACCCCCGCAGCAAATCCCGTAAGCGCCCTCTGCAGCGCAATATTCATCTTATGCCTCATCACAAAAACACAAGCCGCCCCCAGCGAAGTCCCCAGAAACGGAATCAAAAGCCCCTTAAAAACCTCAATCTCCATCAACACTCCTCCAACCCATACACACATCTTTTCAACCTATTATATGCAAAAAAGGATTTGATAATAACACCAAACCCTTTTTAATATTTCTCATACATTACGCCACTACCCGAAAAATGCCCGCTCAAGGATTTGACACCAACACAAAATCCTTTTTTAAGCATTTCTCATACATTACGCAATCACACGAAAAATGCCCGCCCTATGGCATTTTTCTAAACATTTAGGAAGTCTTAGGCAGCGTCTTTTGCTGCCTTAGACTTCCTTAATGTTTTATACTCTGAACCCACTCATCAATTCCACCAATGCCTCAACCTGCTGCTTCTGCTCCTCGCTTATCGCCGCCGTCTCCTCAGACGTCGCCGAATTGTTGTCCACAATCCCCGCCATATTTCCAATGCCCTCGTTAATCTGCGAAATGCTCTCCAGCTCGCTCTTTAGCTTGTCAACAATGCCGTTTATGCGCCCCGTCGTCTCCTCAGCGCCCATAAGCATTTCTTCCATATTTACAGCCGCCTCCGCCGCAATGCGCTCTCCGACGTCCACTGCGTCAACAGTCCTGCGTATCAGGTCAGATGTCTCGCCGACCGCGCTCTGCGACGCCTCTGCAAGCTTTTTAACCTGCTCCGCCACTACCGCAAAGCCCCTGCCCGCTTCGCCCGCCCTCGCCGACTCTATCGAAGCATTGAGCGAAAGCATGTCAATCTCGTCTCCGATATCCGCGATAGCCGAAATAACGCCGATAATCTGCTTTGAACAGTCATTTATCTCGTCCATCGCCACTTTAAGCTCATCCATCTTCTGGCTGCTTGCGACAAGCGTTGAGCTTGAAAGATTTGAAATCTTGACAGCTTCCTCCGCCTCTTTCTCATCATACTCTATCGCCTCGCTAAGCTCTCCCAAAAGCAGCATCAAATCCGAAACCTCGCCCGCCTGGCTTGTACAAGCGTTTGCCAAATCCTCAGCCGCTGATGCAAGCTGCCCCGAGCCCGCGTCAATATCGTTTGAAACGCTCGTGATCGTTGCTACGGTATTTTTCATCTCCTCGATAATCTTGTTGAGCGACTCCTTTATCTGCACATACTCGCCGACATAATTATGCCCGACATCAACCCTGTAATTGCCCTGTCCCATCTGTTCAAGCACAAAGCTTATCTCCTCGATAATGCCCGCAAGGTTATCCTTCATAAATTCTATTGCTTTGACCATACTGCCTACCTCGCTGTCGTCCGCCTCCAAATCAAGCTGCGCATGCAGGTTACCGTCAGCAAGCTCCTTCATCTGCTCCGAAACCTTGATAATCGGCGTCAAAAGCTCCTTGCGTGAAAAGGCTATCGCCTTAAAGCTCGACATCGCAAGCCATACAAAGCCCGCCACAAAGGCTGCGGCGCATATTATCATAAATGCAAGAAAGCCCGACTTTTTAGCCTCAAGCCGCGCAAGTATTTTATTGATGGTCGTGTCGGTAAGCTCATTTATGCGCTGTATCGCCGTGCCGTACTCACTGCCAAAGACAAAGTCCATAGCCGACTGCGTATCGCCCGCCGCCACTGCCGCCATCGCCTCCTCCTCAAGCGGCACAAGCCCGTTGGAAAGATCCGCTATCTCATTGAGGTTAGCCCACTCCTCATCTTTAAGGCTGTTTTTCTCCAAGCCCGCCCATGCGATATCCCTGTTTTTATCCTCGTTAAGCTCCTTCATATATGCGTCATAATACTGGATGTCGCCCGTCACGGCATACGACTGAACCGCCGCCGTAAGCGTCTTCGAGCCTATCCTGTACTGATTGAGGTACATAGTGATTTCAAGCTGCTCATATGTATTTGCCACATAGCTTGCGCCCGATATAAACACAAAAAACAATAGAACCGCCCCTATGATAAGCGAAAGCTTTGTCCTTTTCGTGATTTTGCCAAGGCGCGCCACCTGACTGTTTTCCCCCAGCGTATTCTGCGTTACAGACTCATTTGCTCCTTCCATCGCACAACATATCCTTTCAAATTAGATGTTCTTATAGATATTTATACATTTTTTGGTAAATATCACTATAATTATACTTTATAAACTGCCAGCGGTCAACATATTGCACTAATGTTTTCTCACATTATTACATATTACACATCGCGCTTTTTAGGGCTCTCCAAAAATGATGCGCGTTTCACGGCATCCGCCCCAAATCGCTCACGTATGCTGTCCATAGCCTTGTCAAGTCTTTCAAGCTTTTCGTAGTCGCGGCTATCAAGCAGCGAAAGCTGTCTGCCCGCATCTGTTTTTACCACATGGCTTGTGGAAATGCCAAGCAGCCTTATCGGCATGCCGTCCCAAAGCTCATCAAAAAGCCGCGCCGCCACGGCATAAATCTCATCCGTGATATTCGTGCTGTGCCCAATCTCGCGCTGGTGCGATGTCCGCGTAAGGTCGCTGTACCTGATGCTTACCGTCACTGCCTCAATCCGCACGTTGTCCCTGCGCAGACGCCTGCCGACTGTCTCTGCAAGTGACATCAGTGTCATTTTTGCCGTGCCCTCGTCCGTCACGTCAAAAGCGATTGTAGTCGCATTTCCATAGCTCTTGCTGTCCGCAGGCTCTGGCTCCACCACTGAAACGTCCTCGCCGTTTGCAAATTTCCATATCGCCTCGCCCTGCTTTTTCATCGCCGCCCTCAATACTGAAACGTCTGTTTTTGCAAGCTCCCCTATCGTGGTTATGCCGAGTGTGTGGAGCGTGCGCTCCGACGATTTTCCCACCAGAAACAAATCACGCACGGGAAGCCCCCACATTTTTTCCTGAATTTCATCTGGAAAAAGCGTGTGCACAAGATTTGGCTTTTTAAAGTCGCTTGCCATCTTCGCAAGCAGCTTATTCGTGGAAATGCCGACATTTACAGTAAAACCAAGCTCGTCGTATATTTCATTTTTTATTTTCTCCGCCGTCTCTATGGGCTCGCCGAAAAGCTTCTGCGTACCCGTCATATCCATAAAGCACTCGTCTATACTGCACTGCTCTATCGTGTCGGAATACTTTTCCAGTATTGAGATAAACGCCTTGGAATATTTTCTATAGAGCTCGTGCCTTGAGGGGACTATCAAAAGGTTTGGGCATTTTTTGAGCGCGTCAGTGATTGGCTCGCCTGTCTGCACCTTGTACTTTTTTGCGGGAATTGATTTTGCAAGTATTACGCCACGCCGTTTCGACCTGTCGCCGCCCACGGCTGACGGTATAGTGCGCAAATCCACCGTGATATCGGGATATTGTTCAGGGTGCTTTAGGCGCTCCACAGCCTCCCACGAGAGAAACGCGCTGTTTACGTCCACGTGAAAAATAAGCCTTTCCAATATGCCTCTCCTCCCAAAAATCACTTAATATTCCATAAAAAATCCTTTTCTAAATATTTCGCTTTGGAACAAATTCGATTTTTAATGCCATATCCATGCCTTCTGCTAATCTTTTTAAGAGATTGATAGATGGATTTCTGGTTCCATGCTCCAACTTACTGATATCCGCCTGATTGATTCCCGTGCGCTGTGCCAATTCTTTCTGTGTAAGGTTTTG
>CANQHZ010000183.1 GCA_947623805.1 uncultured Lachnospiraceae bacterium | reverse complement strand
ACATCCGCAACTTCTGCATAGTAGCCCACATAGACCACGGCAAATCCACCCTAGCCGACCGAATCATAGAAAAAACTGGTCTCCTCACAAGCCGAGAAATGCAGGAACAAGTCCTCGACAATATGGATCTTGAACGCGAACGCGGCATCACAATAAAAGCCCAGGCAGTCCGCACAGTATACAAAGCCCAAGACGGCAACGAATACATCTTCAACCTAATAGACACCCCAGGCCACGTAGACTTCAACTACGAAGTAAGCCGCGCCCTAGCAGCCTGCGACGGCGCAATACTCGTAGTAGACGCAGCTCAAGGCATAGAAGCCCAAACCCTCGCCAACGTCTACCTAGCCCTAGACCACGACCTAGACGTATTCCCCGTAATCAATAAAATAGACCTCCCCAGCGCCCGCCCCGACTGGGTAAAAAACGAAATAGAAGACGTAATCGGCATAGAAGCGCAGGACGCTCCCCTCATATCGGCAAAAAACGGCGTAGGAATCGAAGAAGTGCTTGAAGCAATAGTACATAAAATCCCCGCCCCCGGCGGCAACCCGTCTAATCCACTCCAAGCCCTAATCTTTGACTCCGTTTACGATTCATACAAAGGCGTAATCGTATTCTGCCGCATTATGGAAGGCAGAGTGACAAAAGGGACAAAGATAAAAATGCTTGCCACAGGCGCGACAGCGGAAGTCGTTGAAGTCGGCTATTTCGGCGCAGGGCAGTTAATCCCCTGCGAAGAACTCTCCGCAGGCATGGTAGGCTACCTCACAGCCTCCATAAAGAATGTAAAGGATACCACGGTAGGCGATACGGTCACGGATGCCGACAGACCGTGCGCAAGCCCCCTGCCCGGCTACAAAAAAGTGCAGTCAATGGTATATTGCGGACTATATCCCGCAGACGGCGCAAAATATCCGGACCTTAGAGACGCCCTGGAAAAACTCCAGCTAAACGACGCGTCACTATTCTATGAACCGGAAACCTCAGTAGCTCTTGGCTTTGGCTTTCGCTGCGGATTTTTAGGACTGCTTCACCTTGAAATCATACAGGAACGCCTGGAAAGAGAATATAACCTTGACTTAGTCACCACAGCCCCGGGCGTAGTCTATAAAGTATACAAGACAAACGGCGAAGTGATAGAGCTGACAAATCCGTCCAATCTGCCTGACCCGTCGGAAATAGCATATATGGAGGAACCGATAGTGAATGCCGAGATAATGGTGACGACAGAGTTTATCGGTTCCATAATGGAGCTTTGTCAGGAACGACGCGGCAGATACATCAGCATGGAGTACGTTGAGGAGACAAGAGCAGTCCTCAAATACGAACTTCCGCTAAATGAAATAATCTACGATTTTTTTGATGCGCTCAAATCCCGCTCAAGAGGCTACGCATCTTTTGACTACGACTTAAAGGGCTATGAAAAATCAGAGCTCGTCAAGCTCGACATCCTCATAAATAAGGAGGAAGTAGACGCGCTTTCATTTATAGTGCATAAAGAATCCGCCTACGAGCGCGGCAGAAAAATGTGTGAAAAGCTAAAAGATGAAATACCACGACACCTGTTTGAGATACCGATTCAGGCGGCGGTAGGCGGCAAAGTCATAGCGCGCGAGACAGTAAAGGCAATGCGCAAGGACGTGCTTGCAAAGTGCTACGGCGGTGATATCACCCGCAAGAAAAAGCTTCTTGAAAAACAGAAAGAAGGCAAGAAGCGCATGCGCCAGATAGGAAACGTAGAGATACCGCAGAAGGCGTTTATGGCAGTCCTAAAGCTTGACAACGAATAATGCCGGACAGTCCCAAAAGAAAATAGCCGACAAATAACATAGACAGTAAAAAAGAACAGAAGCAAAGCACAATAATCCACAATAATCATGGGAGGGATAGGATATGCAGACTCTCGGAGTTTATATTCATATCCCTTTTTGTGTGCGTAAATGCGTATATTGTGATTTCCTCTCAGCGCCTGCGACGCAGGAAACGCAAAGATTGTATGTCGAAGCACTCAAAAAGGAAATAAGAGAAAATGCCGGTCTTTATACAGAACATGCAGTAGAAACAATATTTTTCGGCGGCGGAACGCCGTCATTATTGAGAGAAGGACACATAAAAGATATTTTAAGTATATTAAAAATATACTATAAAATTTCCCCAAACGTGGAAATAACACTTGAAGCAAACCCAAAGACCACAGACTTAAAAAAACTCTGCGCACTAAAGGCAGCAGGCATAAACCGCCTAAGTATAGGACTTCAATCGACGGATAATAATGAGCTTAAAACAATCGGACGCATCCACACCTATGATGACTTTTTACAGACCTACAGCGACGCGAGAGCCGCAGGCTTTGACAACATAAACATAGACCTAATGTCGGCACTTCCGTCACAGACACTGAAAAGCTGGACTAATACCCTTAAAAATGTACTAAAACTCACGCCTCCCCCCGAACATATATCGGCATACAGCCTGATTGTAGAGGAGGGCACGCCGCTTTATGAGCACATAGACTGCTTTCCACCTGTCCCTGATGAGGAGACGGAAAGGCAGATGTATTACGAAACAAGTCGCATATTGGGTGAATACGGCTACACTCGCTACGAAATATCAAATTATGCAAAGCAGGGCTATGAAAGCCGCCATAACCGCATATATTGGCAGAGAGGCATTAAGCATACTCACGATTATGTGGGCTTTGGCTTAGGCGCGTCGTCTACCGTATCATGCCGACGCTGGAAAAATACTTCTGATATGTCCGCGTACCTTGCACAAACCGCTGACATAAAAGAGGACATTCAGACGCTTTCACAGACTGACCTTATGGAGGAATTTGTATTTTTAGGCTTACGCATGACATCGGGCATATCGGCAGCGGAATTTTATCAGACATTTCAAAAAAGCATAGACGATATCTATAAGGTACCGCTTGAAAAATGGATTTCACAAGGACTTCTTGTGCGCGAGGGCGACAATATCCGCCTCACGGATAGGGGAATTGACCTTAGCAATACAGTCTTTGCGGATTTTATTCTGTAGTGGATAGGCACTTAAAAAACGTTTTTCACATAGAATATTAGAAATAAAGTCCGCGGGGGGCGTTCCTTGAAGACCTTCGAGCAACCATTATCAATGCAGGAGGAAGGCGAATATCTGACGCTAATGCACGGCGAGGATAAAGAAGCAGCCCATAGGGCGCGGCAAATTCTGATAGAAAGAAATCTGCGGCTTGTGGCGCATGTGGCAAAAAAGTACGCAGGCAGCGGCGAGGATATGGAGGACTTGATATCCATAGGCACGATAGGACTTATAAAGGCGGTAAATACCTTTAATGCACAAAAAGGCAGCCGCCTTGCGACATACGCGGCAAGATGCATAGACAACGAGCTTTTGATGATGTTTCGGGTGCGCAAAAAAATAACGAGGGAAATATCGCTTTATGAGCCGATTGGCACGGATAAGGAGGGCAATGAGATAAATCTGCTCGACATCTGCGAGCAGGAGCAGAGCGACATAGTCGAGGACATGGACACAGCCGCCAAAATCAAATGCCTGTCAAGGCTCATAGAGGAAAAGCTTGACAGCAGGGAGCGGCAGATAATAAAGCTTAGATACGGCGTGCTGAGCGGCAGCGACGGCACGGAAATGACGCAGAGGGACATCGGAAAGCTGCTGGGCATTTCGCGCAGCTACGTTTCAAGGATAGAAAAAAAGGCGCTGGGAAAATTAAAAATCGGACTGCAGGAGGCAAAGCTGTATTAATCTTTTGTATCTTTTGGCATATGACGATGCCCGTGGCTATGCAGTATTCAAGAAGTACGGGCAATAAGGAAAAAAGAGAAAAAGTTATTTGGAGAGAAGTCAGCGCTTTTACGGCTGGCTTCTTTTTATTATGCAGATGCTGCGCATATTTATGAAAAAGCCAGATTAAAAAATATGCAGCAGGTGAATGACCTGTGCGCAAAATGCCAAGAAAGGCAGATAAAGGTAGATAAAAATGGAAAAGAGGTATATACTTATAATGTAAAGAACCCGCTGGCTGGCAGGAAGTCTGAAAAGGCAGAGACATACTACAGGTATGATCGGCAGGGCAATGTCCTGGAGGCGACAGGGACGGAAGGGGGGATATGTTACAGCTATAAACTGGTGTTTGATAATAAGGACTTAAAAGACTTATATGGCAAAATGAAACATGGGGCAGATTAGGAGGAGATAGCCAGAAGAATAAATGCGAATTATGAATTCTCAATGCAAAATAAAGAGAACCATCCAGAAAAAGTTGAGTCTGAAGGCACGTGTCCGAATAAATAAAATTTCGGGTTCAAGATTGTCTAATAATGTCATGTAGTCATGAAAGGTTTTAAAAACGGATAAGAAGATAACAAAAAGAAATCAGTGAGTTTTTAACTGCTATATTAAGCAGAGAAAGGA
>CANQHZ010000182.1 GCA_947623805.1 uncultured Lachnospiraceae bacterium | reverse complement strand
ATTAAAATACGCGCTGACTGCTTTAGCATGGCATTGTCACCATATACAAAAACCTTTTCTGTTTCTTCATATATATAATTGTGCTTTTCATCAATCATAACTGACTCGTCATATACCTCGCGCATTATGTCATTCAGGCAAAGCCTTTGCATATCGAGGTTCTGCCGGTTAAAATCGCCGCGCGCCAGAAACAGGAGCTGCTCTACCAGTTTCTGCATATGGTTTGACTCATTCTTTATTGCCTCGATTGACTCCGCCAAAACCGCCTCGTCCTCCTTGCCCCATCGGTCGAGCATATTTACATAGCCTTGTATTACCGCTATCGGTGTCCTAAGCTCGTGCGAGGCATCCGATACAAATTGCGCCTGCTGCCTGTATGCGTCCCTGATACGCTCCAAAAGTCCGTTGAGCGCTGTTTCTATACCGCGCAAATCCTTATCATGCATATGAATGCCAGTATCTATCGCGTCCGCTTTTAGCTTAGAAATAGCATCCTCTAAGCTGCGGTATTTTGCCTCGTCAAACGCAAGTTCACTGAGCGCATGGGCGCGTGCCGCTATTTCGTTTAAAGGTCTTAGATTTTCCCTGACGCGCCTTGTGCCGTGCGCGGCAAGGCTAATGAGCTGGATAAACTCCACTATAAGCACGGCATACCCCGCCGCACAAAGCGGATAAAGCCATTTTCCTATTTCAAGCGTGTATAATATTGTGCGCTCATCTAAGTGTCCACTGTCCGAAGTCTGCAAATCATTTTCCTTTGCGGACTTACTTACGCGGTATACTAAATCCCTAATATTTCTGTCCTTTTTCTCCTGTCCGTCAGTGTCAAAAGTCTGCACTTCATCAGACACAAAAAATATTTCTCTTTCATAAAAAATCGAAAATTTACCTGCGTTTGCGATATCCGCCGCATAAATAAACGCCGCCCCCAAAAACAGAACGGCAAAAAAATCCACGACGATATAACTCCAAAGCCTGTACATAATATTTTGAAAATTAATCCGTCTCGCGATTGAGGTCACTCTTATACTTTCCGTTTTTTTCCCTGATTTCTTTTCCATATCAGCCTCCATGTCACTTTAGAGCTCAAGAAGTGCCTTTCGCACTAATCCTTTATGCAATATCCCACGCCGCGCACTGTCTGTATCAGTTTTATGTTGTATTTGTCATCAATTTTGCCACGAAGATACCTCACATACACGTCAATTATATTTGTCTCGCCCATATAGTCATAGCCGCACACCTTTTCAAGCAGAGTGTCTCGCGAAATGACTATATTTTTGTTTTCAAGCAGCACGCGCAAAAGTTCAAATTCCCTATGTGTAAGCTCTATAAGCTCGCCCTCAAAGCGCGCCTCATAGCGTGCGGTATCGACTGTAAGGCCTCCGCACGAGAGCACGCTTAAGTTTTCACGCATATTCCCTTGCCGCTTTTTGAGCGCGAGCCTTATACGGGCGAGCAATTCTTCTATCGCAAACGGCTTAGTCATATAGTCGTCGGCGCCTCCGTCAAGCCCCGCGACCTTATCCATAACCTCGTCCCTTGCAGTGAGCATTATGACAGGCATGTCAGAATTTTTGCGTAGCCTGCGCAGCACCTCGAAGCCGTTGAGCTCAGGCAGCATAATGTCAAGCACCATCAAATCGGCCTTTCCGCTCAGTGCCAGTTCAAGCCCCTCTCTCCCGTCATGTGCCTTTAACACTTCATATCCCTCATGCCTAAGCTCTAGTTCCAAAAAACGCCCTATCTTCTCCTCGTCCTCGACAATCAAAACCGTCACAGCCATAACGCCCGCCTTTCTGTAAATCCTCAAATTCACTATTCGTTTTTAGACACGGCATCGCTAAACTCATTCTTTATGCTTTCCGCCGCATCTGCAGCACTGTCAAACGCCTTGTTTATGTCCACAGCCGCCACATCAGGTCCTGCAAAACGGTATCTCATGTTGAAAAACAACCCTATGATGAGCAGCCATATCACCATTCCCGCCGAAAAGAGAAACAGCAGCACAAGCACTGTTATTGGCATTCTGAAAACTTCCCTGCCATTTCTCTCGACACAGAAGCTGTTGTTGTTTCCTTTTTCAAGCCACCTGCCGCACCACGAGAAAAATCTTCCTAAAAGTTCGCCTACACCCACCTTTTTTTCCTCCTTTTTGTCAAAGTCAAAGTCGATGTCCTTTTGACTGCTCTGCGTAGTATAGCTTGACGCACCCGGCTGTTTCACCTTTCCGCTCCGCTCCAGACAAATCATTGCGTCAAGTATGTCCCAATTACTTTTTTCAAGCGCCTCCTTAGCATCCTCATATGACACGTTTGCACGTTCCCTCAGCTTTTCCACTTTTTCAAAATTATCCATAAAATTCTTCCTTTCTGATGCCGTTATTCAGGCATTTGATAAATAATATAAAGTTGTTTTGCTTACACTGTTATATTACGGCATCAAAATTAAATTAAAATGCAGACAACATTAAAATCAGATTAATATATTCCATGAACCAATCCGCAAATTAAAGCCCCGCAGTTTTCTTAAATGCCGCGGGGCTTTCTCACACTTTTATATTAAGGCTAAATTATTGCTGTTCTCCGATATTAAAGAACCCGGTCCTGCTGTCAAGAGACAGCGCCAATTCCTTTAACTTGGCAGATGACTCCGCCACTGTCGTGATTGTCTGACTAAGCTCATTCATTGATGAAGACGCCTGCTCCGTGGACGCCGCGTTTTCCTGCGAAATCGCTGACAGGCTTTGGATAATGTCAATCACACCGCCTCTTGCCACATCACAGCCCTTAGCCTGCTCATTTATTGAAGTCATACCCTCGTTTGTCACGCGTATTCCGTCATTCATGCCCTCCACTTGATTTTTGGTCACATTAAGCTTTTCCTGCTGCTCGCTGATACGCACTTTAACTTCATCCATCATCTTAAGTGAATTTTGCGATGCCGCCGAAAGCGTCGCTATTATTTCAGATATATGGTGCGCCGACTGGTTTGACTCCTCGGAAAGTTTCTGTATCTCCGTAGCTACCACTGCAAAGCCCCGTCCTGCCTCGCCTGCCCTTGCCGCCTCGATTGACGCGTTGAGTGAAAGCAGGTTCGTCTGGGAGGCAACGCTCATAATCATGCTTACCGCTTCCGAAATCCGCCTTACAGCCTCGTCCGTCTCAGACACATTCTTTGCCACGCCAAGCACAGCATCAGCCATATTGCCGTTTGACTCCTCAAGCTCATGCATTATATCAAACGCCTTTTTGCTCGCCGCTGTCATTTCCTCTGAATTTTCATTCAGGCTGCTGATATTAGCCACTATATTCTCTATCAATACGCCCATCTCGTCTATCTTGAGCGTAGCGCTTTCAATATCCTCAGCAAGCGACATCGCGCCTGTCGAAAGGTCTGACACAGTCATATTTATATTATCCGCGCTGCTGCTCGTCTGCTGCGCCATTGCCTCAAGCCCCTCACCCGATGAAAGCAGCTCGTCAGAGCAGTTCTTTATATCGCCGATTGTACTATGCATACGGTTGATGCATTCAGCCACCCCACGCGCCATATCGCCAATCTCGTCTTTTCTTGCAAGCGCCTTTTCATCCACTTTGTATGTAAGATTGCCCTGCGCAAGATTGCCCACAGCCGTCTTTGCACCATCGATTGCTTTCACAAGGTTTGTGGAAACAATCACTATAATGACGAGCATTATTATTCCTATAACTATTGTCACTCCGATAAGAATGCCGCACCTCTGCGCGATAAAGCTGTCAATCTCGCTGCTCGGGGCACCCGCGAATACCATGCCGACTATGCTGCCGTCAGGATTTTCAAGCGGAAGATAGTACGCGTAATAATTCTCATTATTTATCATAAGCTTAGTCGCCGCATATTTTTCGCCGCTAAGCACCTTCTTTGCGACATCTTCGGATGCTTTTGACTCAACTATGCGCTCGCCCGTAGTTGAGTCAATAAGCGTAGTCGCTTTTCTCGTATCGCCATAAAACAGCGTAATCTCAACATTCGTTCCCTCTACGTAAGCATCAAGGTCTTCCATATTAGACGTAATGTTATAGTCACCCTTTACAAGTGGCGAATTGCCATTTAGCGCCTGCTCGCTGTCAAGGAAATAATCATCGTCATTGAGCGTGTCATATGACGCTTTCAATGATATGCACACAGACTCAAGGCGTGAGAGCGCCTCATTCTGCAGTCCGCTCTCCATGTTCTTTACAGCGGTTACAATGCTCACCACACTTGCTATAAGCAGCGGTAAAATGGACATCATAAGCAACTGAAATTTGATGCTGCTGAAAAAATTGGCTTGTTTTTCCGTTTTCATATGTCTTTTCTCCTTTACACGTTGATTATCAGGCAATACAAAAATACATGAATGCTCTCCTGTTTTGCACGTTTTGCAAATATTTTATATTATAATATAGAAATATTCCGAAACTGCCCGACA
>CANQHZ010000181.1 GCA_947623805.1 uncultured Lachnospiraceae bacterium | reverse complement strand
CCGTCAACAAATCCGACGCCAATGCCCGCTTTTGCTTTTAGCGTATCAGCATACTTGCCATTATTCAGATACTCTTTTAAAGCACTAATCACATCCGCAAGTATTTCCTCCCATTCCGCCTCTTTTTCCCAGCGGAAAGGGTTTTCCCTTGTGTCAAAGTCTGTCACTTCATTGCACAGCCAGTCGTCATCATCAGCGTCAAATTCTGATGCCCCGACTAATTCCATCGACCAGCGGCAATCGCCGTCATCATACAGATTAAAGCCAAATGCTGTAACCTCATCTGGAATTTCAGCCTCCAATACATTATCGAGCCATTTCGATATTTCATTAAACATTGGTAAAATCTCCTCCTTTATCGACCTTTATTTTTTCAATATATATCCTACAAATATTCTGCTGTTAAACAAAACCAAAATTATAAATTATGGCACAGTTTTTTCAATCAATCCATTTTCAGACTTCATAATTACTCATATTCCCAAAATATAAAATCCATTATACGCCCTTGCCCTATTCAGCCATTCAGCCAGCGTTTCATAATCTACAGGTTTTTCCATGAAAAGCATTTTAATCATAGAATCTATGTGCGGCAAATCATAATAGTTAATTCCATATATATCAATTCCGCCTTTTTTCAAATTGTTATAAATTCCACAGTTGAAAATTCGGCTGTATTCTTTATAAAAAGCATCGACATCGTCAATATAGACATACAATGAATCGTTTTGCCAGTGGCATATTCTGTCTACTGCCACAATGTCTTTTACATTAGTTCCCATAGAAAGCCTGCAAAATTGAATCTCAATAAACGCTGAACCGCCATATTTTTTCCTTTCTTCTTGTGAATTGAAAATCTTGAATAACATTTTTTTATCCTTCCACAAAATTACCCTACTACAGACAAAAATTCCTCACAGCCGTAAACAGGCCGTGTTTTTTCAACATTCTTCTCATCTGTAAAAAACTTCCAGTCTAATTTACCAACACCCGCTTGAAATTGCATATACTTAGCTTTATTTTTTCTGAAACACAGATAATTCAAATATACATCTCCTCCATATGGATTTCCCTGTCCATATTTACAGCATCCGCAAATGCATATGCTGTATCTGCCGCTTAATCTGTTTTGAAGCTCATTGACTGCATCATCTATATATTCCATTTCTGATTTTTCATTTAAAAGCTGTAACAGATGAGTGGCTGCATTATCCTGCGCACCTTTATGCCTGTTTACTATTGTCAAAAATGATTTACTCATCTCGCCTGTTTCTTTTTTAACCACGGCTACAGGAATAAAACAAGTGAAAACATAGTTTGTCAAAAATGCAGCATCATTCTTTTGATAAAATGTCAGAAAACTGAGCTGTTCATCAGAATAATCGGCAAAATTTTCTATGTAAAGGCTGCCGTCAAATTCAACACATATTTTTACGCCATTGATTTCGAAAGTCAGTTCGTCATCATCGTACATATCGCCATTTACAAATGTTTTGTATTCTACACCTTTGCAGACTAACAAAGCAGAATACCGTTTCAAGCTATCACCCCATTCTTTCATTATTAATGGAAATTTGCGAAACTCTACTTGACAATGTAGAATTTAAGCAAAATTATAAAATAAGAACTTACATTCGGACAGCTTTCATTCTGATTCTGACATAATCCGCATACCATTTTCCGTCAATGAACAAATCTTTTTTCAACTCCGTTACCGCCTGATTTATAATTTCTTCTTTCTCCTGCTCCGACTGCACGGCTGTAAATGGCATTTTTATGAACATTTTAATCCAGTCCTCCATTCCGTTTTCACCTTTAAGCTCTGTAAGCCTGTCAAAAAGCACAGCATACTTTACCCGAAAGCCTGCGTTCTCTAAAAGAAAAGCATATTCACCAATAGTCGGAAAATAAAATGGCATTTCATAACAAAAACCGCGTTCTTCAAAAATATTTGCAAGCGCATTGTGAATAATGCGATTATTGTTAAACCCGCCAAACTCAAAAACAAACTGGCCATTTTCTTTTAGGGCATTATATACACATTTCATCATATCTGGCTGTTTTTCCTTATCAATCCAGTGAAATACCGCATTGGAAAACACAACATCAACGGGTTCATGAATAGCAAAATTTGTAGCATCGCCCTGCATAAATTTGATTGCAGGATATTCTTTCCTCGCAATACTTAAAAGTTCTTCAGATGCATCAATTCCTTTTACTTTATAGCCTTTATCATACAAAACCTTCGTCAAAGCGCCATTTCCGCATCCCAAATCCAATATAGAACTGCCTGCAGCTGCATCAATCAATTCAACCACATTATTCCCATACTGATGAACAAAAGAAAAATCCGACGTGTATTTTTCCGCATTCCATATAATATTCATCTTATATTTCCCTTAAATGTCAATTTGACTGTATTTTTTAACACGACTTTTAAAAAGTTTCACGTGAAACATTTTTTAAGCCAACAACTATAATTTTCTAGTTCCAGCAGCCGCGCCACAGTACGCACCACTGATATATTTTGAGGACTTTGCCCCCAACATTTCAACAAGCCTTGTTTTGTTTATTAAATTTATTTATTCGTCTATATTCAGTTCTACAAGCGAATTTTGACTCCCTAAATTATACGGACAAATATCTCTGCACTTGTGACAAGATATCTTCCAAACCCGCTCCTCTTTATCATCTCCAAACGCAAAATTCCAACAAGCTTGCTGATTTAATTCTGGATTTTGCAAAGCGTTTATGGGACAAACATCTACACATAAATTACAGCCATTACAAACAGGAGCTTTCATTTCATCAGCCTCAAATTCCTGCTCGCATAACACAGCCCCCAGCCAAACCATACTTCCAAATTCTGGTGTTATCAGCAGGGAATGTCTTCCTATCGTGCCCAATCCAGCCGCCTGCGCAGCATGCTTTTGCGAAATAATAGAGCGGTATCTGTCGGTATTTTTATCCCATTGGCTTTCATTCGTTGGTATAGGAACGCATATTATTTTTCTTTTTTCCATCTCTATGCAGAAATCAAGAGCAATCGAATCCATTTTTGGCGTGATGGAATTTCTCGTCCTTGTATATGGAATATGTGACTCACATATAAGCGTTCCAACAGGAAATCTGCAGGCGAAAGAAATCACTGATTTACAAGTCGGCAAAATGTCTAATGGGTGATATCCTTTAGGCGCATCGTTAAATCTGTCTATACTCGCAATACCGCATAAATCCGCCCCTAACGAAAACATTATTTCCTTAACCGCTCTGTTATCAAGCATAATATACCTCCCTGATAAAATTCTGATTTTTTTCACATCAAAATATAACATTAATTGCGTATAATCAGCAGCTTATTATCACCCTTTTGAAACTCATATTTCGTCTGTCTAATTTCCACATCATATGATGATTTGAAGTGCTTAATCACATCTGAAATCAATTCCGTCTTGTTTGCATCTAAATCAACAATAGGAAATACTCTGATTTCTTTACATACCCTAAGCATTTCCGTCATCGCATTAATGTGAAAATCATATCCAAGCATTGTGTACATCAGCAAAAAATGTGAGCTTAATCCTATATCAAAGCTGCCGCTTTCATATGGCAACCTTTTAGGCAGTTCGTGGCAAATATACCTTTGCTCCAATTTACCTTTCTCATAATCCGAAAGAAAAAGCCGCATTGCAGACATTCGTATATTTTCCAACTCGTCCAAATTTTTAATATTTTTCCATATGTAATTTCCCATATTCTCACTCATCTGGCGCATGACAACTGCCCGCACCTCATCAATGCGCCCGCGCAATTCATCTGCTGAAAACTGATATATAGGATCAAAGGAAGTCACCTTGTATCCCTGCTCTGTCGCCTCATAATTAAAACTCGCGGAACCATCTCCAAATCCCGCAATTTTCTTTTTCATGTCCTCGTCGCTAAGCTCAAACATAAGCCTGTACTCCGCAAAATTCCTTCCCCATGGAACTACACTATTTAACTGAAAAGCCATATCTTGTTGTATACCTCCATAAAAATCCAATTCAATTTCTACACTAATGATGTTATCCAATAACTTGCTGCAATAATAAAGCATATTATACTTGGAACAAAAAATATTATCCTTACAAGCCTTTGCTTTACTTTTATGAATACAAAACCCAAAATATTTGCAATTAAAAGCGGGATAAATCCAACCGTCAATGCCATACCCGCCATATCCCATGCCTCTGTAGGCAACATTGCATTTGGGTTAGCTACTACAGTGCTATGAACAAGATATGGTATAACAAAATAAATCAGGCAAATAACCCCGATAGCATTTATTACAATTATTAGTAATGATAATATTCTCCGTTCTTTCATTAACTCCTCCTACAACAAACTTGAATTTACTACTATATGTTACTTTCATACTCTGCACAATCAATAATCATTCGCTTACATTTAGGGCAGTAACTACTACTCA
>CANQHZ010000180.1 GCA_947623805.1 uncultured Lachnospiraceae bacterium | reverse complement strand
GCGCTTGCGGGTGAGAGCGGCAAATATTTATGCGACATAGATAGGCAGCCGATTTCCGGAGGGAAAAGAATTGTCACCACAGGCGGTCACTATGCATACCTCAAAATCGCGGAGGGCTGCGATAAGCATTGCACATACTGCATCATACCCAAGGTGAGGGGAAATTACAGGAGCGTGCCGATGGATGCGCTCATAAAAGAAGCTGAGGCGCTCGCGGAGCAGGGAGTTCAAGAGCTTATTTTAGTAGCGCAGGAAACTACTGTTTATGGTGTTGATTTATACGGTCAGAAAAAACTTTCGGAGCTTTTGCACGGCTTGTGCGGGATAGAAGGGCTGCGCTGGATAAGGCTTTTGTATTGTTATCCGGAAGAAATCACAGACGAGCTTATAAGCACGATAAAAAGCGAGAAAAAGATTTGCCACTATATTGATATGCCTATTCAGCATGCGTCAGACAGGATATTAAAGCTTATGGGCAGGCGCACGGATAAGCACGAGCTCGTGAAAATTATAAAAAAGCTTAGGGATGAAATTCCCGATATATGTCTTAGGACCACGTTGATTACAGGCTTTCCGTCCGAAATGGACGAGGAACACGAGGAGCTTATGGCATTTATTGACGAGATGGAATTTGACAGGCTCGGCGTGTTTACATATTCTCCGGAGGAGGATACCCCCGCGGCGCTTTTTGATGGGCAGATAGATGAACAGGTTAAGCAGCAGCGGCAAGCAGAGCTAATGGAGCTCCAGCAGGAGATAGCTTTTGACAATGCAAAAAAAATGACGGGCAGGACGCTCGAAGTTATGATAGAGGGCAGCGTTCCCGAAGACGATATATATGTGGCGCGCTGTTACAAGGACGCGCCAAACATTGATGGATTAGTCTTTGTAAAGTCGGACAGGGAATTGATGACGGGCGATTTTGCCAGTGTGAGGATAACGGGCTCATACGAATACGATTTGATGGGAGATATAACAGATGAATTTACCGAATAAGCTTACTGTTTTCAGGGTGATATTGATAGTGCCGTTTGTGCTGCTTATGCTAGGCGGCTGCAATGAGTGGCAATGGTTTGAGGCGGTTTTTGGCGGCATTATGGAATATGTCGATTATATCGCGCTTGCCATTTTCATCATTGCAAGCCTTACAGATATGCTTGACGGAAAGATTGCCAGGAAGTACAATCTGGTAACTAATTTTGGCAAGTTTATGGACCCGCTCGCGGATAAGCTTCTTGTGTGTTCGGCGCTTATCTGCCTTATAGAGATGGACAGAATACCCGCGTGGATTGTAATTATAATTATAAGCCGCGAGTTTATTATCAGCGGTTTCAGGCTGATAGCGGCGGACAATGATATCGTGATAGCTGCAAGCTATTGGGGCAAATTCAAGACTGTTTTCCAGATGGTTATGGTGTGCCTTATGATAGCCAATATTGAGGCGCTCAGCGTTCTTACGCAGATAGTGATGTGGGCTGCTGTTGTGCTTACGGTAGTGTCGCTTGTTGATTATATTGCGAAGAATAAGGATGTTATAAAAGATGGAGTGAAATAAAAATGGCGCAGCTTTATTTGCTCGGCAAGGCGATAGTATCTGTTTCTGTACCATCATCATGCGCAATGGTTACATCCAACTTTGCGTAATTGTCACAAAACGCCAAATCATAAATATACGAATCTTCCGCAAGGTTATATGTTTTGATGATGTTCCCGTCATATGTATGGATTTCCGACCAGAATGAATACACTGCGGTAGTTATATCATCGCTGTGCCATATCAGATTGTTTCCTAGAATATCCTCATCAAAGGACTCGCTTTCCGTATCAAAAATACAATAAACGCCATTCTTCGGTCCGGCATGGCACTCAATAACGATTTTTTGTCCTACAGGAATTGCAGATAAAATGCTATTTATTGATTGATTCCGAGAGGAAACATCGTAGTCATGAGCCCCATAATGGAATACAGTTCCTTCAAAAGAAAAACTTGCCTGTTCTGAAGTTTGCAGGCTGCCGCTCTGTTCGTTCGGAGATGTTCTCTCCTGCAAATTCTGCCCCTGTCCGCACGAAGAAAGCAATAATACACACATGAGCAATACTACTGGAATTAAAATTTTCTTTTTCATACCAGATACCTCCACAAATACCAGTATATTGAATTGTTCAATTCTGATATTTTACCACAAACACACATATAATTCCAATAAATTTTCCTTAATCTTTTTTCACTATAAATTTCAAAAAATTTTAATTGTAAAAGCGGCGGAACATGGCATGATGTGCTGTGTTCCGCTGTTTTTTAATTTGCGGTCACATATACACTTCATCATTTTATTCACAACAAAATAAGGTCTGTTTACAACATGGAAAATCAATCAAGGATGTATTAAAATATAATTTAGAAGAAAAAGACGATTTGAGTCGATTCGGAGTCATCGCCTGCGTGGGTGTTTTAAGGTTAAGGGAAGATCGAGGAGGTGAATATATGGAAGTTTTTCGTATGCAGACAGGTACGGACAAATCAATAGCACAGGAGACTGTCTATATAGCGATTTGTGATGATGAGCCGCTTATACGGGACAGCCTGAAGGAAAAAGTAGAGAAAGCTTTTCCGCAGGCTCGTACAAAGTTGTTTTCTTCCGGCGGCGAGCTTTTGGCGAGCGGCATACAGCCGGATATTTTGTTTTTGGACATACAGATGCCAAAGATGGATGGAATGGAAGCGGCAAGGCTTTTTAGAAAGCAGAATAAAGATACCCTCATTATTTTTGTCACAGCGCTGGAAGAATATGTTTTTCAGGCGTTTGACGTAGGGGCTTTCAATTATCTGGTCAAGCCTTTTTCGGATGACAGGTTCTATGAGGTTTTTGAAAATGCGCTGCGGGAAGTGGAAGCCCGGAGAGCAGGCGGGAAAGAAAATGATGAAGACTATATGATGATACAGATGGGCGGAATCCACACAAAGATACGGCTCAAAGACATTGTATATGCGGAAGTGTTCAATCGGAAAGTCATCATACATACGGTAAACGGCGATACGGAATATTACGGCAAGCTGTCCGAATTGGAAGAAAAGGTGGGGGAGGACTTCTTCCGGTCACACAGGTCTTATCTGATTCATTTTAAGTATGTGATGAAATATGATGCTGCATCCATCACCATGAAAAACGGGACTGCATTGATCGCAAAACAGGTATATCCTGAATTTGTGAAACGATATTTTAAATATAATCAGAAGAAGGGCAGGGAAATCAAGTGAGTTCGGTTGAATTATGCTGGAACGTTACATCATATCTGTCTATTATTGTGCAGTTGATCATGGCGGGCGTTTGTCTTGGGATATTCGTAGCGCCTTATCTGCAGGAACGAAAGAAAGCAGTCAGCGTGGGAGCGGTTTATGCAGTGGTTATGACGGTTTTATATGTCATGCCGCCCCAGATAGACAATATCCTCGCATATTTTCTTGGCGCACTGGCGGCATTTTTTGTGATGTTCATGGAGGAGAGGCGGAATGTCAGTCAAAAGATATTCCTGTCGGTAACGTTCTTCTCGCTGCGCTCGTTATCACTTTCTATGGAAAGTATTCTTATGGTTTTTCTGCGTCGGTTTTGCATGAATCCGGAGTTTGCAGAAAAAGCGTGGCTGCAATATGGGCTGTATGCGGCAGGCAGGATTATAGACATACTGCTTGGCTTTCTGTTCCTGTTCCTGTCTTTTTGGGAAGTAAACAGGGTTTATACGGACAAAGACAGACATATGGGAAAGAGCGAGCTATTGATGCTGATTGTCCCATCGCTGTCGGGAGTGGCTGGCAATGTGATTTTCCGTTTTTATCAGGTGAAATTTGATATAAACGGCATTTATGACGCGATTTGTTTCCTATATTATTTGATTTCCGTGGCAACGATCCTTGTCGTGATTATTGCACTTCAAAACTGGAAAAGATTGCAGAACGAGCAGATGGGGCAAGAGCTTTTGGAAAGCCAGATAAGTGCGATAAAAACGCATATTGATGAAGTTGAGAAGCTGTATGGCGACATTCGTTCCCTGCGCCACGACATGGGAAACCATATTCAGATGATTGAGCGTCTGATGGCGGTGGGAAACAGCGCCGAGGCATCCGCATATCTGGAAAGGCTGAAAGATGAATGGCAGGAGCTTACGCCTAAGATCCGGACGGGAAATCCGGTCATGGACATGATCCTTTTGGAAAAGAAAAAAGAAGCCGAGGCGAGGGGCGTCCGGTTTGAATGTGATTTCCGTTATCCAAACGGAACAGGGCTGGATGCTTTTGACGCCAGCGTTATCTTATACAATGTGCTGAATAACTGCATGGAGTCAGTAAATGGGGCAGAACCGTATATTAAGATCCATACGTTTCAAAAGGACAGTGTTTTTATGCTGATGATTAGTAACAGCTTTACAGGAAAGCTTACGCATGGCTCTGATGGACTTCCGCTCACTACCAAAAAGGGCGGC
>CANQHZ010000179.1 GCA_947623805.1 uncultured Lachnospiraceae bacterium | reverse complement strand
TCGCTCATTTCAATGGTTACGGGACCTTCCTTCATCATTTCCACAAGTTCTTTTACCGCCTGATTCTGCTCCAAAGTGGCGGTAAATGTGTAATCGCCGATCTGCACATTCATTTTCATTTCGGTTTCATCCTCCTTTATATCGCTATTGTTATTTGTATCAATATTGCCGTTTTCGCTCGTATCAGTATTACTGTTTTCTTGGACAGCACATGCGGAAAGTACAATCACGCAAAGCACTGCTGCAATGATTATCCAACGTTTTTTCATCGTCTTCCTCCCCAATCTACCGTAGAACTTCTTATGAGCAGTTTTTAATCGATCATCTTTGTGATCGAGAAATAAACTTCAACTCCCCACGGATCGTCACGGTTTGCCTTATGATCCGCAATCACCGTTTCGGTGAGATCGTCCGTTTCAGTAAAGTATCCCACAGGTGTTGCTGTGATATCTGCGCCATCTATGTCCTTGAAGTACAACCGAAGCTGTCCGCCCGAGAACAGATAGATCTCACCGGCCTTGATATCCGTTACCGTAATCTCGTCATCCTGCGTATAACTCCCTCTGATGTTATGCGCCGCAAAGCCCTGTTTTTCGTCGTATTCGGTGGATGGGAATAATAGCGTGCCTGACAAATATCCAAGCATTGTATTTACAGCGGCGTTGTTGTACATATCTACCGTATAAGTCTTTCCGTCACCTTGTCCGATACTGACCTGAACGGCGCCTTCCAGCATTTCTTCGTCAGATACATTCCTGGAATTGTCTGCCGTTGTCTCGTCGCTCCCGCTTGATGCGCCGTCGGGGGCAATCACATCTTCTGGCGGCGGTCCGGGATCTTCTGTTTTTGAACTGCACCCAGAAAGTACCGCTGAAAAAACCATAAACAGTGCCATCAGTAAAACCATCGTTTTTTTCATGTTCCTCTCTCCTCCTTTATTCTTCACTATTTGAAATCAGCTTGATAATGCTTACCCGTTTTAGCTTCGATGAAAAGAAATACGCAAATCCAAAGAACAAAAGCGGCAGAACAGTCAAAGGAACGAGCGTTCCTAATATACTGAAACCGCTATGAAACTCTCCGATGCCGAAACTCTGTACGATTTTTGAAATCACGGAATCGGCAAATACTTCCGATACCATGATGCCTGCGGCCGTTCCCAGCAAAACAACAAGGAAAAACCGCAGCGCAAAGGAAATCCGAAGCCGCAGATGGGAAAGTCCCATGCTTTTGTAGATTGCCATTTTTTCGGTTTCCGCCTGCATGAGTTTATTTGCCGCAAGCCATACGGCAATCAGAATAAAAACGGCAGCAATCAGATAGATCAAAGCAATCAATATGTGCATCGCGGAAACAATGCCGTCAAGTCCTGACCAACTGTTGGTATGGACATCAATCCCCCGGTAATGCTCCTGCAGGTACTTCATGGCATAGTCCCTCACACCGCCGTTTTCAAGGATGTAGTGATGGCACCAGATATATCCGCTCACATCGCCGATTTTCGCGTATCCCGCAAGACTCATGCCGATATTGGTTCCCATGCCGTTGGCGCATTGATAAGTCCCTGAAACGGTATATGTTTCCGTTTTTCCGCCTGATGTGAGCCGTACCGGATCGCCCACCGACAGGGAAAGTTCATTCGCCACCGTATCGGTAATTAAAATGCTGTTTTCGTCACAGACCTCGCCGGAAAGGACATGAAACCACTTGGTATCGTCCAACACATTTGCCGTGTACTGCTGCCCGTTCACCGTGACATTCTGCATGGCAAGCTCGTAGGTTTCCCGTACAGGAGAATACCAGTTGATGATTCGCTCAATCTCGTCCATCGGAACCGTATCATTAAACGGCTGAACTCCCAGATCGTGGTCTGCAACACTGAAAGTGTTCATCAGCCCTTCGCCGTTGGGTCCGAGCCATGTTCCCATTTTCCCGATCACCGATAAAAACAGAGCCAGAAATACGGAGATCAAGCAGACTGCTGCATAGCGCCGTCTGCCGGAGCGGATTTCCCGCACGGCAATGTCAAACGCAAGGAAACGCCCCCTGAGATGCGATTTCACCTTTCGCTCACCGCCAGTTTCACGCATCGTCTGGACAGGAGCGATTCGCAGAATCTTTCCGGTGCGAAGCGTGATGTAAACTGCGAATACACCCAGCAGAACCATAAGGAGCGGCAGGATCAGCGTGATGGGAAAATACAGACGAATCAGCATCCCCGTAGAAGTTACCATCGCCCCCGCAAGCGAGTTTGCCGCAAGCAACGCCGGAAACAGTCCTCCGACAAGTCCGAAAAAGACAACTCCTCCATAAAGGAAAAGATAAGTTCCGCGAATCTCCCGTCCTTCCATTCCCATAGATTTCAAAACCGCCATTTCCTGTTTCTCCTGCTCTACAACGACCGACAGGTTATGTCCAATGACAATCAGGCAGATCATAAGCAATACTACGGAAAAAGCGATCAGGAACCCGGCAAGGATATTTTGCAAAAGAACCATGTAGCTCTGTATGGACTCCTGCCGATAGGAAAATTCCGTATAAAGGGCAATATCGGAAGATTCATTCAGTTCCTTTTGAAATTCCTGTACCGAAAGGGCGCTGTCACCGCTTTGGAAGATGTGGAGCATGGCGCCGCTCCGCCCAAGGACATCGACATGAGCCGCTGTATCTATGACAGATCGCATTTCATTCCAATCATCTGAACTGATGAGGAAACTTTTCATGTCAATCATGGAGCTTCCCATGAAGGCGTCCTCAAAGTATCCTGCCACAGTCAGTTCACGGATTCCGTCCCTGCGGGACAACTCAAATGTGACCGTATCACCCACCGACACATCGTAGCTCGACCGCATCGCCGGGGAGACATAAACTTCTCCAGACTTTATTTCCACGCTTTCAAGCCGATTTCCATCCTTATCTATGAATTGATAGGGAACGGTTCCATCCAGCGTAAGAAGCTGTCCCTCGTTATCGGAATAGCTGCCTTTTATGGCATATCCGGTAAAAATCAACGGCTGTTCAGTAACATGATCCACATCCCGAAGCGCCGAAACAGTTTCCGACAGGTTTTCAGGCTGCCCGCTCACCCAAACGGTGAAATTCCCGAATCCAAGCCGCTCCATTTCTTCCCGCACTGACTTCGTTCCGCTCATGTAAACGGTCAGAGCAGAAAAGAGGCAGAGGGAAAGCATAAAAACCAGCAGAAAAATGCCAATCAGGGTGGATTTCTGCTTTTTTATGGCCGAGCGGATCAGAAGTTTGTATTTTCCCATTTTACCACCCAAGCCCTTCCAGCCATCCGGTGAGTTTTTCCTCCCGTTCGGCATCCCTTCCGTCATAATCTGACAGGGAAAGCTCCCCGGTCATCCTGCCGTCATCCAGATAAAGGATACGGTTTCCGCGCAGTGCAGACTCTCTGTCGTGCGTCACAAGCAAAACCGTCTGCCCGTTTTTGTTCAGCATAGTGAGCAGATTCAAAACCTCTGTAGAATTGGCGCGGTTTAAGGCTCCAGTCGGCTCATCGGCAAAGATTAGATCAGGACGGTTAATGACTGCTCTCGCTACCGCAGTCCGCTGAGCTTCACCTCCGGACACTTCTGACGGAAGATGGGCTTCTACCTTTTCAAGATTCATTTTTTGGATAAGCTCCGCCGTTCGTAATTCACACTCCTTTTCGGAAAGACCGCCAATCAGCCCCGCCATTTTGATGTTTTCCGATACGGTGAGATTTCCGATCAGGTGTGTACGCTGAAAAACAAAGCCGAACTGAGAAGCCCTCAGATGGGTAAGTTCCTTTTCTGCTGCCCCGCTTATCTTGGTTTCCTGATAAAATATCTCGCCGCCGCTCGGTTTGTCCATCCCGCTGAGCAGATAGAGCAGCGTTGATTTGCCGGAGCCGGATGAACCCATAACCACAGTAAAAGCGCCCTCTTTTATATCCACATTAATGCCGTGCAGCACTTCTGTGTCCCCGAATTTCTTTATGATGTTTTTGCCGCATAAAAAACGACTGCTCATTTCGGCTTGTTCATCCCTTTCTACATATTTTTCAGTCACATATTGTAACTATTCAGTTCCTTCATAGTTACATGCGAAAATGCATGGAAGATCGCTTCGCGATGGCATTTTCGCACCCCTGAATCATGTTTTTACGGTCTCAGCAGCAAGCGCTTCGACCTGTTCTGAACAGTTACCACATATTTTCCATTCTTGCCATCAGGTAATCCAAGCAGGATAGTTTTTGCCGTTCTTCTGTAAGCGCCTGTTTTTTGGTTCTGCAAAATCGCCGCAGCAGTCTTTCCTTACCGCTTTCATCATTTGTATCACAGCAGTGCCGATAGAGTGCAAGCATTTCGTCTGTCACGCCGACTTCTTTTAATTTTTGTAACACTTCCAGTCTATTTTCCATACTGCTTCTCCCTTACGGTCTATTCTTCACACTTATTATTCTATACCGCCTCTTGACGGATAGCAAATATTTATGTA
>CANQHZ010000178.1 GCA_947623805.1 uncultured Lachnospiraceae bacterium | reverse complement strand
TGAAATCATAGTAAGGTTCAAGCAGTATGCTCTCGGCAGATTTTAACCCCTGCCTTACCGCGCGATAAACCGCCTGTCTGAAATCACCGCCCTCAGTATGCTTAAGATGCGCCCTCCCCGCTATAAGCGTTATCCGCATGTCAGTTATCTCTGAGCCTGTAAGCACACCCCTATGGCGGCGCTCCTCCAAATGCGTCAGTACAAGCCTCTGCCAGTTTCTGTCCAAAACATCTTCGCTGCAGCTTGCCGCAAATTCAAGCCCGCTCCCGTTTTCAAGCGGCTCCAGCAGAAGATGAACCTCCGCATAGTGGCGTAGAGGCTCATAGTGCCCGATGCCGACTGACGGCGCGGCTATCGTTTCCTTATATACAATATTTCCCGCGCCAAATTCCGCGTCAATATTAAGTCTTTCCTTAATAAGACTTTTTAATATTTCTATCTGAACCTCGCCCATAATCTGCAAGTGAATTTCATTTAAGGCTTCCTCCCACAAAATATTAAGCTGCGGCTCCTCCTCCTCAAGGGCATGGAGCTTTAAATAAACATCATAAACATTACACTCCTCGGGCAGAATAAGCTGGTATTCCAGCACAGGCTCCAAAACAGGCATTTCAAGCGCGCTCTCGCTGCCGAGTCCTTCCCCCGCATATGTCCTGCCAAGCCCTGCCACGGCGCATATCTCCCCTGCCGACACTTCATCTGCCGTATTATAGCGGTTTCCTGAATAAAGCCTTATCTGGTCTGCCTTTTCGCTCCATTCCCCGCCGCTGTCCGAAACCAGCGACTTTACTTTTAAAGAGCCGCCTGTAATTTTCATATGAGTGAGGCGGTTGTTCTGCTCATCATATGATATCTTATACACTCTCGCCGCAAATTCATCACCATACTCTTGGCACAGCGTAAGCTCCTCGATGCCTTTTAAAAGCTCATCTACGCCTTCCTGCTTTAGCGCCGAGCCAAAATAACACGGAAATATCCTGCGCTCCGCAATTGCACTGACAATTGCCGCCTTTTCAATCATGGAATTTTCAAGATAAACCTCCATCAGCTGCTCATCGCACATTGCAGCCGCCTCAAGAAATCCCCTATCCCATTTATTTATATTTTTAAATTCAATGCAACGGAAATCAAGGCTGTCCTGAATTTGTTCAAGCAGCTTTTCCTTGTCCGTACCCTGCTGGTCCATCTTATTTATGAATAAAAAAACTGGAATATTATATCTTTTCAGTAGACGCCAGAGAGTGAGCGTGTGTCCCTGCACGCCGTCTGCCCCGCTTATCAGCAGAACCGCATAATCAAGCACATTGAGCACGCGTTCCATCTCCGCTGAAAAATCAACATGCCCTGGTGTGTCAAGAAGACATACCTCCTTATTTCCAAGCGTAAACCGCGCCTGCTTTGAAAAAATCGTAATCCCTCTCTCCCGCTCCAGCTCATACGTGTCAAGGAATGCATCCCTATGATCCACGCGCCCAAGCTTTCTAATAGCGCCACTCTTATATAAGATGCTTTCCGCAAGCGTCGTCTTCCCCGCATCAACATGGGCAAGAATGCCTAATACAAGCTTATCCGTACACATAATCCCAGTCCAATCCTTATATTGACTATATTAGTCATATATTTGACCTTGCAGGTCACGCATTTCCCATTAAAGCTTTATCTGCCTGCAGCGGTTGACGCATGCGTAAAGCTCCTGCTTTCTTGGCATGGCAAGGTTTCCAGGAATAATCCTGCCCTCGCATACTGCCGAAAATCCCTTTTTATCGATTTCCCTCCAAAGCGCCTCAATTGTCTCTGTAAGAGTCAGCTTAGAATTGAAAAACCTGTCATTCAGGCACCTTAACATATACCCTATTGTCCTAAGCTGTTCAGAATCTGCAAGCTGCTCCACATAGCGGGTGTCAACCGCATCTTTGTTTATGAGAATCGTATCGCGCCCATTTATCTTTATTTTTACCCTGTCGTCCTGCCATTCCTTATACGGAGAAATTTTTCTCATGAATGTCGGCCTCTGTGCAGGCTCGCATTTATTCAATTCCTCATTATTGCCATTATGGTTTGAATATTTAACCGCTTCCGCCTTTGCCTGCTCCGTGATGTCATACGCCTTATAACATTCCATCTGGATTATTTTGTCCGACTTGTCAAAATATGCCCCCGAGCTGCCCGCGACAAGTATTGTGGACAAGCCAAAATTTTCATACAGCTCCCTTATCCTGTCTATATACGGTATAATCGGCTCCTGCTCGCGCTTTATCACGCGCTGCATAAGCTCATCTCTAATCATAAAATTAGTGGCGCTTGTATCCTCGTCAATCAAAAGCGCGCTTGCCCCCGCTTCGACAGCCTCTACGACATTCGCCGCCTGAGAGGTGCTGCCGCTTGCGTCCTGAGTATAGAAAGAAGTAGTATCAAGCTTATTAGGAAGATTCCTTATAAACATTGAGATGTCAGCCTGCTTTATGCTTCTGCCGTCTTCAGCCCTTATCTTTACGGCAGCGTCATCTGTAATGACATACTCCCTGCCGTCGCCTTCAATGTGATTATATATACCCATTTCCAAGGCTTTCAGCAGGGTTGATTTGCCATGATACCCTCCGCCCACTATAAGAGTAACGCCCTTTGGTATGCCCATTCCCTTTATTGGACCGCCATGCGGGAGCAAAATCTCGACCTCCATTGACTGAGGCGCTCTAAAAGGCACTGCCGTTTTCATCGGTCTGCCAGATATCCCTGATTCTCTTGGCAGCACGGCATTATTCGCCACAAATGCAGCCAATCCGCGTTTTTTCAATTCATTTCTTATGTGCGTCTGGTTATCGGCAAGCTCGGCGCAGCGCTTTATCTCCGCAGCATTTATGTTTTTATAAATCAGCGTATCGTTGACTATTCTGGGCAACATATCAAAAAGTATCTTTATAAGCTCCCTTGAATTTATGGTTCTCCCGTTTGCGGGAAAGCCAACCTCCAGCCGTATTATGACATCGCCATTTTTGCTGTCTATCTGGCAGGCGCTTCTGTCAAGCACCTCCTGTCCGCATCTGCTGATGCCAATCAATCCGCTTTTCCCAGAACCCTTTGCCTGAAAGGAAAATTTAGACGCACGCGCCCCAAACTGCCTTAACAGATAATCCTGCGAAGCTATCCTCCTGTGCGGCTCATCATAAAGCTCACTCGGAATCCCCGCGTATTTACTGCCCACAATAAGCTTTATATTTGAAGGCGACGCAAACGGATCTCCCTGCACATGCTCAATATCCAAAATATAGCTACCAAAATTGTACTCCCCTTTCGTATCTTTATAGGCAGGATAACCCTTGTGGTCAATCCTTTCCAAAAGCGCCCTAAGATCATTCATGTTCTGCATAGAAATTCCCCCTATCTAAAAATGAAGCCGTCTGCTCACGCTCGCCCTCAAACGCCCCATCATGAGCGTCATGGCTACCATCACAGACATAATCAAACACACCGTCAGCACAATCGCCGACCACGACAAACTTATTTCTCCCCCGAAATGCAAATCTACGCATATCTCTATTGTGACGCATATCGCCGCCGCCGTAATGAAAAAGTAAAGCGTGCCTGTCAGCATGGAAAACGGCAGCCTCCTGCCAAGGAAAATAAACAGCTCAAAGAGAGAAAATGACACAAGCAATATGGGAAACCCCACGTCTGTAAGCCAGTCATCATTTTTTGTAAGCTGCGAAATAATATACAAATATCCCCCAATAGCAAGCGCGTCTACCGCAAGCATCGCATATACTGTTATTTTATCCACAAGCACAGCCGCAATATAAAATACCCACAGCACGAGCAGAATGCCGTTTACAGGCACAGACCACCATACGCTGTTGTAAACAAGGCCATTGAGCAGGCTGCAAGTGACTACAATAGTCAATATCATTACGGACACGAAAACAATCTGATCCCGTCTGCTTATCTTCTCAACCTCTCCCCTGCGCTTGGGAAAAGTCATCTCCTCCGCCTTCTGCTCCTTAGGATTGTACACGGGCGTACCGCAGAGCGGACAGCCTTTTAAAGACGCATCAAGCTCTACTCCGCAATTGACACAATATGACATAATCTCCTCCTGTCCGTCTATTTATCTGTTACTCTCTATTTTTACATGGATGCCGTCTCTGACAAGCTTTCTGAAAAACAGCATCTCCACGTCTGTTTCCTTTATCGAGCTCGCAAAATTTACGGTAAGCGTATCATTAAAGCTTGACACCGCACAGTTTGTCCGCGACGAAAACGGCTGCCCCATATATATGTCAAACCGCTCTATATATGGCTTCATATCATCATTCACATGAATTTTCCCCATGTTTGTAAGCCCCGCAGATGAATTTCTGTCCTGAATCATGCTGTAATACTTTCTGACGACTATATCCTTTATAAAAAGCGGCACCACCCGCAACACGGGATTTTTGCGCGTCGCGTAGTTCGTCGTTATGTCGCCCCTTAAAAATTTTTCATTGATGTAATATTTCATAAAGTAATGCACATGGCTGACTATTTCGTCAAAGCTGTACTCGCCAAGGCGCGGATCTATGCTTGGGTAAACCATAGTTATAAAATTGCGGAGCGTCTTCGACGGGAAAAACTGCCTGAGATTTACAGGCATGGCTATTTTCACGGGCCTTAA
>CANQHZ010000177.1 GCA_947623805.1 uncultured Lachnospiraceae bacterium | reverse complement strand
CGTGCCGGATGCTGACCATGTGGATATGTATTATAACAAAGATAAGATACCATTTGACAGGCTCAAAGCGTTTTTTGAAGAAAATCTGAAGTAAATGGTATGATAACCTGATATGCAAACGAGGCAAAGGCAATTCTCTTTGCCTTGCTTGCAGTAGGAAGATTATGATGAAGAATTTTTTGAAAACGCATCGGTGGGGCGCGCGTTTACGCTTTCCGATCATCTGTGAGATGATCCGGCGGAATGCTTTACTTTGAACGGCGAAGAAACCGGTCTGAAGGTCATAACGCCGAAGCTCGGAGAAACCGTTGAGTGGAGCCGTCTTGATGATTATCAGGAGAGATGGCGGCGGGAAATTCAATAAAAATGCAAAAATCTTTTAGGAGGTGACACTGTTGAGAAAGAAGAAATGGAAAAAAAACTTGTTTTCCCTGTTGCTTATGATGAGTCTGGCATTCGTATTTAGTGTATATTTGATTCCGTCAGCAAAAGCGGAGTCACGGCCAGAGTTATCCGTGACATTAAACGTTGATTCTAAAAAAGTAAATGAAAAGACGATTACCATGGAAAAGGGAAGCAGCAAAAAGATAAAGGTTTCAGTCGTGCCAAAAAAATCCGGAATGAAGATAAAATACAGGTCAAATCATAAAAGTATTATTTCCGTCAGCAGGACGGGAAAATTAAAGGCAAAAAAGACAGGGACGGCAAAAATATCCGTTACGGTATCGGAAAATGGCAGCAGGATCAGAAAGGAATGGTTTAAAGTCAAAGTGATTGGGAAGGATTCTTCCTCTGAAAAGACAGGCACGCCTGTTGTTCTTACCGTAAACGGGGAGGCGTTTCAGGCAACCTTTTACAAAAATGAAACGGCAGATGAATTGGTGAAGAAAATGCCCGTGACACTTAATATGAAAGAGTTGAATGGGAATGAAAAGTACCACTATTTTAACAAGGAATTTCCTACGGATGAGAAAGCGCCGGGGGAAATAAAAGCAGGGGACATTATGATGTATGGCTCAGATTGTCTGGTGGCTTTTTACAAATCCCATGAGACATCCTATGAGTATACAACGGTAGGGAAGATTGAGGACGCGGCGGGCTTTGCAAAGGCAGTAGGAAACGGAGATGTGACGATCACGTTTGAGGCAGGGAATCCGTCTGGCTCTGATAAAACATCCGATTAACAGCAGCATCCAGAGAAAGCATATGAAATCAGCGTTTTTGGCTGTGGCATGAAATCACGACATATGGACGTTTGAAGAACCGTCTAAGATGCTCTGCAAAGGCGCGTCCTTAAGTGCTTCTTGGAAACTTCAAGGCGCTGCAGAGCTGTGATACAGTGTAATATTTAAGGTTATTCTGGATGAAAGATACAACCTCAGCTATTGTTCTTTTGCGAATATGGCGGTCGCTTTTTTTAGTATTTCATTTTCAATTTTAAGACGCTGATTTTCTTTCTGCAGTGCCTTATATTCTTTGAGGGTGATGGTTTCTGTATCCGATACTTTGACTGGGGAAAGCTGCTTTACCCAGTTGCTGAGAGTGCTTCTGTTTACGCCATATTCACGTTCCAGTTTTGGATACGAGGTTCCTCCGGCATTATACAGATCCACGATCTGCTGTTTGAATTCCGGGGTATAAGATCTCTGATTTTTAGCCATGTTGAACATCTCCTTTGCTCTTTCACTTGATATTATAGATTGTTCAACTTTTCCTGTCCACACTTATATACTAACACCAATTTGCAGTTTCAGAACAAACAGGTATCACAAATCTTTCCTACAACTGCCCATTTGCAGATTATAAGCATATTAAATGCCTTCCTTTCTTTTTCTTAATAACAGAATTATTTCATTTTCAATTTATTTTTTTCGCTTCGAGTTTCCTGACACCTGTTCTTGCTTTTGCCTTATGTGCTAATGTCGCTTTATATGCTACTCCTTCTGCTATTCTTTTTCGTCCTACCACCTGTTTTTGCTTTTGCCTTATGCGCTAATGTCGCTTTATATGCTACTCCTTCTGCTATTCTTTTTCGTCCTTCCACTCCTTTATCTAGCATAAGACTTTCCACTAAACGAATAGGTTCTGCGTTTGTTTTTGTTCCTAGCTTTATAACTTCAGATAAATTATGTTTAAATTCCCCACTCAAATAATCATAATCTTCCTTTGAATAAGTAAAACGTCTGATCACTTCCAAACATGCCTGTTTTACATTTGTAAATTCTTTAACCTCATATCTTTCAGCACGTTCTGCATCAAAGACCAACCACTTGTTATTTTGTTTTATAATACAAGAAGCACCTTCTTTATATCCTTCAAGACTATAATAAGAATCCGAAATTCCAATATCTTTCATAGTACTTGCAAAACACTCTTTAACAACTTTTTCATTCATATCCTTTCAACCATCCTATTCAATTTTTTCTAAAACTGTTCCCAGCATATCCATAATACACATATCATGATAATATTGAACCGCACCTCCCAAAGTCCCAAATGCTGGTGCAGCTAAACCTTCAACAGCATATTGAACTTTTGGTCGTTCCTTTCCATTTTTTACATCTAATAATCTTTGTTGTTCTTTATCGTCTATAACCTTAAAGCACTTTACAGGTATATCTTTTAATACCTTATATCGATGAAATTCAACAGAATCTTGTATAAAAGGTAAACCCAGCTGATCGAACTCTGTTCCACTAAGTGTCGTAAAATGTCCTCTTTCTGATCCATATCGCACAAGCTCCGCTCCTTTTCCTAAATATTGTTGAGAAACTGTAATTCTATACTTATAACATAGTGGATACTTATCTTTTTCTAATTCTATAATATATTTTTGTTTGTCAATTCGCTTTGCTCTAATATCAAATCCTTGTCTATCAGCCACACTTTCTCTAATATGATAAACTGAGCCTTTATCCCAAAACTTAGGATTTGCTACACCAATTTTATACTTCGTAGTAATTTTCTGAGCTATATCATTAAAAACATACTCCTGCTCAATTAATTTTCCTTTATCATTTCTCTTTTGGTATTTTCTTACGTTAATCATTCTTATCCCTCTCTAATTTTGCCTATTCCGCTAATAATTGAACTACCATTAAATTATCTAAAAATATTTTCTCTTAATTACTAATCCTCCCTCTCTGAAAAATTTACTAAAAAATTTATCCTTGCACGGATTCCACTTATTGTATTTTCAGCGGCAGCCGAATTTTTCAATTCATAAGCAATATAACTCCGGCATTCTCCAAGTCTTGCTCCGCCAGTTCCGTAATCCTAATTTGATACCGCCCCATTTTTATATTTCTTCTCCAATCCATCACATACAGTATTAAAGTCTTTTGTTTTTCCCTCTTTTATCTGTTCTAATCCTGCTATCACAAGCTCTCGAACTTCTTTTTTCTGTTCATCTAAAGCTCTCTGGCAATCTTCTTTCAGTGCCACAGCCATAAAATCCGTCCTTCCTACTTTTATTATTGGGCAAGCATCCCCTCATACAACTCTTTTTTGTTCTTCTTCAAGTAAATGCATTTTTTGTACTACAATACGCATCGTTTCTATCGAATAGACAATTTCACCACTATATTCAGTATATATCATTAACAAACAGAGCATCAGCTGATCACTTTCTGCCATCTTAACTATATGATCCAAATCATAGTTTTAATAACGTATTCTGACACCAATTAAACAATACCAAAAAAGCTCTATCAAAATCATAATCAGTATGGTCTTGTAATGATATACTCAATTTCAAAACAATTTTATCCTCGTCCTGTGCACGCTCAAGTAATTCCCGTTTTGTTGGAATGAACTTACCACTATTCAGATAATACAAATGCTGCATAATAAAAAATACTGATTTACAGGTTATCGGCAACTTTATAACATTATACTCCCTGTCAGTATGTATATAGCGGTGACAAATTTCATGATATAGATTATTCAAACTTAATTTTACATAGTTTCTTTCATCTTCAATGGTATATGCAGGAACAAGTTTTTTTAGCTCTCCGTAATAATCTTTAGTCGTATTCAATAAATGGCATATTTCTAACGGATTCCAATGTTCTAAATCAGCTTTACCACAAATAAAGCCACAGGATTTGTCAAAATTTCCTACGGAAACAAGTGCTTTTTGATAGGTTTTCAAATCCTCAACCGAAAGATTGTCAATCACAGCCATAATATCAATATCACTGTTTTTAGTTTCTTCGTTGCGGAGATAGCTGCCCTGTAATCCAATATATATCAGCCTTTCATCAAAAACGTCTTTTAACAAAATGATTAACTCGTCAATATATTCATCTATTCTAAGCATTCTGGATCGCCAATCTCCTCATTTCCAAGATATTTCATGTATTCTTTTCCCTCATAAAAATTCATGATCGGGCGGCGAAGTTTGGACGGGAACAATGGTAATCTATTTAATATAGACAAATCCAGCCAATCAAACCCCACTTGATTAGTATCACCTTGAAGTGCTGCATTTTGGGTATTTCCCAAATAATCACACAAAAATACTAAATCCATTCTGTGAAAACTCTCACCGTGAACCCCCTCTATAACAAAAAGCAAATCTTTACATTTAACCTCTATTCCTGCTTCTTCTCTAACTTCCCTTTCAACAGTCTGCGGAAGCATTTCCTCACCGT
>CANQHZ010000176.1 GCA_947623805.1 uncultured Lachnospiraceae bacterium | reverse complement strand
AGCAGGCGGAGCGCGGAGGCAATCAGCGAGCTTGGCGACATTTACATATCGGGAATGAGCGAGCAGGCGGCAAGACATTTCGGCACGACTATCGAGCTGAGAATGTCGCAGGTGTCGGCGATAGTGGATTCAGTACCTGCAAACGGAAACGTCGAATCGTCCATGCGCCTTACTCTTACATATAACGCGAGGGCGCGGGGGTTTGAGTATCTGGCGCTGTATTCGGGTGACGGCGCGCTTGAAATGCTGTACGGCAGCCAGCTTGCGATTGACAATCCCGACAGCTTTCTGGCGTCGCTTACGCGCGGAGAGCAGAAAATGTCGGTGGGGCGTGACGCGGACGGCAGGGAGGCTATTCTGATGGGAATACCCGCCGTGTACCCTATGGCTGACGGAGGAGAAAGCATTGCGCTTGTCGCGGGACTTCCGACGGGTTATATCACTGATACGCTTTCGCTTGATATCGGTGATTCGCTTATTTATTATGTAATCATACGAAATGACGGCAGCTTTATTCTGCGTGACGAAAGCATTGAGGAGGCTGACTATTTTGAGCGTGTGCGCACTCGCTATGACAGCGTGGGCAGCAAGAGCGCGGAGCAGTTTATATCAGAGCTTACGGCGGCTATGCTGGAAAATAGGAACTACAGCAGTGAGTTTAGGATAGACGGCGAAAGGCGTTTTCTGTACTGTACAAGCCTTCCTTATTCTGACTGGTTTATGATTATGTTTCTGCCGTATGGCAGGCTTGACAGGACTGTCGCTACGCTTGGCGCGCAGTGGACACGGACAGCCGTGGGCGGGTGCGTGATTATCCTGTTTGTGCTGCTGCTTGTGTTTATGAGGTATTTTTACCTGACGAGGAGGCAGATGCATGAGCTTGAAGCGGCAAAAAGGCTTGCGGAGCAGACAAGCAAGGCAAAGAGCGAATTTTTGTCAAATATGAGCCACGATATCAGAACCCCTATGAACGGTATCGTGGGAATGACGGCGATTGCAAGCGCAAACATTGAAAATATCCCGCAGGTCAAGAACTGTCTTAAAAAGATTGAGCTTTCAAGCAAACATCTTCTTGGTCTTGTAAACGACATACTTGATATGTCAAAGATTGAGAGCGGCAAGCTTACGCTCAATTTTGAACAGGTGTCTTTGCAGGACACAATACAGAATATTGTGGATATGGTGCAGCCGCAGGTAAAGACGAAAAAGCAGTCGTTTGACGTGTATGTGCGCGACAGCATAGTGGAAAACGTGTATTGCGACAGCATACGCTTGAATCAGGTAATACTTAACCTTGTCGGAAACGCGATAAAATTCACGCCAGATGGGGGCGCGATACAGATTGTGCTGTATGAGGAGAACTCGCCGCGTGGCTCATCATACGTGAGGGTGCATCTGCGCGTCAAGGACAACGGTATCGGCATGTCGCCTGAGTTTAAGGAGAAAATATTTGAGTCCTTTATGCGCGAGGACAACGCGCGCGTGCAGAAGACCGAGGGCTCTGGACTTGGCATGGCCATCACGAAATATATCGTTGACGCTATGAAAGGTACTATTGAGGTGGAAAGCGAGCTTGGCAAGGGCAGCGAGTTTCATGTGACGCTTGATTTGGAGAAAGCGTTTGCAAGCGAGGCTGAGATGCGTCTGCCTGATTGGGAGGCGCTTGTGGCTGATGATGACGAGCTTTTGTGCGAGAGTACGGTCGCGGGGCTAAAGGCGCTCGGCGTAAAGGCAGCATGGGTGCTTAGCGGAGAGAGCGCGGTTGAAATGGTTAAAGAGCGCAAGGCGCAGGGTAAGGATTTTGACATAATAATACTGGACTGGAAATTACCTAATATGAACGGCATCGAGACGGCAAGGGAAATCAGAAAGCAATGTGGCGAGGATACGCCGATAATACTCACGTCTTCCTACGAATGGAGTGAGTATGAGGAGGAGGCTAAGGCGGCTGGCATAAACGGCTTTATAGAAAAGCCGCTGTTCCGCTCAAATCTGTATTACTGTCTGAAACAGTATGACAAAAATGCAGGCGCGGCTGAACCGCAGTGCGGGGAAAAGACAATGGATTTTGGCGGAAAAAGATTTCTCGTCGCCGAGGACAATGATTTGAACTGGGAAATTGCGCATGAGCTTATATCGGAGCTTGGGGCAGAGGTGGAAAGGGCGGAAAACGGAAAAGTGTGCGTTGAAAAGTTTGAACAGTCGGAAAAGGGCTATTATGACGCTATCATAATGGACATCAGAATGCCTGTGATGACGGGGTATGAAGCAACGCGTGCGATAAGGGCTTTGGAGCGCTCCGACGCGGGCGAAATTCCTATAATAGCTATGAGCGCCGATGCCTTTTCAGATGACGTGGAGCGTTCGCTGGAGTGCGGAATGAATGCGCATGTGGCAAAGCCCATAGATATGGATGAACTCACCAAAACATTAATAAAAACGCAAGGGCAGCGTTTTTAAGAGGTAATGAAAAGCTGTAAAGGACAGCGTTTTCGGGGTGATTGAGGAACTTTGAGGGCGGAGAATGGAGGATATATAGTGATGAAAAAAAATGTAATGGCGGCAATGATATTGGGATTATCGCTGGGGCTTACGGCGTGCGGGGGCGATGAGGCTGATGTGGTTGATGAGGTAGTGGAAAAGGAAGACGTGGAGATTTCACTTTGGACTTACCCTGTGGGCAATTGGAGCAATCCGAGCACTGTGGCGGGAATGCTTACAGATTTCAACCAGAAATATCCGAATATTCATGTGTCCGTGGATTATCTGACGTATGAAGACGGGGATGCCAAGATAAATGAGGCGATTGACAGGAAAACGGCGCCTGATTTAGTCTTTGAAGGTCCTGAACGCCTTGTGGCTGACTGGGGCAGCAGAGGGGTCATGGTCGATTTGACTGATGTATGGGAAACCGAGGGCACAGCGGGGGAGATATATGACAATGTGCGCGCCGCGTGCAGGCACAGCAACGGTGAATACTATGAATTTCCAGTGTGCATGACGGCGCATTGCATGGCTATAAATTATGATATATTTGCGGCGGCAGACGCGCTGCAGTACATAGATGAGGAGAACCGCACATGGACCACCGAGGATTTCAAAAAGGCTGTGGAGGCGCTTGTCGCATACGGGCAGGAGAATGTTGGTGTTGTATATTGCGGAGGACAGGGCGGCGACCAGGGGACAAGGGCGCTGATAACGAATCTCTATGGTGGCGCGTTTACAAATCCCGAGCATACGGAATACACTGTAAACAATCCTGAAAATGTAAAAGCACTGGAATTTCTCCGCGATTTAGACGGCATTAGTTTTGCGCCTGACATTGTCGGAGGCGATGAGGTGAAGCGCTTTACAAACGGCGAGCTTGCGATGGCGTTTTGCTGGAATGCGTCTCTGGAGCTTACACAGACATTGAATAATCCGAATCTGAATTTTGAGATAATGCCGATGACGTTTCCCACAGACAGCGACGAGCCAAAGCTGCAAGGCGGCATATGGGGCTTTGGCATATTTGACAATGGCGACGAGGCAAAAATAGAGGCGGCGAAAACCTTTATAAAATTTATGACCGAGGATGAGACGGAGTACAGCAAGGCGGTAATCGCGGCGGCGCAGTTCCCCGCAAGAAGCGGCAGCGCGATATATGCGAACGATGAATTTATGAATGAATATAGTATGTTTATGCGCTATATGGGCGATTATTATCAGGTCACGCCAAACTGGGCAAACGCGCGCACGGCATGGTGGAATATGCTGCAGAGCGTAGGCAGCGGAAGTGATGTCGCGGAGGCGCTTTCAGGCTTTGATGCCGAGGCAAACAAAGGCACAGGAGCGTCGGCGGAAAATTAAAAAATATCATGGTGAAGAAAAACGATGTGCTTTTGTTAGCGGGTATTTTGCTGTCCGCTGTAATTATTTTCGTGGTAATGCTCTTGATTGGGGGAGCGCACGGCGAAGGAGAAGACAAGTATGTGCTGGTTACTGTGGACGGCGGGGTGTATGGGGAGTTTCCGTTGTCTGAGGATACAGTTTTTAGTGTAGATGAGCTTTTGGGGCACAATACGATTGTTATTTACAGAGGACAGGTATGTATATCGGAAGCTGATTGTCCTGATAGGTATTGCGTGAAGCATAGTGCGGTTTCAAAAATAGGCGAGACTATTATTTGTCTGCCACATAAGCTGGTGGTGGAAATTAAATCGTATGGAAAGGGAGCCGCAGATACAGGAGTAGATGCCGTAGTGCAGTAAATTAGGTGATTGTGAGAGTTTTTATCAGTTATCCGAATTTGTGCAAAATCTATAATGTAAAGTTATTTGGATTGAGCTATATTAGGAATTATGGGATATATAAAGATGTAATTGACAATATGGCGTATTTGCCATATATTATGATTGAGGTGGCAATATGGCAAAATTTGAGGTGATATTTTATGAAAAGGAAAATGGGGATGTTCCTGTTGAAGATTTTTTGAAAAGCCTAGACAGAAAAATGCGGGTTAAAATATCTGGCATCATAGGCGTTTTGCATTATATTTTTTCTGTTATGACGGAAAAATAATATTAACCAATGGTTTTGTTAAAAAAACACAAAAGGCTCCAAAGGCGGAAATAGAGCGGGCAAAGGCATATCGTAAGGATTATTTGGAAAGGGTATGTGGAAAATGAGAAAATTTGATGATTTTTTAAATGAGCAGTTACAAGATGAAGAATTTAAAAAAGAATATGAGGATATGCAACCAGAATTTGATGTCATAAGGGCTATTATAGATG
>CANQHZ010000175.1 GCA_947623805.1 uncultured Lachnospiraceae bacterium | reverse complement strand
TTCAGTATCTCCGCATAATTTGTGTTGCTGAAATAACTGATCTTCAGCTTCATCAGGTGCGTAAAGGACTGTTCCGAAAGAAAATACTGTATCCCTGCCGATATGTCCACTCTCTTTTTCTCTTTCACAATATCTATCAGCCCATTCACGCTGTAAATGACCATTGACAACAGCACCAGTTTGATCAGCAGGCTCTTATCGCCGCCGATAAACCCATCATCCATGATCCTGCGGCTGATCAGAGGGACACACAGGTTTAATCCTGTGGAAACCAACAGACAGCCGACTATGATGGTAATGGTTCTTTTATATGCTTTCAAAAGTCCAAGCAGTCTGCGGACTGCTTCTTTATTGCTCATGTTCTTCCTCCATATAATTGATCAGCACATCATAAAGCTCTCTGATACAGTCTTGTGTCAAAGTATTACATTCCTGTTTGTAAAACATATTTTTTTCTATATAGAGCAAAATCTCTTTCTCACGAACACAGATTTCCACATCATATTCCGGATACAGCTTGTCAATAACTGCTCTCTGAGCCTCAGATACACTCCACAAAATCAAATCATTTTGTTTATAATAAACCTGCCCCGCAATAAAATCCCTGACAAGGATTTCTGTAAGTGGCAACTGCACAACAGGTATATATTCAATACCATAAAGCACACACTCCGGTTCCATGCTTACGGCATAAGCACTGTAACCATCCTTACTAAACATCTGCCTAAGCAATGTCAAAATGTAATATTGATCCGATGATTCCATCACATTCAAAAAAATAACCGGAATATCCAGACCGTTTCCTCTGTACTGATTCCGAACAATCTGCTGCACTCTTGTCTGCCAGCTCCATTTGAAACCGTTTGTATATACATCCTGTATATCCCCATTACCAAGATATAACAAATTCTTATTGCTTATATCTACCTGCTCCAAATCAGACTTATCGTATGCAACGATTGTGTCAACTTCCTGTTTCACATCATCGTAGATGCCTGACAATACTGCAAAATAATAATCTGCCTGACTCTGTTTTTTTTGAACTGGCATATATGCCTTATAGATCCAATCCGGATTATATAATTCATCCATCATGGGTAGGACACTTTCTTTGCGCACATACTTCTTTATTCTATGTATATCGCAGTTTTCATTTTCTGCCATCATTCTGCAAACCATAGCTGTTACATACGGTGCTGCATAACTGTTGCTGTGCGATGTTGTATGCTCTTTATTGCCCACTGTTACCACATGATCTGCCGGAACAATTGTGTCTATGCCCAGATGGATATAATCTCTTGCATAAGGCAACTCAATTTCTTTTTTTACAACACCTATGACATTTGCAAAGCTCGCCGGAAATGTAAAATACCCTATATTTGAAATTGCTGCTATTATAACCAGACCTTTATATGTGTATTTATTGATCAGTCTGTTCAGTATTTCTCTTTCCTTATAATGAGTTGTTCCAAGACTTAAATTAACAAGTTTAATATTATTTTGATAGCACCATTCCAAAGCAGGTTCTAACTTCTCAACCCCACCTGTTCCTTTGCGGTCAAGAATGCGGATTGCAGTATATACATTCCCCGTACAATACTTATCTATTATCAATGTGCATATTGTCCCATGTAAAAATTCATCGTTTTTTGGAACAGCACCATCTTCCACGATGCAATTCTCATCATCAACCAACAGATGGTTTTTTATCAATATCCCACCCGTCAAATTTTCATTTATACCACTGTCAACCACAGCAATCTGAATACCTGAAGCCATATACCACACCTATCATTCCTGTAAATTACAGGTTTCCTTCTTCTGCAGAATATCAAAAATAATATCTGTCACATTATCCAAACTGTTAAATTTACCTTCTAATATATAAGAAGATGGCACTTGCAATTCAAATGCCTTTTCGATTGCATACAGATATGCCACCGCATCTCCCGGCAGTATATGCAATCTGCTTCCAAAAAAATTGTCTGTCCAATAGCTAGCAGGGAGTTTGCTCTCTTCCGTTTGGAACAAACCCATAAAAATATTCTTCACCTTATCGCTTATCTGTCCTCTGTCCATTTTAATCTTCCTCCCGCAGCACGTTATATTGTCCCGAAATCACTCTCGCTTAACTGATCCACAATATATTGATACATATTTAATGCACTTTCTGCGTTGAAAGAATTATAAACAGGAATATCGGATTCCCTATTTAGCTCTGCTATTCTCTCATCAACCAAATCAGTGCTGACTGTCACAAATAACAGTTTCTTCTCATCTTTGCTTCGTGCTGCATCAAAATGTTTGTTTGCCATATTGAAACAATCCACCTGCATATCCAGCTTATATTTTGATGATGTCTGCACCATTTTAAGGAAGTCGGCATCAATCCCCTCATGCGGCAGACACATGATTGCTGTATCCGGACGGACAGCATTGGCTATTTCAAATGCCATGATACCAAAATAATTAGTTATCATATCATTAAAAACCATCGTGGCGCCAGGTACGCCTATTATAAAAATGTCAGGTCTTTCCTGCAATTCAATACTTTTGCAAACTCTGTTAAATAACAGAATTTTGTCATTCTCGCTAAGCTGATGGTCATACATAAACTGCGGTATGGCATGAAAGCCAAACAATTCACAGTATTCTTTACTTCCAATCTGGCTGACTTTGTACCCTTCTTTCAACAGATAATTCCGCAATCCCAACTGAACATCAAACTTATTGGTATTTTCAATCACACTGGCTATAAAAATCACAGGAACAGAAATTCTTAAAATATTCTTTTCATCTTGCAGAATCTTACTCGTGTCCATCTTCCTACGGGTTATAACCGTACATTTTACATGGTTTATATCGCATAATCTTTCTGCTTCCCTGCGATATTCCGCCTCTACATCATACATAAAAACAATGTTTCTACCATGCTCAGCCGCAATCTTTATTTGCGGCAATACAGCCTGCCTAAAGTCACTGGCAGATTCGCATACCAGCAAATCTTCGTAATCCAGACTGCTTATATCATCGCATAGAACAGTAATTCCAGTATCTTCCCCGCCATAAGCGTATGCCGCATCTTTTCCATGCAATTCATAACCTCTCGGCGAAACGCAGGCTACAATATCATAATTTACAAGCATATTTCTGTTTTTAATTAAAGGGGCGCATTCCGCATTATACGGGAACACAATGGCTTTCCTTTTCATTAGGCTGTTCTCCCTCCTGCCTGTTATCAATGTATTTTTTCTTTATCAAAATCAAGTCCTAAATCCCGCATGATGCAATAATCTCTCATCATATTATCTACATGCCCACGGATCATGACACAATTCTGTAATTTCTTCTCAGCAGACAGCTTTTCCAAATCGTCAGCCTGAACCGCACATGATGAACAGAAACGAAAGGCCCAGCATCTTTTACATTCCTTTTCTGTTAGGCGTCCAATATTCAAAAGCTCTCTTGCCCTGTCAAAATCAAATCCGGTATCTATGTGCCCTATGCGAACTGCTTTAGAGGACTCGCTTACCCGTTCGCAGGGATACAAATTTCCATCCACATCGACAAACAGCCTTTGCATTCCCGGCACACAGGGTCCGGCATGGTGATCTTTTTTCGTTTTTAGTGAAACACTCATCTTCACTTTGTCATGAATATCTTCCAAGCTCTGGAAGCCATGCAGAACCAATTTTGATATATCGGCATCATTAAGCCTGCCCAACTTTTGTAAATATAGCTTAAATATTTCATAACTGAATCTTTCACTATATGTTTCATCCCTTAATGGCCCATCTTTACGGTAAAAGTCAGAGATAAGATTCGCCCTCACATAGAAATCCTTTACCGTTTCATAATCCGCAAAGAAAGAACTGGTACAGTCAAAATTTGTTGTCGGATCAATTACTGCGTTGATATGTACACGGTTCATATAATCAGGATGGCTTGTCTGCAGTTTTTCTAATTTCTGCATGACAACATCAAAAGTTCCTTCCCCATCTGCCGCAAATACCCTGTTTTTATTTTGCGCCTGCCTGTCACCGTCTAAACTGATAGTAAGGCTAAAGCCGTTTTCATAAAGGAACTCCAATATCTCATCTGTGATAAGAGTAGCATTCGTAGTCATATTAAACAGTAATTCTTTCCCGGCGCTTTTCCTCTTTGCATACTCTACACATTCTTTGATCAAATTATATTCCAACAGAGGTTCGCCGCCGTAAAAGCCGAGTGAAATCCTGTCACGATCTATGGAATGTGCAAAAAGAAAGTCGATTGCCTTAATAGCTGTTTCTCTATTCATTCTCTTGCTGCTATGTGTACGGTTCTCATAGCCGCCGGAATATGCACAGTATTTACACCTCAAATTGCAGCCCTGCGTGACCTGCAATGCAACTGTGCCGATACATCTTTCCAAGGAATATTCCAATGTAGAATCCATCGGGTGTATCATTTCAAAGTCGGCACGTTCCTGTAAATATCCTTTTCCCTGTAATTTTTCTATTGTTGGTGAAATCTCTTTGTATCCGCTTTGCTGATACTTTTGCAGATCTTCATAAAGAGTTTTGCTGATCCTGACAAAAGCATTCGCATTCGCATCAAACAGATATTCTTTTCCACCCGCAACAAACATATGAAAAACCGGCATGTTTGTTCCTCCTCGTTACTATCGGCAGTCATACTGCCACTTTTTTAATGAGTATGGCAATTAAAAACCTATTGCCATACTCATCCTTTGCGTAATGTTATGTCCTTACACCATGTAGATTGCAACAAAGTCCATGTAGAACTGA
>CANQHZ010000174.1 GCA_947623805.1 uncultured Lachnospiraceae bacterium | reverse complement strand
TGAAGAGATAATCAAGATTCGCCACCTGATAGATGTGGCGATACTTTTTCGGGTAGGCGAGTTATTTGCCTGATACACTGGAACAACCTTAAGTTTCATTAGAGTACGCCATTTTCCGTAAAGTATTTGAATAATTAAAAGGACATTTTTATTTTTGGAAAATGTCCTTTTGAATCTCTTACAGCTTTTAGTTTTAAGTAAACTGACTTATAATTGGCTACCTCTAATACATCTGATTCCGGTTCATTTTTACACCCATAAGCTGCACCTGCTTTTCGACAGCCTCCACATTCTGCGCCAACTGCTCTATCGTGCCTGTACGGTTTTCTGGCTTGATTTCCGGCTGTATCAGTTCTTTTGGGTATTCCTGCCTTGTATGGATATCCATATAGGATTTCAGCTGGTAGTAATAGCCTTCATTCCTGTTATCTTCAAACACAGGGGAAACCTCGCCCTTTGAGGTCTGCCACCGCATAAGGCGGGGAAACCAGCACAGTCCGTCCATGATGATTTCCTTGAAAGAGTTGAGCAGCTCCCCAAGTGCGGTAAAAAGCCCACGAAAGCTGTTTCCTGCCTCGATATCCGCCCCACGCTCCACATGGTTCGCGAATTCCTCAATCAGCGGCGCAAAGGGCAGATATGACTGTATAAACTGTTTTATTTGCCGGAGTGCTTTTAAAAAGATATCGGAACTTTCAATCTCCCCATCCAGTTCATCTAATTTCTTCTGCGTGGTGGACTTTCTATGGTTCAGGACGAGAATGTCAGCCTCCAGTCCTATTTTATCCGTTGACAGTTTTTCAATCTTTTCTTCCTCTTTTGCCACTTTGTATTCCGCAACCGACAGGTCATGGTTTTTTCCCTTTTTCTTTTCCCGTACTTCCTGCTGGAAGATGGCTTTCATATAGTAGTTGGCATCCGCCCGCATTTTATCCTGCAAAACTTCTGACAGGACTTGGGGCGTGAATACGGACCGTTTTGACACTTTTGTTGACAAGCCGCGCTTAAACCCTCTCCCTACCGGAACGCCTACAACGTGCATATGCGGGCTTGCCTCATCAAAATGAATTACCGCATTGGCAATCTTAAAATCTGGCAGATACTCCTGCAGCTTTAAAAGGAGCTGCTTATAGACCTGTTTCATAAATATTTTGTCACCGCTGTTCTGTTCCCAGAATTTTTTATCCCCGCATTGTATGATGACTTCTACCGCCATGTCCTGTTCCGTTTCAGATACATGTTCAAAATAATCACCAATCCTTCTTTCTGGTCTTGTCTGCTTTGCATTGTATTCATGCAGGGCGGCGTCAAATTCTTTGCGGTATACATTTTTCACGTCCTGCATGAGATTGGTTGTCCCATAAAGAAGTGTGATGTTATCCCTGCTGTAATCCTGAGAGTGGTATTTTCTCAGATTGTGTTTTGCTACTCCTGCGAGTTTTGCCTTGCTGTTGATTGCGCTTTTCTTGTTGCTGATGTGGTTGCTGAAAGAAATCTCTCCCATGTTTTCCTCCCTGATTTCATATTGGAGCAGTGCGGTTATCATCTTGGCTCCGCCATAGATGATAACCCCCTAGCAGTATTGTCAAAGTCAATGTTCCATTGCCTTCGCCAATACTGCGGGGGCTCTCCGAGGGTATCCAGCGAAATGTATCTCCTGCATACTGGAAACAATTTTCCGGCTGTTTTATGCTTTTTTTATCAGCGGTCTTATTATTTCTGCCCGTCTTTGTTATCCTTATCTGTCCAAGATGTACTGGTTATGCTGGATTTCATTTCTGCTGTTTCCGGCGGTCAACTGATTTTCTTCAAAATGATTGCACTTTTTAAGTTCATTTTTTATGGAACCTATATCACAGTTTTTTCAGTGAACTTACTTTTTAAGTTCATTCTTCAAAAGTGACTGCATTTTTTGAGTTCATTTTCCAAAAATGATTGCATTTTTTAAGTTCACCGCAACTGTGCGCCCGACTTTTATACCGCCGTCTTTCTTGTAACAGCTTTGACGTTGCCCCTGTCCCTCAAATCCCTCCCCTCATTGACAGTCATAAACAGTTCCAGAATATCCTTTTTGATAAGTACCTTTCTCCCCACTTTCAGTACAGGGAGTTTATCCCATTCCACCAGCTTTCTCAGTGTGTTCCGACCGATGCCTGTGTAGTCTGCCGCCTCCTCAATCGAAAGGGCAATCTTTATTTCTGTCATCCATTCTCCTCCTCTTGAATTGCAATATGCAATTTTTTATAGTACGCTTACTATACACCATTTATATTTTATTGTCAAGCGTTATGTGATTTTAAAATTTATTTTTAACTTGCATATTGCAATATTGTTTTTGATATGATATACTCTGACCATACCGATAAAGGAGGAAAACCAACATGAAAGACAAAGAGCTGCGCCGGATAATCGGCGGCAGGGCAAAACAGCGGAGATTGGAACTGGGCGTCAACCAGCCTTATGTTGCTGAAAAAATGGGCGTTACCGCATCCACTATCCAGAGGTATGAGGCAGGAACGATTGACAACACCAAGAAACTTGTCCTAGACGGTCTGGCAGATGCCCTCCATGTTTCCGTAGAGTGGTTAAAAGGCGAAACGGAGGAATACGAATCTGACATTACGGATAAAAAGGAAATGTTAATACGTGATGCCATGTCATCCATTCTTTCAGAGATGCCTTATGACATGGAAACTTCCGAATCAGACTTTTCAAAAGACCTGTTGCTGCTGATGCTGCAGGAATATGAGCTGTTTGTGGATTCGTTCCGCCTTGCATGCAGGAAATTTAAAGGAAATGAGGAAAGCGCAAGACTTGCGGAGACAATGGGATTTGAATCGGGAAGGGAATATAATGAAATCATGTTCCTGCGGGAGATTACCCACACAGTAGATGCCCTTAATGATATGGGCGACATAGTGAGACTCTACTCCAAAAACCCTGATGCCGCCGCTGCAAGGCTTTCCAGTCTTTTATCAGAGGAAGAATCCGATTAGGTATGGAAGGACAGCAGATTTTATGCTATCCTTATTTGTAGAAAGCATTCCATCAGTTCCGGCTGCCATATCTGTTCAATGGATTACATACGCAGAAATGCGTTCATTGAAAGGAGAAACGATTATGGCAAAAGGATCAGTGCGGAAGAAAGGTAAAAAATGGTACTACCGCTTCTATGTGGAGGACGCAAGCGGTAACTTGGTACAGAAAGAATGTGCAGGAACAGAAAGCAAAAGCGAAACGGAAAAGCTGTTAAGGCAGGCAATGGAGGACTATGAAAGCAAGAAATTCATTGCAAAGGCAGACAATATCACACTTGGGCAGCTGCTTGACACATGGGCGGAGGAAGAATTAAAGACAGGAACATTGAGCAATGGCACTGTCGGTACTTATTTACAGGCAATCAACCGCATTAAACAGCACCCTGTAAGCAGACGAAAGCTAAAAACAGTTACTTCGGGGCATTTACAGCAGTTTATGGATTTGCTCTCATTCGGCGGAACGGTTGAGGACTTTGTTTCAAAGGGATATTCCATTGACTATATACGGTCTTATTCCGCAGTATTGCAGCAGTCCTTCCGCTTTGCGGTGTTCCCGAAACAGTACATCACATTCAATCCCATGCAGTATGTGGTAATGAGGCACAAAAAGGACGATATGGATTTGTTTGCGGAGGACGCGGACACTGAAACAGGCAAGGTCAAGCCTATTTCGTATGAACAGTATCAAAAACTGGTTGCACAGCTTGGAAAACGCAGCAAAGACGCAATCCTTCCTGTACAGATAGCCTATTTCACAGGACTCAGGCTTGGGGAAGTGGCAGGTCTGACTTGGCAGGACATTAACCTTGAGGAACAATATCTGACAGTCCGCAGGAGTGTCCGTTACAATGGCGCTACCCATAAGCACGAAATCGGCTCGACCAAGAGAAAAAAAGTGCGTATAGTTGATTTTGGAAACGTCCTCGCTGACATTTTGAAGAAAGCAAGGAAACAGCAACTTAAAAACCGTATGCAGTATGGCGAACTCTATCACATGAATTTCTTCAGGGAAGTTACAGAGAAAAACAGGGTGCATTATGAGTATTACAATCTGCCAATGACCGAAGATGCGCCGAAGGATTATACGGAAATCTCCTTTGTATGTCTGAGGGAAGATGGCTGTCTTGAACTTCCTGCCACCGTAGAAACAGCCTGCCGGACAGCGGCAAGAAAAGTACCGGAGTTAGAAGGTTTCCACTTCCACACATTAAGACACACCTACACAACGAACCTGCTATCAAACGGGGCGCAGCCAAAAGATGTGCAGGAGCTTTTAGGACATTCGGACGTAAGTACTACAATGAATGTCTATGCACACGCTACAAGAGAGGCTAAGCGGGATTCTGCTAAACTCTTGGACAAGGTTGTGGGAATGAATTAAGCAATAAAAACTGAATAACAAAAATTTTCCCTTGTAGCTTGCCAATAAGTGCAAAAACAAGGGAAAAGGATACATATATTAAGGTTAAGCATACCGCAAAGCCTTGAAAATCAAGGAAAGTTAAGACAGTTAGTAGATAAATTTGAATTTGCTATTCTAACCGTTCTATGTCATTACGCGTTTTCATTTCTTTGTTGATCTCTTCGAGAAATGTTTCCATAAATGCATGTCGTGATTCTGCTATATGTTTTGCCTCATCCGTATTCATTTCGTTTTTTATAAATAAGAGTTTCTCGTGAAATGTTAGACGGCATTTTAAATTAAGCAGTGACTGCACAGTCGCTGCGAATTAAAATCTCCATATAGAAGTTGTAGC
>CANQHZ010000173.1 GCA_947623805.1 uncultured Lachnospiraceae bacterium | reverse complement strand
AATCCAGTCTTTATAAAGGGTTAAAGGGTGTACGGCTGTTATGGAAAGATAATTAGGCTGTCAAACTTCCGTGTTTTTATGTGGAGTATTTCATTTAAAGGTATTTAGGAGTCGGAAAGAATGATATGCTGTCGCTTAGCATTTATAGAGCCAATAAAAAATAACTTGCCAATTACAGTATAATAGGACTATTATAAGATATAAGTATTTTGGCTTGAATATGGGAAATGGTATGAAAACAAACATAAGGCTGTGTCAGCGCTGCAAAGCAGCTTTATAGGGAAATTGCAATTTTTGCAAATGAGGCAGCGCAGAAATGAGGAAAAAATGAAACAGGCTGACATGAGAAATCTGACTATGGTAATGGACTTATATGAACTTACCATGGCAAACGGTTATTTTAATGACGGCGATATGCAGTCAAAGGTTGCTTTCGATGTCTTTTACAGAAAAAATCCCGACAGGGGCGGTTTTGCGATTTTTGCGGGACTGGAGCAGATAGTGGAATACATCGAAAATCTGCATTTTTCGGATGAGGACATTGCGTATCTGCGCTCACTAAACACGTTCACGGACGCGTTTCTCAATTATCTTAGGGATTTTGAGTTTCACGGTGACATTTACGCCTTTCCAGAGGGGACGATTATGTACCCCAATGAGCCAGTTCTGACGGTAATCGCGCCACTCATTGACGCCCAACTCGTAGAGACTGCTATATTGGCGCAGGTAAATCATCAGTCGCTTGTAGCCACAAAGACAAGTCGCATAGTGAGGGCGGCGGCAGGCAAGGCTGTCTCGGATTTTGGCGCAAGGCGCGCGCACAATATGGATGCGGCGGTTTACGGGGCAAGGGCATCTTACATAGGAGGCGCGTCGGGTACGGCGACAGTGCTTGCGGGACAGATGTTCGGCATACCCGTGAGCGGTACTATGGCGCACAGCTGGGTAATGTACTATCAGGACGAGTTTGAGGCGTTCAAAAATTACGCCGTAAATTATCCCGACAACACAGTGCTCTTAGTCGATACCTACGACACAATCAAATCGGGCATACCAAACGCAGTTCGCGTGGCGCACGAGGTCTTGGAGCCAATGGGCAAGCGCCTCAAGGGAATAAGGATAGACAGCGGCGACCTTGCATACCAGTCAATAAGGGTGAGAAAAATGCTTGACGACGAAGGGCTTACCGACTGCAAAATCATAGTGTCAAACAGCCTTGACGAGCACACCATCACGTCGCTCAACAGCCAGAAGGCGCGCATAGACAGCTACGGCGTAGGCGAACGCCTTATCACTGGGGCATCAAGCGACTACTCGGAGGACAGCCTCTCACTTCTAGGCGCTGTGTATAAAATAGCGGCGGTTGAGGAAAACGGCGCGTTTGTCCCGCGCATAAAAATTTCAGGCACGGTTGAAAAAATCACAAATCCTGGGCTCAAAAAGGTGTATCGCATTTACGACCAGAACGGCAAGGCAAAGGCTGATCTGCTCGCAAAGGCTGACGAGGAAGTTGACCTGAGCGGAGAGTTCAGGTTCGTAGATCCGCAGATGCCGTGGAGAAATCTAAAATTTGTGAACTGCACGGCAAAACCGCTGCAGGTAAAAATATTCGAGAACGGAAAGCGCGTGTATGACCTGCCCACGCTTGAGGAGATAAGGGCGTATGTAAAGAAGCAGCTTGCGGACGAGATTTGGGAGGAGGAGCAGCGGTTTATAAATCCCCATGTGCATTATATGGATATGACTCCCGACTATTATGATATGAAGATGAGCCTGCTGCACGAGAAATCCTCAAAGAACGCGTAAGAAATATGCGTACTGCACAAAAAATCCGTTAAAAGCGCATGAATTTCATGGAAATTTCGTGATATTGACGACAAATTGTATAAAATTTTCACACATTTATATACAATTTGCCAAGATTGGCGCAATGAAAAATAAAAATGTTTAAAAATTTTACTTTTTATAGTATAATGTAAAGAATGAAGACGGAATTTTTTAAAAATAACAAATTAATAACTAAATTAAGCGGTTTATTCGAGGGACAGGATAAAAATGCGCCTTCGGACGAACAAAAATTAAAAGGGGGAGGTAATGACGATATGCCTAAAAAACCAATTATCGACAAAGAATTTTTTAAGCGGAGCGTACTGTACAATGTAAAGACACTGTACAGAAAAAATCTCGAGGAGGCTACGGAGCAGCAGATTTTCCAGGCTGTATCATACGCGGTAAAAGACGCTATCGTTGACAACTGGCTTAAATCACAGGAAGCCTACGACGAAAAAGATCCCAAGATTGTATATTATATGTCAATGGAATTCCTTATGGGGCGCGCCCTTGGCAATAACATGATCAACCTGATGGCTTACAAGGAGTTTTCAGAGGCTTTGGAGGAGCTCGGACTTGACATCAATGTAATCGAGGATCAGGAGCCTGACGCGGCGCTCGGCAACGGCGGTCTTGGACGTCTTGCAGCGTGCTTTTTGGACTCGCTCGCTACGCTTGGCTATGCGGCATACGGCTGCGGCATACGTTACAGATATGGTATGTTCAAGCAGGAGATCAGGGACGGATATCAGAAGGAAGTTCCCGATGACTGGCTCAGGGACGGCAACCCGTTTGAGCTGAGACGCCCCGAGTACACAAAGGTTATCAAGTTCGGCGGCAACGTTGCGTGCAGGGAGGAAGACGGCAAGCTTATTTTCTATCAGGAGAATTACCAGTCGGTTAAGGCTATCCCTTACGATCTGCCCATAGTAGGCTATGGCAACGGCATTGTAAACACTCTTAGGATTTGGGACGCTGAGCCTATGGACTGTTTCAACCTTGACTCATTTGACAAGGGCAACTATCAGATGGCAGTAGAGCAGAACAACCTTGCAAAGAACATAGTAGAGGTGCTTTACCCCAACGACAACCACATATCAGGCAAGGAGCTTCGCCTGAAGCAGCAGTATTTCTTCATATCAGCGTCAGTACAGACGGCGATTGAGAAATATATGTCAAAGCACCATGACATTCACAAATTCCATGAGAAAGTGACTTTCCAGTTAAACGACACGCACCCAACGGTGGCAATCGCAGAGCTTATGAGGATATTGCTTGACGATTTCAGGCTTGAATGGGACGAGGCGTGGGAGATTACGACAAAGACCTGCGCATATACAAATCACACGATTATGGCGGAGGCGCTTGAGAAGTGGCCTATCGACATATTCCAGAGACTTCTTCCGAGAATTTACCAGATTGTTGAGGAGATTAACCGCCGTTTCCTGCTCGATATCGTAAACAGATATCCTGAGCCCGCAGACAAGATTAAGAAGATGGCAATCATCTCAGACGGTCAGGTAAAGATGGCTCATATGGCGATTGTGGCAGGCTACAGCGTAAACGGCGTGGCTAGGCTCCACACGGAGATACTTAAGAAGCAGGAGCTCAAGGACTTCTATGAGATGTTCCCTGAGAAGTTCAACAACAAGACAAACGGCATCACGCAGAGGCGTTTCCTGCTCCATGGCAACCCGCTGCTTGCTGACTGGGTAACTGACAAGGTAGGCGATGAGTGGATTGTAAATCTTCCTGTAATCAAGGGCATTGAGAAGTATGCGACAGATCCTGCGGCTCAGAAGGAGTTTATGGCAATCAAGCGCAAGAACAAAGTGCGTCTTGCAAAATACATCAAGGAGCATAATGGCATTGACGTCGATCCTGACTCAATCTTTGACGTGCAGGTCAAGAGGCTTCACGAGTACAAACGCCAGCTTTTGAATATTCTGCATGTAATGTACCTTTACAACCAGCTTAAAGCTAACCCTAATATGGACTTCTATCCCAGGACATTCATATTCGGCGCGAAAGCGGCGGCAGGCTATATGAATGCTAAGCTTACCATCAAGCTTATCAATTCAGTGGCTGAAAAGATTAACAACGATCCTGCGGTTAATAAGAAGATTAAGGTTGTATTTATTGAAAATTACAGAGTGTCAAATGCCGAGATTATCTTTGCGGCGGCTGACATTTCAGAGCAGATATCTACGGCAAGCAAGGAGGCGAGCGGCACAGGCAATATGAAATTTATGCTTAACGGCGCGCTCACGCTTGGCACAATGGACGGCGCTAACGTTGAGATTGTAGAGGAAGTCGGCTTGGATAACGCGTTTATATTCGGCTTGAGCTCAGACGAGGTTATCAATTTTGAGAACAACGGTGGCTACAATCCTATGGATATCTACAACCACGACGCTGATATCAAAAAGGTGGTTGACCAGCTTGTTGACGGCACATATTCAAGCGACAAGGAGCTTTTCAGAAGCCTGTACAATTCCCTGCTCAATACGCAGAGCACGGACAAGGCGGACCGCTACTTTATCTTGAAGGATTTCCGTTCATACGCGGAGGCTCAGAAGCGTGTTGAAAAGGCATACAGAAACACAAGCGGCTGGGCAAAGAGCGCAATGCTCAATGTAGCAAATGTCGGTAAGTTTACATCTGACAGAACCATTCAGGAGTATGTTGACGATATCTGGCATCTTGACAAGGTAGTAATAGAATAGTGATAAATGCCGTAATCTAATCTCTTATGAGAGGGGTTGCGGCATTATTCATATATAATAATTGTAATAAATAAGGAAAGGTTCGGTGTTTATCAATGATACAATTATTTGAAGGCGGAGCTTACCTAGTAAACGGCACGGAGCTTATCGCGGATTCCGCAGACGCGCAGGCGGCGGTAAAGACAAAGACTGGCAGAGAGATAAGCAAAGCGGAGGCAGCTAAAGGCACTATCGCCTACGGCATACTCAAAAGCCACAAT
>CANQHZ010000172.1 GCA_947623805.1 uncultured Lachnospiraceae bacterium | reverse complement strand
GGGGCTGCGCGGACGAAACTGCCTGATATAATGCCGTGACGCGCCTGTGGCTGCAAATGTGAAATTTTCTAATGCAATGCTTGTAGGTTTATTGGGGCGGGCGTGGTCGTCGGGAGGCGGCATCCGTGCCGCGCCCGACTAAAATCGGCGTCCGTGCCGATTTTACCACTTGGTTTTGGGCATTGCATAAGAAAATTGCACATTTGCGCCAATGGCGTGGCACGGCATTATATCAGGCAGTTTCTAGGTGGTGGCGTGAGAATGCTTGGTGGGGGGATGTGTGCAGGGTGCAGGGTGGTTTTGGCAGTTGTAGTTTGGTGTAGGATAGTGTAAAATGATTAAAAAAATGTTAAATAAAATTTATACTACAAATAAAAGCTCAAAAAGTATTAAATAAAATTTATACTATAAACAAAATTAACAAAAGTATTAAAAATATTTAATTCTATTGAAATGATTTGAAAAAAATGTTATGCTAATCATATAAGATACGGAAATTGCATTATGCAATATATAATCTCATAAGAAATGAGGATTTTGGAGTATGATTAAGCGGAGCATTTATTTGGACAGGATAAGACCGTTTTATGAGTCGGAAATGGTAAAGGTCATAATGGGAATACGTCGTTGTGGCAAGTCTACGCTTATGCGGCAGATAATCGGCGAAATTGAGGAAAGCGGTGTTGCGGGAGACCATATTATATATGTGAATTTTGAGGATTATAAATACCGCGGTATAAGCAATGCGGATGCGTTGTATGAATATATTGAGGGAAAAATTACGGACAGCGAGAAATATTACCTGTTTTTTGATGAAATTCAAAACGTGGATGATTTTGAACTGGTTATCAATTCGTTTCGTTCGGTTCATAATACGAGCATATTTATTACGGGTTCAAATTCCAAGCTGCTGTCGGGCGAGCTGGCTACGCATCTGGGCGGGCGCACGCTGTCATTTAGGCTGATGCCGTTTAACTTTCAGGAATTTTGCGAGTTTAAGGCGGATGAAGGGGACAAGCGCAGTCTTGATGAATATATGCGGGAATATATGATTTGGGGAGGTTTTCCCCTTGTGTGCAAGGAGCGTGATGAAAACAGCAAACTGGTAGTACTCTCAAATATATTTGACTCAATAGTATTAAAGGATATTGTTATGCGCAGCAAGGTGGCATCGCCAGTTGTGCTGGAAAGGGTATTGGAGTATCTCATAGCCAATTCTTCCACAACAATTTCAGGAAATAAAATGGCGGATATATTATCTGGCTCTTGGCAGTCTGTTTCGCCGCCTGTGATATACGACTATCTTCGTTTTATCAATGACGCATATGTATGTGACAAGGTATCGAGGTATGACATCAGAGGGAAAAAGGTGCTGTCGTTTGAGGAGAAGACTTATGTTTGCGATTTAGGCTTTTTTCACATCAAAAAAAATCGGGTAAAAGATGAGTACGGCTATATAATAGAAACGCTATGCTATAATGAGCTGGTATCCAGGGGATATCAGGTGTTTATAGGAAAAACTCAAAAGGGAGAGATTGATTTTATTGCCGTAAAGGGTGAAAAGCGACTGTATGTGCAGGCGGCGTATCTTTTGGCGGATGAGAGTGTTGTCGAACGCGAATTTGGCGCGTACAAAAATGTTCAGGATAATTACCCAAAATATGTAGTTTCAATGGATAAGGTAACTGTATCAAGGGATGGGATTACGCATATGAACCTGATAGATTTTTGCCTTGGCGGGTTAAGCTGAATATTGTGCTGGCAAATATAGTGCTGGCAAATATAGTAAAATTTTACTTGCCAAATTTTCCATAATAATATATGATAAAAACAGGTACACGACTGACGGAAGCGGGAGACCGTGCAGGATTACCTGTGGGAAGTGTACTGTTAAAGAGAAGTCGTCCGTCTGGGCTGCATTTGTAAAGGTGCGCCTGGGCGGGTTTTTTAATAAAAAGGTTAAGGTGGCGCCAAAACTATTATCAAATTTGTGTCAGCACTGCGACACAGATTTGGCATGTACAGAGGGCAGTGCAGAAAAGGGGTAAAATATGAAGATGCTATCATTGGAACAGGAACTTAAAGGAAATGCATACCCAGGCAGGGGTATTGTTATCGGCAAGACTAAGGACGGCAAAAAGGCGGCGATAGCCTATTTTATAATGGGCAGGAGCGAGAACAGCAGAAACCGCGTATTTGTCGAGGACGGCGAGGGAATACGCACGCAGGCGTTTGATCCGTCAAAGCTAAGCAATCCGAGTCTCATAATTTACGCGCCTGTCCGTGTGCTTGGCAACAAGACGATTGTGACAAACGGAGACCAGACTGACACTATTTATGACCTTATGGACAAGCAGCAGACCTTTGAGCAGGCGCTCAGGACGAGGGAATTTGAGCCAGACGCGCCAAACTACACGCCGCGCATTTCGGGAATACTTCATATTGAAAATGGCACATATAATTATGCTATGTCAATATTAAAGAGCAGCGACGGCAATCCTGACGCGTGTGACAGGTTCACATTTGCATACAGCAATCCTGTGGCGGGCGAGGGGCATTTCATACATACGTATATGGGTGACGGCAATCCCTTACCAAGCTTTGAGGGCGAGCCTAAGCGCGTTGAAATTCCAGACGATATGGAGGAGTTTGCCAATCTTGTGTGGACAAGCCTTAATGATGACAACAAGGTATCGCTTTTTATTCGTTATATTGATATTCAGACTGGAAAATATGAAACTAAAATTTTCAATAAAAATAAATAATGCGAAAACGGCAAAGTTCAACTGTGGTTTTTCTGCTGATAATCAAAAGTGAAATGGCAGTGGCAGATAATTGTTGAAAAACAGGAGGAATTAATAATGAAAGAATTAGAATTAAAATACGGCTGCAATCCAAACCAAAAACCGTCAAGGATTTTTATGAAGGAAGGGGAGCTGCCGATTGAAGTGTTAAACGGCAAGCCAGGCTATATCAATTTTCTTGATGCGTTTAATGGCTGGCAGCTTGTGAGCGAGCTCAAAAAAGCGACAGGGCTTCCTGCTGCAACATCATTTAAGCACGTGTCGCCTGCGGGCGCGGCAGTGGGGCTTCCGCTTACGGAGATTGAGCGCAAGATTTACTGGGTATATGATATGGGCGAGCTTTCCATTCTGGCGAGTGCATATGCAAGGGCAAGGGGCGCGGACAGAATGTCGTCGTTCGGCGATTTTATCTCACTTTCCGATGTGTGCGACGTATCGACGGCAAAGCTTATCAAGCGCGAGGTTTCAGACGGCATCATTGCGCCAGGATATGAGCCCGAGGCGCTTGAAATTTTAAAGGCGAAGAAAAAGGGCAATTATGCGGTAATAAAAATCAATCCCGACTACAAGCCAAATCCAGTGGAATACAAGGACGTTTTCGGCGTGACCTTTGAGCAGGGCAGGAATGAGCTTGTGATAAACGACGAGCTTTTTGCAAATGTGGTGACTGACAACAAGGAGATTACAAAGCAGGCGCGCATAGACCTTGCGATTGCGATGATTACGCTTAAATATACGCAGTCAAATTCTGTATGCTACGCAAAGGGCGGACAGGCAATCGGCATCGGCGCAGGGCAGCAGTCGAGAATACACTGTACAAGGCTTGCGGGCAACAAGGCGGATAACTGGTTCCTGCGCCAGTCGCCGAAGGTGCTTAATCTTCCGTTCAAGGAAAATATAGGACGTGCGGACAGGGACAACACGATTGACGTTTATATGAGCGACGATTATATGGACGTGCTGGCTGACGGCGTATGGGAGAATTTCTTTACAGAAAAGCCCGAGGTATTTACGCGCGAGGAAAAGAGGGCGTGGCTTGATAAAATGACAGACGTGTCACTTGGCTCTGACGCGTTTTTCCCGTTTGGCGACAATATCGAGAGGGCGCACAAGAGCGGCGTAAAGTATATCGCGCAGCCGGGCGGTTCTATCCGTGACGATAATGTTATCGCGACGTGCAATAAGTACGGTATGGCTATGTGCTTTACGGGGATTAGGCTGTTTCATCATTAATACAGTGCGGAGCCGCATGGATAATTTTTCTTTTCTATTCTGAGCGTATTAGACATTGCTTTGGAATATGGCAGGAATTTTAAGGATAAATCAATTTTATTTGTTGATTGACGCGTGACTGAATTTTGGATATAATATAGCCACAGGAGGTGAGCGTATGCAAATTATTCCTATGCGTGATTTGAAAAATACAGTTGAAATTGAACGTCGCTGTGCGGAGGAAAATGGTCCAGTTTACGTTACAAAAAATGGATATGGCAGACTTGTTGTTATGGATATTGAGTATTATGAGCGCACTATGCAGAAAATGTGTGAGGCGAGTGCAATCCTTGAAGGGCTGGAAGATATGAAAGCGGGTCGCACATTAGATGGGGAGTCGTCAGTCAGTGATATAAGGAGAAGATATGGACTCTAAATTTGGATACAGATTGACGCAGAAAGCAAGTGCTGATTTGGATGATATCGTTTCATATATGGCAGTGGAGCTGGCAAATCCTAAGGCCGCTTCTGATTTTTTGGATAAATTGGGCGATTTGATAAATGAAGCGCAAGCTTTTCCTGAAAGTGGTACGCTTGTGACAAATGAGTTTTTGCCTGTAAAAAACATAAGAAAGAAATATGTGGGAAATTATATAATGTTTTATCAGCCAGACTTTTCGACAAAGACTATTTATGTTCTCAGAATCATATATGGAAAAAGAAATATTGATGAAATGCTGAGAAAATTTGATTAGTGCTTTGGACTATGAATTTATGTTTAGACATAAGCAGATAAAAATGAGAAAGGATAGGGAAAAATATGATTGTTGATAAGAAGAAATGGGTTGCGGATAATGGCGACGGCACATATACAAATCCAATTTTGTATACAGATTATTCTGATCCTGACGTGTGCAGGGTGGGTGACGATTACTTTATGACGGCATCAAGCTTTTGCAATACGCCTGCGCTGCCTGTTTTGCACTCAAAGGATTT
>CANQHZ010000171.1 GCA_947623805.1 uncultured Lachnospiraceae bacterium | reverse complement strand
TCGATTTTATGCTAAAAAAGAAGAAAAAGAAGCTGCCGTTTCACGAATTCTCATTCGTTAAAGCGACAGCCCCTTTATTGTGCAGCTAATTAAATCTGCTCATGGAATGTACGAGAGATAACGTCAGCCTGCTGTTCAGGTGTAAGCTTGATGAAGTTTACAGCGTAGCCTGAAACACGGATTGTAAGCTGAGGATAATTCTCGGGATGCTTCTGAGCGTCAAGCAGTGTCTCTCTGTTGAGTACGTTTACATTAAGGTGATGGCCGCCCTTTGTAGCATAGCCGTCTAATAATGATACTAAGTTGTCAACCTGTGTCTGATTGTTGTCTGCCATAGTAATATACCTCCTAATAAAATTTATATTATTGATAATCGTCTAACCCCTGGTGCAGCGTAGGCACGCTGCATGCTAAGGGAGTTCTGGAACAGTCTGTACATCCAAGAGTTTCTACTTCCTTTGTAGAATTTGCCGCCTCGTCAACATCTACATTGAAATGCCCTACAGCCTTGTCTTTGGAAAATCCCGCATCAAGCTGCGCCACGAGGTCGTCAATCATAGATTTCTCGTCCATAGTCAGCACCTATTCCTCTCAAAAATCGTAGTTAGAAATTAGTTGTTAAGGTCAATCTTCAATATCGCCAGAGAAGACCGAGGGCTTCTCCGGCGTTAGATAACATTAATTGTTAAGGTCGATTTCGGTATCGCCAGAGAAGACCGAGGGCTTCTCCGGCGTTAGATAACATTAATTGTTAAGGTCGATTTCGATATCGCCAGAGAAGACCTTAGCTTCCTTACCAAGCGCGTTAGGGATAATGGTAAATGTATTAGAGATACCATCCTGTGCATCCTTAAACGGCAACTTAGATACAGAAGACAATGAAGCTACAGCGCCATGAGTATCACGGCCGTGCATAGGGTTAGCGCCAGGAGCAAACGGCTGTCCTTTCTTACGTCCGTCAGGCGTGTTGCCTGTTGCCTTGCCGTAGGTTACGTTTGAAGTAATCGTAAGGATAGAAGTTGTAGGAATACCATTCCTGTAGGTATGATGTCTTCTTACGGCAGTCATAAATCTGTGAACGATATCCTGAGCGATAAGGTCTACACGGTCATCATCGTTGCCGTACTTAGGGAAGTCGCCTGTGGTCTCAAAGTCAACGATTACGCCGTCCTCATCACGGATAGGCTTAACCTTTGCATACTTGATAGCTGATAATGAGTCAGCAACAATTGAAAGACCAGCAACGCCTGTAGCGAAATATCTCTTAACGTCTCTGTCATGAAGAGCCATCTCTGCTCTCTCATAGCAGTATTTGTCATGCATATAGTGAATGATGTTGAGTGTATTTACGTATACGTCAGCCTGCCACTCCATCATGTCGATGAACTTGCTCATTACATCATCATAATCAAGCACATCGCCTGTTACAGGGCGGTACTTAGGACCAACCTGCTTCTTTGTAACCTCGTCTACACCACCGTTTAAAGCATAGAGCAGGCACTTAGCAAGGTTAGCGCGAGCGCCGAAGAACTGCATCTCTTTACCGACAACCATTGAAGATACGCAGCAAGCGATAGCATAATCATCACCGTGGGTAACTCTCATGAGGTCATCATTCTCGTACTGGATTGAAGAAGTCTGGATAGACATCTTAGCGCAGTATCTCTTCCAATTCTCAGGAAGTCTTGTAGACCAGAGAACTGTAAGGTTGGGCTCGGGTGCAGGTCCAAGGTTTGTAAGTGTGTTGAGGTAACGGAATGACATCTTTGTTACCATATGACGTCCGTCAACGCCAACGCCGCCGAGTGACTCTGTTACCCAAACGGGATCGCCTGCGAAAATCTGGTTGTACTCAGGTGTACGAGCAAACTTAACGCAGCGCAGCTTCATAATAAAGTGGTCAACGAACTCCTGAATCTGCTCCTCTGTAAATGTGCCGTTCTTTAAGTCTCTCTGAGCATAGCAGTCAAGGAAGGTAGATGTACGTCCAAGTGACATAGCCGCACCGTTCTGCTCCTTAACAGCGCAGAGATAACCAAAGTAAGTAGCCTGAATAGCTTCCTGTACGTTTGAAGCAGGCTTAGAAATGTCGCAACCATAAGAAGCAGCCATTTCCTTCATCATCTTAAGAGCTGTCATCTGCTCTGAAAGCTCCTCACGAAGACGGATAACATCATCTGTCATAACGCGTCCTGTAGAATCCTTCTGATCCTGCTTATCCTCAAGAAGCCTATCAATGCCATAGAGGGCAACACGTCTGTAATCGCCGATGATACGTCCGCGTCCGTAAGCATCAGGAAGACCTGTGATAATGTGTGAAGAACGGCAAGCCCTCATCTCCTGATTGTAAGCGTCGAAGCAGCCTGCATTGTGTGTTTTTCTGTGTGTTGCAAAGAACTCGCTGATTTCAGGATCAACCTCATAACCGTTGTCCGCGCAAGCTTTCTCTGCCATTCTGATACCGCCGTAAGGCTGTAAAGAACGCTTGAAAGGCTTATCTGTCTGGAATCCTACGATTTTCTCCTTGCTCTTGTCGAGGTATCCCGGACCATGAGAAGTGATTGTAGAGATAACCCTGGTATCCATATCAAGAACACCGCCATGTTCTCTTTCCTGCTTCTGAAGGTCAAGAACCATCTCCCATAAATCCTTTGTGTCCTGTGTAGGACCGGCTAAGAAAGACTCATCTCCGTCATACGGCGTGTAGTTTCTCTGAATAAAGTCACGCACATTAACTTCGCTTTCCCATTTGCCACCTACAAAATCTTTCCATTCTGGTCTCATTTTGCAAAGCCTCCTATTTATAAATTTAATATTTTGCGGCATAAAGCCGTAGGTTACAATAAGAGATGTAATTTTGTTACTTATGCACTTCATAGAAGGTTAATTACATCTTGTATTTGTATTATAGACACATTTTTGTATACACGTCAACACTATTTTTTGTTCTTTTTCACGTACAGAGGGGAAAATTTTTTCAAAAATTTGGTAAAAATTAAAAAAGTATTACATTTATTATTTTTTGCTAAAAAATGCTTAAAATACTTTGTCAAGCCAATAACGCACTTGCTAATTTTTTAAATATATATTATATTAATATAATTGATGGAAATAATATTTTGCAGCTGCAAAGACGCAGCAGTTTGGAGGTAAGAAATGGCAGATATAACCAAGGATATGACTATCGGTGAGATTTTGAGAGTAAAGCCTGATGTAGCGCCTGCGCTTATGGAGGCGGGCATGCACTGTCTGGGCTGCCCTTCGGCTCAGGGAGAGACTCTGGAGGAGGCGGCGATGGTTCACGGCATCGATATCGACTCTCTTATGTCAAAGATTGCTGATATTGCGTAATCTGGAAATACTGATGGACAGGCAGATTTTGCAATAAGACTTATTTTTGTGAAACAAAAGGGACTGGCGCTTTGCGGTATTCATTCGTTAAAGCGCCAGTCTCTTTTTTGTGGAAAATAAGGCGCGCCTGTCTTATATCCATGCTGTTGTCTGGCACTGAAAAAGTCCGCACAAAAGAACAAACCGTAGAACAAGCCTGCTTCACCATAACGTTTACAGTGTTTCCAAAACAGTATTTATGTTGTTTTCAGACAGATCATACCACTCTGCGTCTGCCTTTTGTTCCTGACTGTTTATTGCATCAATAAATTCGCTTTTTGAACAAGCTTCATCTACTGATACACAAATAAAATATATTAGGTAAATTCAGTTAGCTAATATTAAAAAGAGTCTTATGAAAATTTGGCGTTTTCATCGGCGACAGCTTTTCCATTTCCATTAAATATTGTTCAGATTATTCTTATAGTTTGATATTTTCAGCGATACCTTTTCAGCATAATTTTTCAGAAAGTTAATATTTTCCGTTATATTCCTGTATTTTCGAGCATTCGGCAAAGGAGCGGGGAATGAAAACAAAATATCATATTTCACAGCCTAAAACAGCCCTTTACAAGGGAATAACCGCTTATGCCTTATGTCTTTAATTCCGCTATCCATAAATTAAAATAACCATATATTCTGAATAATTTTCAGATTTGGTAAAATAAATAAAAATTAATAGCAAAGGAGTCCTATTTATGAACAATTTACAGACAAACATCAAAAACTATCTGCAATACTGTCAATGCCAGAAACGGTTGGACAGTAAGACGCTGAAAGCGTATCGGATTGATCTTCGACAGTTTGCATCATATGTATCTGATATTGATGTCCGCGATATCGCTACTGTTACTCTAGAAAATTATATTGCAAAGCTCAATCAGGATTACAAGCCAAAGACAGTCAAAAGAAAGCTTGCATCTGTCAAAGCATTTTTTCATTATCTTGAGTATAAAGACATAATTGACAGAAATCCATTCAGCAGGATGCACCTGAAATTACGCGAGCCTCAGATTTTGCCCAAAACAATCCCTTTACATACCGTGGAAACGCTTTTGTCTGCTATATACAAACAGCGCACGGATGCTAGCACAGCTTATCAGAGGAAAAATGCGCTGCGTGATGCCGCCCTTATAGAACTGCTTTTTGCAACAGGCATACGAATTTCTGAGCTTTGCTCCTTAAAGGCGGAGGACGTAAATTTATATGACAGATCAGTCCTTATATACGGAAAGGGTTCAAAAGAAAGGAAGGTACAAATAGGAAACGAAGATGTGGCGCGGATTTTGGAGGAATACAAAAATGCCTTCTTTCCACAGATTCAAAAATGCAACCGCTTTTTTGTCAACCAAAACTACTCTGTAATGTCGGATCAATCTGTCAGACGGATGATAAATAAGTATGCTTCCCTTGCAGCAATAGAACTGCACATTACGCCACATATGTTTCGGCACACTTTTGCCACGAGTCTTTTGGAGGCTGATGTTGATATCCGCTATATTCAGGAAATGCTGGGACATAGCTCTATTAATATTACAGAGATATATACTCATGTTGCCATGTCCAAGCAGAGGGATATCCTGACTACGAAGCATCCGCGAAAAAATTTCAATATCTGATGATTGCGAAACAGCAGTTTTGATGGGATAGCCATCAGGAGTGCTGTTTTCTTTTGCGGGTTAATTTTTAGGGATAATAAAAAGTTATCCGTTAGATACAGCAAGGAATACATACATAATAAGAAATGATCAGAATTTGGTATAGATGC
>CANQHZ010000170.1 GCA_947623805.1 uncultured Lachnospiraceae bacterium | reverse complement strand
ACCGCTGCACACGCTTATGCTCATCACAATCACAAAGAGGAAGTATTTGGCGAATGAGTATTCGGTTGTCAAGGAACTGTCCCCGTTTTCGCCACACAAAGGAAAACGGGGCGAAGGCTTTTTTGCCTTACACCCCATAGTCCTTGGGAAACCTCGATTTTCCCCTCTACTTAAAAAACTTTTTCAATTTTTCTTTAAGCCTGTCCATTCTTCTGTAAACAGCCTTTTCGGTGGTATTAAGCCGTGATGCAATTTCACGGGTAGAATAGCCTTGTATCTTCATCACAACAATTTGCAGGGTAAGCCTGTCCACCATGATTAGGATTTGATAGAGCCGCTGATTTTCAATGCTGTCTAAAAAATCCTCAACTGTTTTCACTTCGGGCTGTGCTGTTTCCTCGGCAAATTCCTCAAGGTATGTACCTGCGTCCTGCAATCTGCGGTAATACCGTCTGTCAGAGTTAAAGACCGCCCAATCGTGGGTATGGAGTTTTTCAATGGTATCCTCACTGACACCCAAGCTCCGTAACTGCTTTTCCTCGGCTTCTTTCCAGAGCCGCCATTTCTTTTCTTCTCTGCCATAATTGAATGACATTTCTGTTTCCTCCAATCTGAATTTTTTGAAAAATCCAGATTGGCAGGCGGAGAACGGCATCCAACGCCAGAAACAGGCTTGTGCCATATTCCTGCAAAAAGCGACAAAAGAAAAACCGCAAAGGTTGTCATACCTTTACGGTTTAAGGAGAGTTTATTTCTATTATGTAGAGATTTGGCTTCTACTTTTGAGGTGCAAAGCCCCCATGCGGTAGCGAGGATTTTTTTAACAGATTATCCGCCCATCCTCGGAATGATATATGTAAGTAGAAGCTGCTGCTTGCAGGCAATAAAAATCCCTCCAAACTTCAAAAAGCGAAGTCGGAGAGTGTTCAGAGCATAACAAATCAGCTCACCGAAGCATCGTTTTTTTATTCGGTGGGCTTGTCCTACCTATGGCTGTATAAAGAACAGAGCCGATAAACCGTGATTGCTCACTTGTTCATCGGCTCTGCGTCTGTGCGTCTGGCTCTTTTATGAAGTTAATTTTTTCTTTAATCAGAATTCCTACCACCATAAAAATGACACTTATAATTGATAATAGAATTATGCTCACATTTGACAATTGAATCTTTATATAATTTGATAATACAATAAAACCCAAAATCAAATATCCTATTATTGAGAATATTTTTCCCATATCCGTTCTCCCGTTAAATCTATGGTAAACTGTGATTTCTCACAAGTCTGTCGGCTCTGCGTCTTATGCGTCTGGCTCTTTGATGTTCTATTTTTTCTTCCCTACAAATGGGAATTTGTTATTTTGTAACGAATGGTTCTATTTGTTCTTTGATAAAATCAATTCGGTCAAACACTGTCGGTTTGAAGTAGCCAGAAACTGCTACTACCAATTTCTTTTGAGGATTGATATAAATAACATTTCCGCTGTTGCCGATAGCCGCATAGCTTCTCTCATTTTCATCAATAATCCACCACAAATATCCATACATCATATCTCGGAATTTTTCGTTACAGCGCAGCCTAACCTTTGTGCTTTCTTCAATCCATTTTTCAGAAACAATCCGTTTGTTATGAAACACACCTTTTTGCAGACAGAGCAGACCTATCTTGGACATTTCTTCAGCAGACAGACAAAGACCGTATCCAGCTGCTCCCACCCCCATTGGGTCTGAAAACCAAATATTGCCTTTCGGCGTCTTTCCTACTGTAAAAGCCTTATGCGCTTCGGCATCGGGAGCAACATATATTTTCCGTGGTGCAATCGTCAACGGCTCAAATAGATATTTATTTGCAAAATCTACCGTTGTCATTTTACTTACTACTGCAATGATACCTGTAAGAATATGAATACCCAAGGTAGAGTATTGAAATTCTCCCGTTATGCCACGTCTGCCGCCTAAAAAATCCAAAGCGGCAATACTCCAATCATCTTGCACGCATATTTTTGACCACGGCTCTGATTTATACTTATAGGGTGCAGTCATTGTCAGAAGATTTTTTAATGTAACTTTCTGAATTGTCTTTTCTCCCCGTTTGATTTTGTAATCGGGAAAGTAATCCAGTACAAAATCGTCTATGCTGCCAATCAATCCTCGTTCGAGGGCAATACCAACTAATAAAGAAACAATACTTTTCGTTACAGACATCGTATGCACTGTATCATCAGCCTTGTAGCCGTTCCATGTATCGTTTACGATTGTCTTTCCGTTTTGAATCACTATCATCTGACAGATGTTTGACTGGCTGTCTACGACATAACTGTGAAGTTCTGATAAATTTATCATTTTTACCTTCCATTCTGCCGCTTTGGCGGCGTTTATTCAAGAGAAGCTTATATACCGACACATATTAGTTCGAAAGGATAAACCTTCTACGTGAAATCATAATGCCATTAAAAATGGAAATCAACACCTTTTTTTGCAATAATGTTGAACACGATGCAGGAGAGCATTCTGCACCGTGCTTATTTTAGTTTTTGATATTAAATTCAATCCCGATTTGACACTTTCTTAATTATCTCTGCGTCTGTGCGTCTGGCTCTTTGATGATATGTTGTTCTGCCCGATAAACGGGAATTTATAGTGCATCTCTCGGACAATTCTTCACGCATTCAAAGCAAAGAATACATTCCGTACCGTTTTTTCGTTTTCTGGAATTATCTGTAACATCCACTTCCATTGGACACACATTTTTGCATTTACCACAAGAAATGCATTTGCTTTTATCACATTTAATTCGGAGCAGCGAAAAATAACTCATAGGTTTTAAGAATATAGTGATAGGACATATGTATTTGCAAAATGCACGATTATCCTTAAAGACAAAAGCCAATATTATCCCAACTACATAGTATATGACATTTCCAATGATAAACGCCCAAAACATAATTCTCTCAATGTTACCAATATGAGCAAGAAATAGTGCCGAAACAAATATAAGAGAAATTGCAAATGTAATATACCTTATCCACCCAATCTTTTTTCTTGGCGTTTTAGGAACCTTATATGGGAGAAAATCAAGCACCATTGCCGTCCAGCAAGCATACCCACACCAACCTCTTCCAAAAAGCAGCGGTCCAAAAATTTTTGCCACCGCATAATGAATTGTTGCAGCCTCGAATACACCCGTAAAAAGATAATACCAAAATCCCTCAATCTGCATATTTTCGCCGCAAATACCCCCCAAATAAACCAACATATAAAGTCCGACTAAAAGTTGTGCAACCCTGCGGGCATATTTGTATTTTTTAACATAAAGGAATATCCCTAAAGAAATAGATATTCCAATATAGCTAAAGTTAAATAAATAAAATGTATTGTTCTGTGTCAGCCATAATGTTACTGCAACAGTTTCAAATATTACCAACATAATAAAGGATAGAAAATACTTTTTCATTTTATTCCTCCAATCCACAAACTGGAATTTAGCCTATTGCCTTTTTCATCCAAACATCTAAAAAGGCAAGTTGTTCGTCTGTATGAAACCAATGCTCCCCATTTTCCATTACAGTAAGGTGTGCATTGTGGCTACTGATAAATTCATTTACCGTTTGACGGGATACGAGATTATCATTTCCTGCATATAGGATTTCTGTTGGAACATTCCATGTTATAGGATTTTCCTTAACAAAGCATAAATATTTCCATGATAATGTTTCTCCAAAGTTTGTAGGAATTTCCCCTTTTTCGCACAAATCCTTTTCCGATACATTTACCCAACTCATCATGTCCAGTATAAGACGTTCCATATCAAGTACAGGCGATATAAATAAAGCCTTTTCAATATCGCAATTCTGTAATGTGTGCATTGAAAAATAAGCTCCTATACTGTTTGCAATCAAATAAATAGAATCGTATCTTTCATGCACTTTGTCATAGACCGATTGGATTTGGCTTTCTACAATCCACGGGATATAATCATTGTAGTCTATCCCAATAATATCAAAATTCAAACAATTTTTCTTGTACTGTTCCGCTTCTAAATAGCTTCCGCCTTTTCCATGAATATATAAAATTATTTTTTTCAAAATATCACCTCTACGAATTGCGATTTGCCGCATTATTATTTCAGCTATGTGTTTTTGCTTCAAATCCTTTAATAACGGTTACCTGTAAATCCTTTGCATCAATCAAACTTTCCTGTTTGCATTTCGGACAATAAAGAGGGAAATTTTTCAATTCTGTATCTTGCCTTATCTGTAATCTTGTTTTATTTCCGCAGACAGGGCATCGTACCCATTCAATCTTACTCACTTTCACTAATCCCTCCAAAACCACGAAACAGGTAAATTCCCAATACAGCATTAAATCCCGTAGCAGCAAACACACTGAAACGCTCTGGAATACCGAAAAAATCCCTCGGAACTATATTTGTTCCGATTGCTCCCGCAAACATAAGCAGCAGTGCCATTGTCGCCCATAGTGCCATAGAACGATATTTTTTGTCCCGATACCCGCCAATCATAATTGCAACAAGTGAAACAATGGAAAGCAACACGACAAGCACTGTTATCACATAAATGTGCATAATATCTTGGAAAGCTCCTGCATTGCCGCTATCTGATAATGGAAACATTGTATAACCTACATTTGATACCCAATTCATTACGGCAAAAAGATAAATGCCGATACGGATTGTTTTATTTAGTTTCCCTTGAATAAAAACACAAACCGCCATTATTGAAACAATTCCGCATACACCATACAAAGACGCTAATTGTTCCCATAGTGTTTTGGACGGTGCATTGTTAGCACTTAAATCACTAACTGCCTGCGCCATCCAGTTATAACCGGGATATGCTGTTGGAGCAAAAATTACCGCTGCGGTATAGGATAACAGTGATACTACTCCCAAAAGTCCTAACCAGTTAATCAATGTTTTTTTCATCATTCATTCCTCCGTATTGGTTGCAAAACCATTTGATATAATTTTGTATCATATCCTGTCCGACAGGTTCGCCAGAACAGGAACAGTCTAATTGATAGTCCATCATGGCATGAACCGTCATTGCAAAAGATGTAGCAGCCATATCAATATCCCCAATACAGATTTTTTTGTGTACTTGCAAGGCATAAAACAGATTTTTGGTTGCCAAAATCATTTTTCTTGTTTCCTCTGCCATAATTTTAGCAGCGGTTGGATTGACGGAACGCTCTGAATAAATGACCTTGTAAAAAGA
>CANQHZ010000169.1 GCA_947623805.1 uncultured Lachnospiraceae bacterium | reverse complement strand
GTAAATAAATTTTCCGACGGCAGAAGCTACATATCAGGCAACCGCTGCGAAAAAGGGCTTGGCAAGGCAAAGACAAACAGCGATATCCCAAATCTGTTTGACTATAAGCTAAAACGCCTGTTTTCTTATGAGCCGCTTTCTGAAAGTGAAGCCGTGCGCGGCAAGGTCGGCATACCCCGCGTATTGAATATGTACGAGAATTATCCGTTCTGGTTTACGTTTTTTACAAAGCTAAAATATCAGGTAGTGCTTTCGCCCGTTTCAAACAGGAAGATTTACGAGATGGGCATCGAGTCGATACCAAGCGAGTCCGAGTGCTACCCTGCAAAGCTTGCCCACGGTCATATAGAATGGCTTATCAAAGAAGGCGTGGATTTCATATTCTATCCCGCGCTGTTTTATGAAAGAAATGAGTTTGATGAGGCTAACAACCACTACAACTGCCCTATCGTGACATCATACTCTGAAAACATCAAAAATAATGTCGAGGCAATCGGACGCGGAGAAGTTGTCTTCAAAAATCCGTTTATGTCGTTTAGGGAGCCTTCGCTTATCGCACAGTCGCTCGCAAAGGAATTTCCCGATATTCCCGCCGACGAGCTTAAATCTGCCGTTGACGCGGGCTGGGCTGAACTGAACGCGGCTCGCAATGATATGTACAAAAAGGGCGAGGAGGTCATCGCTTACCTCGAAAAGAACCATAAGCGCGGCATTGTGCTTGCGGGACGCCCGTACCACATTGATCCTGAGATTAACCACGGAATACCTGAGCTAATCACGTCTTATGGCATTGCCGTATTGACGGAGGACTCAGTTTCGCACCTTGCAAAGCCAGAGCGCCCGCTTATTGTGTCCGACCAGTGGATGTACCATTCAAGGCTTTATGCCGCCGCAAGCTATGTCAAGACGCGCAACGATTTAGACTTAATACAGCTTAATTCCTTCGGCTGCGGGCTTGACGCTGTCACGACTGATCAAGTCAACGATATTTTGAGCGGCTCGGGCAAGATTTACACATGCCTTAAAATTGACGAGGTAAACAACCTCGGCGCGGCGCGCATAAGAATACGCTCTCTGCTGTCCGCTATCCGCGTAAAGGAGCAAAGACATCAGGAGCGCACCATAAATTCAAGCAGAATGAACAGAGTGCTTTTCACGAAGGAAATGCGCAAAAATTATACAATTTTATGCCCGCAGATGTCACCGATTCACTTTGACCTGCTGGAGCCCACCTTCAGGCGCTGCGGCTACAATCTAGTCGTGCTGAACAACGACAACCACAACAGCGTTGATGTAGGTCTCAAATACGTAAACAACGACGCCTGCTACCCTTCGCTTCTGGTAGTCGGGCAGATTATGGAGGCTGTACTTTCGGGAAAATACGACACCGACAGGCTCGCCGTAGTAATGTCACAAACTGGCGGCGGCTGCCGCGCTACAAACTATATCGGCTTTATACGCCGCGCGCTCGCCAAGGCAGGCTACGGACATATTCCCGTCATTTCAATAAACCTGTCAAAGCTTGAAAGCAACCCTGGCTTTAAGCTCACTCCTATGCTGCTGCTGCGCGCCATATACGCCGTAAACTTCGGCGACATATTTATGCGCTGCGTATATAGGATGCGCCCATATGAGGCAGAAAAAGGCGCGGTAGACAGAGTACATAAAAAATGGATTGATAAATGCTGCGAATTTCTCGGGCGCAAATATCTGTCATTCTCTGTTTACAAAAAAATGTGCAGGGAAATGATTGCGGAGTTTGACTCAATACCTACGCTTGACATAAAGAAGCCGCGCGTCGGCGTCGTCGGAGAAATACTTGTGAAGTTCTCTCCCGCCGCCAACAACCACCTTGTGGAGCTATTGGAGCACGAGGGCGCGGAGGCTGTAGTTCCCGACCTGATGGACTTTATGTTCTATTGCTTTTACAATCAGCTGTACAAAGCAGAAAACCTCGGCACAAGCAAAAAAGGCGCTGAAATAAGCAGGCTCGGCATAAAGGCAATCCAAATGCTCAGAAAGCCTATGAGCGAGGCATTTGCCGCAAGCAGACATTTCACGCCGCCCGCCGACATTTACGAAACAGCCAAAAACGCCGCCGAAATCGTATCACTCGGCAACCAGACAGGCGAGGGCTGGTTCCTGACAGGCGAAATGCTGGAGCTCATACATAACAATACGCCGAATATCATATGCACACAGCCCTTCGGCTGCCTGCCAAACCACGTAGTCGGCAAGGGAGTTATCAAGGAGTTGAGAAAGCGCCACCCCGAGGCAAACATAGTCGCCATAGATTATGATCCAGGCGCATCAGAGGTAAACCAGCTTAACCGCATAAAGCTTATGCTGTCTACCGCACAGAAAAACCTTAATAAAGCAATTGCGGCAGAAAAGGACGCGGCGCAGGAAACCGCTGCCAAGTCTGCAAACGAAAACGCGCACATAGGCGAAAACTCACGTACATCTAACACCACTGATATCGCAAAACAGCGCGCAAACAAAGCCCGCAACGCTGCCGCCGCCAAAAACGCCGAGCAGAAAAAGCAGCATTCAAAAGATAATGCCGCTAACAAGTCGGCATAACTATGCTGCATTATTTAAGACAATATTTTGCCCCATACATCAGCCAAAACTAAAATTTATTTGGCTGATATATGGGGCACATTTATTTACAGCTCACAATTATTAACGGTTCTAGGGAACGGAATAACATCCCTGATATTCCCCATCCCCGTCAGATACATCACACACCTCTCAAACCCAAGCCCAAAGCCCGCATGCCGTGCGCTGCCATACCTTCTAAGGTCAAGATAAAAATCATAATCCTCCGCCTTCAAGCCGCACTCTGCCATTCTCCTTTCAAGCACCTCAAGCTTATCCTCTCTCTGGCTGCCCCCGATAATCTCACCAATACCAGGCACAAGACAATCCATAGCAGCCACAGTCTTGCCATCATCATTAAGCTTCATATAAAACGCCTTAATTTCCTTTGGATAATCCGTCACAAACACAGGGCGCCCGAAAAGCTTTTCCGTAAGATACCTCTCATGCTCCGTCTGCAAATCGCATCCCCATGATACCTTGTACTCAAACTCATCATTATGCTTTGCAAGCTCCTCTATCGCGTCAGTATATGTTATATGCCCAAACTCCGAGCCCGCTACATGCTTTAATCTCTCAATCAGCCCCTTGTCCACAAACTGGTTAAAGAACGCCATCTCCTCAGGCGCATTTTCAAGCACATAGTTGATAATGTATTTAAGCATGCCCTCCGCAAGCATCATATCATCCTTCAAATCAGCAAACGCAATCTCAGGCTCTATCATCCAAAACTCCGCCGCATGGCGCGTAGTATTGGAATTTTCCGCGCGGAACGTAGGTCCGAAGGTATATATGTTCTTAAACGCCATGGCATATGTCTCGCCGTTGAGCTGCCCGCTTACCGTGAGATTAGTCGGCTTGTTGAAAAAGTCCTTTGCATAGTCAACCTTGCCGTCAGCCGTCGTCGGAATATCTGCCAAGTCAAGCGTCGTCACCTGAAACATCTCGCCCGCGCCCTCACAGTCGCTTCCCGTTATCAGCGGCGTATGGACATACACAAAATCCCTTTCCTGAAAAAATTTGTGTATCGCATACGCGCACAAAGAGCGCACCCTGAAAACCGCCTGAAACGTGTTTGTACGCGGTCTTAAATGCGATATTGTCCTAAGATACTCAAAGCTGTGGCGCTTTTTCTGCAAAGGATAATCAGGCGTGGAGTCGCCCTCTATCTCCACTCCCGTCGCCTGCAGCTCAAATGGCTGCTTCGCCTCAGGCGTAAGCGTCACAATGCCCGTCGCAATTATCGCCGCGCCTACATTCAGCCTTGAAATATCGGCGAAATTGCCCAGCTTATCGCTGTACACCACCTGCAGCGGCTCAAAAAACGTGCCGTCATTCACCACCAGAAAGCCAAAAGTCTTTGAGTCCCTCTTGCTCCTAAGCCAGCCGCCGATTGTAACCTCCTTGTCCGCATATTCCTTGTAATTGTGGTATAGCTCTCGTATGTTTATCATTTTTTCCTCCATATTTTTATTATTTTAATATAAAAAAGTCCTCTCACTTGCTTTCCATTATACCTTATCAAAGGCTATGTACGCAATTGTGTTTGGACTTTTTCTTAAAATATTTTTGTAAAAAATGCCTTTTACTGCGCGTTCTGCATCTGGGCAACCTGTATAAGCTCGGATATTTCCATTCCAGACTGTTCTACAGCCGTGCGAAGCTCATTCAGCTCCTCCATCTTCTGCATTTCCAGAAGCTCGTTCAGCTCATCACGCTCCTTCTTCATTCTAAGCGAAAGCGCGTCAATCAGCTCCTCCTTCTGCGCAATCTTTTCCTGTAAAGATTTTTTGACTCCTCGTGCCATTTCTGCCTCCTTGTCCATTATATTTTTGTTGAGTAAATGTTTTGTACTATATTATATGGACAAGAATGGAAAAATATTCATACTTTTCCAGTTTATATAAAATATTTCTTACCATTCATACTGCGTATTCTCGTACACGTTATTAATCCCCTGTTTCAGAGCACAACTCATATCTAAAAACACGCTCACACATTCCTAATTGCCTTATACTTTATATTTGCATATGCTACTCCACGACATTCACATATCAATTCATAAATACTTAATTTTAGATGCTCCAACCATATTTGCAATAGCTTCCTCAACAGCCGCATTTAATGTTTTTCCATGCTCCATCGCATACACTGCAATATTCCGATGAAGTTCAGGACTAATCCGTACATTAAAAGTGCCTTTATATGGTTGTTCTGGCTCGATATTCCGTTCCTTACAATCATTCAGGTATGCATCTATTACTTCTTGGAAATCCTGCTCAAGTTCTTTAACCGAATTTCCTTCATACGACAGCAAAGACTTTATTCCAATTACTTTTCCAAAAAGGCAGCCATCTTCTTTGGAATATTCTACTGTCCCATTATAATTCTGGTATGATAAAAGATTACTCATAATAAACCATCCTTTCGCAATTTCTCTATTACCTGGTCTAATACATAACTTTTTAACACTCCGCTTGGATGCGGTTTATGGAAATTTATTACATCATTACTTCCGTATTTAATAAATTTAACGCCTGATCCTGTTCCACCTTGTTTTAGTTCATACCCAAAATATGATAACAAAGATTTCATCTCATCAAAAGTAAAATCTTTTGGTTTCTTTAGCAGCCTTTCCAATAACTTATCCTTCTTGCTCATATTATGCTCCTTTTTATATAGTATAGCTCATAAAAGCATAATGTGCAACTAAAAA
>CANQHZ010000168.1 GCA_947623805.1 uncultured Lachnospiraceae bacterium | reverse complement strand
TTATCAAGGTGGACAAGGAATACGAGACGGCAATAGAAACCGCGCTTGGTGGCAATATACAGAATATCGTCACGGACAATGAGGAAACGGCAAAAAAAATGATTGGCTTCCTCAAAAATAACCGTTTCGGACGCGCGACGTTCCTGCCGCTCACGAGCATTACAAAACCGCAGGAGTTTAAGGCGTCGGGGGTTTTGGAGGAGCATGGTGTTATCGGACTTGCCAATACGCTTGTCAGGACGGACAAAAGATATGCGAATGTTGCAAAAACGCTGCTTGGCAGAATTGTTGTCGTAGACCATGTGGATAATGCCGTAAAGATTGCTAGAAAATATGACTATAGTGTCAGAATGGTTACGCTTGAGGGCGAGCTTTTGGTGCCGGGTGGCGCTATCAGCGGCGGCGCATACAAAAACAATTCAAATCTGCTTGGCAGACGGCGAGAGCTTGAGGAACTTGCACAAAACGCCAAAGATGCAAAGGCAAGGCTTGATGCCGCCGAGGGCGATATCGAAAGCATAAAGAATGAGCGAAACGTATTGAGAAAAGCGATTGAAGACGAAAAGGCGCTTTTGCAGGAGCTCTATTTAAAGCAAAATACGGCGCGCCTCAATGTAATTGGGGCAGAGGAGAGAAAAAACGAGGCAAAACAGGGATTTGGAGCGCTGAGCAATGAGCAGCAGGAGATAGACGTCAAGGTCAAGGAACTCGAGGACGAGAGGGACAAGACCTTGACCGAGTTGAAAACTTCCGAGGAAGAACAAAAAAATATAGAGACGCTGGTTGCCGAATACCAAAAGGAACTTGAAAAATACCGCGAGGAGGAGTCCGACAGGACAGGGCGTGTCGGAGAGTGGGAAGTCGCATTTGAAAAGGTACTGCAGCAGCAGGAATTTGAGCAGACAAACCTTGACCGTGTCGAGGGAGAGCTGTCGCGTCACAGAGATGAACTTTCGGAGGTGGAGAACAGTCTTGCGTCCGCTCTGGAAGAAATGGCGCACAGAAAACAAAGTATAGAGGAGCTTGAAAAGACTATAAATGCGTCGCACACTACGCAGTCGGACGCGGAGATTTCGTTAAAGGAAAAGCAGCAGCTTAAAGAGGAGCTTTCGCAAAAGCAGAAAGGATTTTTTGAAACGCGTGAGGAAATTTCGGAGAGGAAAGCCTTGCTCGATAAGGAAGTTTACCGCCTCAATTCACAGAAAGAGAAACTGGAGGCAGACCAGGAGGCAAGGATAAACTATATGTGGAACGAGTATGAGCTTACACTCAGCAGCGCGGCGCCTCTGCGCAATGAGCAGCTTACGGACGTATCCTCAATGCGTCGTCAGATACAGGAAATCAAGGACGAGATAAAAAAGCTGGGCGATGTAAATGTCAACGCGATAGAGGACTACAGGGTTCTCATGGAGCGCTATACATTCCTCAAAAATCAGCATGACGATATAATTGAGGCCGAGAAAGCGCTTGAACGCATCATTACGGAGCTTGACGCGGCAATGCGAAAACAGTTTGCCGAGAAGTTTGAGGAAATCAAGCGCGAGTTTGATAAGGTGTTCAAAGAGCTTTTTGGCGGAGGAAAGGGCACGTTGGAGCTTATCGAGGACGAGGATATTCTGGAGGCAGGCATCAGAATTATAGCGCAGCCGCCGGGCAAAAAGCTGCAAAATATGATGCAGCTCTCAGGCGGCGAGAAGTCGTTTACCGCAATAGCGCTTTTATTTGCAATCCAAAACCTCAAGCCGTCGCCGTTCTGCCTGCTTGATGAGATTGAGGCGGCGCTTGACGAACAGAACGTAAGCCGCTTTGCAAAATACCTTACAAAGCTTACAAAGAGCACGCAGTTTATAGTAATCACCCACAGGCGCGGCACAATGGAGCAGGCGGACAGGCTCTATGGAATCACTATGCAGGAAAAAGGAGTTTCGACGCTTGTAAGCGTAAATCTGGTGGACAGTGCGATTGATGAGTGGGAGAAAAAGGAGGAAAAGGGAGTTGGCTGACAATCAAAGCAAAGAATATAGTTATACAGATAAAGTTTCTGTAATTGTCCCTATATATAACTCAGAAAAATATCTTATGGCGTGTTTGGAGAGCATAGTCAATCAAACATATAAAAATCTGGAAATTATTTTGGTTGATGACGGCTCGACGGATGATAGCGGACGTATATGTGATGAGTATGCGAAAAGAGATGCAAGAGTTAAAGTAATACACAAAGCGAATGGTGGCAACGGAAATGCCAGAAATGCGGGATTGGAATGCGCAAGCGGTGAATGGCTTGTATGGGTAGACAATGATGACATAATCCACAAACAGCAAATAGAGATTTTGCTGTCCGCCGCGAAAAAGCAAAATTTGGATATAGCTGTAGGTGGATATTATGCTATAGATGATGATGAAGTACCGGAGGATAAAAATATTGACAATCATCTGCATGAGGCAGAAGTAATAACGGATGAACATTTATATAATGATGAATTTATAAAGAAACGCTCTATGATATTTACTGTACCGTGGGGGAAGATATGCAAGAGAGAGTTATACAACGGCATTAAATTCCCAGCAAGAAGTAGAAATGACGACACATGGACTACTTGGAAAGTGTATGAACGTGTGAATAAGGTCGGCTTGCTTGATGAAACATTGTATTATTGGCGCAACAATCCAAATTCTTTCGGTCGTGTTTTTGATGCCTCGCATTTAAACGGCATAGACGCGTATAAAGAGCAGTTGGAATATTTTCGGTCAGCTAAGAAACAGCGTTATGTGGAAATCGTTTATGCCGAATATACAGAAAGCTTTTTTTGGTGCTACAACAGAATGAGAGAGCACAATATGGACCTATCTGCTTTAAAACCATATTGGGAATATATGCGAAAAAGTGTCAGATACATCAAACTTACTCGGAGCATGGGATTATATATGTGGCTTAAGTATAGGTATCTGGTATACTATAGGATACCAAAGCTGATAAAATAAGAAACTATTGTTTGATAATGGCAGGAGGGAGGAAAGCCGATGGCAGAGGAGAAAAAGGGCTTTTTCAGCAGGCTTAAGGCGGGACTGAATAAGACGAGAAACAATATAGTGGCGGGAATTGACGCTGTATTTAACGGTGCATCCGAGATTGACGACGACTTTTACGAGGAACTTGAGGAAACTCTGATAATGGGCGATATCGGCGTGAACGCGACAAGTGATATCGTGGAGAGGATGAAAGAGGAGGTAAAGGAAAAGCATCTTCACTATCCTCATGAGTGCAAAGAGCTTCTCGTGGAGAGTATCAAGGAGCAGATGCGCGTCGAGGATATGGCGTATGATTTTGAAAAAAAGCAGTCAGTCATATTTATAATAGGCGTAAACGGCGTGGGAAAGACTACATCGGTAGGAAAGCTTGCAAGCATTTTAAAGGAGCAGGGAAGAAAAGTCCTTATCGCGGCAGCGGATACTTTTAGGGCGGCAGCGGGCGAACAGCTTGCGGAGTGGGCAAATCGCGCCGGTGTGGACATGATTGGCGGTTCGGACGGTGCAGACCCTGCTTCCGTGATATATGATGCGGTAAACGCCGCAAAGGCGAGAAATGTGGACGTACTAATCTGCGACACGGCAGGCAGGCTTCACAACAAGAAAAATCTTATGGAAGAATTAAAGAAGATGAACCGTGTTATCGACAGGGAATTTCCGAATACGCATAGGGAGAACCTTATCGTGCTTGACGGCACTACAGGGCAGAACGCGCTCGCGCAGGCAAGGGAGTTTGGAGAGGTGGCAAACCTTACAGGCATTATTCTCACAAAGATGGACGGTACGGCGAAAGGCGGTATAGCGGTAGCGATACAGTCAGAGCTCAATGTGCCTGTAAAATATATTGGCGTAGGCGAGAAAATTGATGATTTGCAGAAGTTTAATGCCGATGATTTTGTGAACGCGTTGTTTGACATAGAGGAAGTAAAACCTATTTTCACAGACCATGATGAGCTTATATAAAATATATTGAGGAGGAAAATAAAATGGCAGAGATGTTGACGCTTGAAAAATTTGAGGAGGCATCGGAAATCGTAAAAAAGGTTACGTCGGAGACGAAACTTATTTACAGTGATTTTTTTAGTACGCAGACAGGCAACAAGGTATACTTAAAGCCCGAAAATATGCAGCTTACAGGTGCGTATAAGCTCAGAGGCGCATACTATAAAATAAGCACTCTTTCACCCGAGGAAAGAGAAAGAGGCTTAATAACGGCATCTGCGGGAAACCATGCGCAGGGTGTGGCATATGCGGCAAAAAAATACGGCGTACATGCATCAATCGTCATGCCGACGACTACGCCGCTCATGAAAGTGAACAGGACAAAAAGCTACGGCGCAGAGGTTATACTGAAAGGTGACGTATATGATGAGGCGGCCGAGTACGCGTATCAGCTTGCGGACGAAAAGGGCTATACGTTTATACACCCGTTTGATGACCTTGCGGTAGCCACGGGGCAAGGTACTATTGCAATGGAAATTTTCAAGGAGCTTCCGCTTGTTGATGTGATTTTGGTGCCTATCGGCGGGGGCGGACTTGCGACAGGCGTGTCAACACTCGCAAAGCTTCTCAATCCCAAGATAACCGTTATCGGCGTAGAGCCCGCGCAGGCAAACTGTATGCAGGAGTCGCTTAAGGCAGGTGAGGTAGTGACACTTCCCGGCGTAAACACTATCGCAGACGGTACGGCAGTCAAGACGCCGGGCAAAAATATTTTTCCATACATACAGAAAAACATTGACGGTATAATCACAGTGCCTGATGAGGAGCTTGTGGTTGCTTTCCTTGATGTTGTAGAAAATCACAAGATGATTGTCGAAAATTCAGGGCTCTTGACAGTAGCCGCATTAAGACATCTTGATATAAAAAATAAAAAGGTCGTATCCATACTAAGTGGTGGAAATATGGACATTATAACAATGTCATCAGTCGTTCAGCAGGGACTTATTTTTAGGGACAGGATATTTACTGTTTCTGTGCTTTTGCCTGATAAGCCGGGTGAGCTGACAAAAGTGTCAGAAGTTATCGCGGCACAGAACGGCAACGTCATAAAGCTCGAGCACAATCAGTTTGTCTCTATAAACAGAAATGCTGCCGTGGAGCTTAGAATTACGCTTGAAACCTTTGGTACGGAGCATAAGAACCAGATTATCAGAGCGCTTGAGGAGAGCGGATATCAGCCAAGACAGGTCAGGACGATTATATAAGAGCTGCTGTATTCTGCTTGCGGGTGGACTGTTGCAAAATTGCAAGGGCAGTGTATTTCATATTTATTTGAGCCGTTAGGAGCGGCATGGAGGATTATTGTGACAAAAT
>CANQHZ010000167.1 GCA_947623805.1 uncultured Lachnospiraceae bacterium | reverse complement strand
CATCTCTTATGCCAGCATCGAAACGTCGTACTGGCAGCAGCATTTTTACTGTTATGGCCGGATACGCGGCTAAAAGGTGTCCAATCATAATAAAGTTTGATAATTTAATAAAAAAGAGTGACATAGAAATAAAAAAGTTGTACAATAAAATCAAAAGAAGGAAATAATAAAAAAGTATGACATTACGAATATAAAATAATAAGAAAGCATGACATCGAGGTGGTGGATATGGCAAAGAGGACACGAATATGGAATGAAGCCAAATACCGCAAATATCTTGCTGAAGGAAGAGGGCAGGGAGAACTTATGGAATATAAGCCATGGGTTCAAGTTCAGGATTTCCCTTCTAAGGGGATAGTTTCGCGTGTAAAAGGCCGTACTACGGGAAGAATCCATCACCTGATGTCAAACTTGGAATTACGGTATTTCCTTCTGCTGGATTGGTCTGAAAAAACAATGGATATTCGAGAGCAGTTTCCTCTTGATGAAATATCAGATGCTATTGGGATTGCAGATGCCTGTGGCATCCGGTATCCTTATGATAACGTCAGTGGTTTCCCATATGTATTGACAACAGATTTTCTGATCACGGTAAATGGCGGTTATGTGGCAAGGGCAATAAAACCCAAAACAGAACTCCAAAAACTGAGGGTAAGGGAGAAACTTGAGATAGAGAGGCGTTACTGGTTAAAGAGGAATGTCGAGTGGAGAATTATAACAGAAGATGAAATCCCTAATACAAAGATACGGAACATTGAGTGGCTGTGCAGCGGAAATGATTTTAGAGCATTGGTTGCTAACAGAGATTTAGCTCGAAAGTGTGAAAAATCATTTATGGAAATGTATGGCAGTGAAGAATATCCTGTTATTGAGATAATCCACAATGTTGAGGAAACCTATGGATTATGTGGAGGCACAGGTATTGCATTGTTTAAACATCTGGTATGCAGTAAAAGTATTGAGCTGGATTTGAACAAGCAGATTGATTTGTCAGAGCAAAGGTGTGGGGTTGGCAATGGAGCATAATATTTTTATAAATGAGGTTGTTTATATCGAAAAAGAAGAACAGTTATATAGGGTGCTTTGGGTTTCTCCGGAACAGGAATATGGATACTGGATATCATTAGAAAAGCAGAGTCGGGTTCCAGATAGATTTATTTGTCCTAAAATGCTTGAAGGTATATCTACAGGGGCGATTACGGTTGTAGAAGATCCTGTTGCAATTTCTGAAGGGAACGTGTCTGAAACAGCAAAAGAAAAAAGGGATGAATGGTGGCATATCCTGAAGCCAGTACTCGAATGTGAGCCGGATATATATGAGCGCAGGCGTAGGGGTGAATTGTTATCCGAAGTTGCAAAAAGGAACAACAGGGATAAGGCAAACTTATACCGTTATCTTGTAAAGTATTGGAAAAAGGGAAAGACACCGAATGCTTTTTTACCGGACTACAGGAATTGTGGAAAAGGCGATAAAACCCAGAAAGAAAAAAAACTTGGCCGTCCAGTAAAGCATGATGGAAGTTTTGGCAAGGTTATTACAATAGAAGATGTTGGATATTTTGAAGCTGCAATCAGGAAGTATTATTTGAAGCGAAAAGACGTTACCATAAAAAGCACCTATGAGAAAATGCTTGGGGACTTTTATTCAGTGACAGCTCAAGACCAAAATGGAAATGAATATCTGCAGTTGTTACCAGAGAATCAGATTCCTTCCATTACCCAGTTTCGTTATTGGTATAAAAAGAACCAAAATATAAAAACAGAAATTCAGAAACGAAAAGGTGATGCAAAATTTGAACTGACAGGACGGGCGATTACCGGAAGGTCGGACTACCAGTTGATGGGGCCAGGGGCAAAGTACCAGATTGATGCAACTGTAGGCGACATTTATCTTGTTTCACAATTTGATCGGAGCGACATCATAGGCCGTCCTGTCATGTATTTCGTTATGGACAGTTACAGCCGGATGGTAACGGGGATGTATGTCGGGCTGGAAGGCCCATCATGGGCTGGGGCAATGATGGCGATTGAAAACGCGGCCAGTGATAAGGTTGCTTATTGTGCGTCATATGGGATTACGATAACAGAGGATGAATGGCCATGCCACCATCTCCCAACAGCAATCCTTGGCGACAGGGGCGAGATGGAGAGCAAACTTGCCGATAATCTTATTCAGATGCTCGGGGTACGGGTTGAGAACGCACCACCCTACAGGGCTGACCTGAAAGGCATTATTGAGCAGCATTTCCGAACAATCAACACAAATGCACTTCCCTTCCTTCCGGGAAAAGTCTTTCCGGATATGAGTGAGCGTGGAGGTCGTGACTACCGCCTGGACGCAAAACTTGATATCAGGCAGTTCACAGAGATCATTATCCGCTGTGTGCTTTATTATAATAACAGCCACTGCATGGATTATTTTGAGAAAAACGAGCAAATGAAGCAGGTGGGTGTCGATGCGGTGCCGTTGAAACTTTGGAATTTCGGTATCCGTTACTGTTCCGGCTGTCTTAGAACGGTGCCGAAAGATACGCTTCGTCTGGCGCTCATGCCTGTCGATAAAGCATCTGTGACAGAACGGGGCATTCGTTTTAAAGGCATGTATTATTCATGCGAAGAAGCTCTCAAAGGCCTGTGGTTTGAAAAGGCAAGGGCAAAAGGGGCATACCGGGTGAAAATCTATTATGATCCCCGCGATATGGGGGTAATCCTGGCAGAATCTCCTAACAGTGCCGAAATAGTCAGGTGTAAGCTTGTAGATTGGGAAACAAAATATGCCGGGAAACAGTTGGATGAAGTCAGGTATGAGCAGGAGAAGGAAAAAATCCGCAGCAAAAAAGTCAAAGCGAAAGAAATGGAAGCAAAGATCAATCTGGGGAAGCAGATAGAAAACATCGTTGATTCCGCAGAGAAAAAATCCAGCAGCAACAACGGAATCCCAAAGGCAGAGCGGATTAGGAATATCCGCAGCAACCGCCGGAATGAAAGAGAAGAAATCCGTAAGCAGGAAGCCTTTACGGAAAATGAAACCGATCAGGAAGAAAAAAAGGACATGCAGGCAGCCAGAGAACCCGAAGTATCGCCAATCATGCGGCTGATACAGCAACAGGTGGAGGAAGAGATTAAAGATGATGCCTTATACAGACAAAGCAGAGTACCTGGAACAGGTGATACCGGAGTACCAGGGGAATCCTCTGATTGAAGCATTGCCGGATATATGGTCAGGCGGGCAGGTGATTCAGATGCTGTCGGAGAAAGCAGCCTATAATAATGGAGAGCGGAAACTGGATATGCAGTATCGGATGCACTGTATCTATAGGTTATTCCGGTATTTCCAGCCACTGGAGCAGCATATTGATATCGAACAGCGAATATCCAGAAGCATCCGTCAGGGCTATCTATATAGAAATCCATTAACGCCAGAATATGCGGCGGGACTTGCGGACGGATATGCTGCCATGAAAGATAAGACCGGTTACCATGCGCTGCATGGAGTGAAATCGGCGGCATCCGGCTTTACGATTATTGGCGTGTCAGGGGTCGGGAAAAGCACGGCAGTAGAAAAAATCCTTTCTCTGTATCCGCAGCGGATCGTCCATACAAGATACCGGGAAATGCCATTGGCATTCACGCAGCTGGTATGGCTGAAACTGGACTGTCCGCATGACGGATCATTAAAACAGCTGTGCTACCAGTTCTTTTATGCATTGGATTTGGCGGCAGGAACGGATTATTTTCAGCAGTATACCAAGGGGAGATACTCCCTGGACATGCTTCTGATTATCATGACACAGCTTGTAAGGCAGTTCCAGATAGGCATCCTTGTGATTGATGAGATACAGCATCTGAGCGAAGCAAAAGGGGGCGGATCTGATAAGATGCTGAACTTCTTTGTGACGCTTGTCAATACCATAGGATTGCCGGTTGTCATGATTGGCACAACAAAAGCAATGTCAATACTGCAAGGAGAGTTCCGGCAGGCAAGGCGGGGAAGCGGACAGGGAGATTTGATCTGGGACAGAATGAAAAATGACGCAGCGTGGCAGGTATTTGTGAAATCCATGTGGCGTTACCAGTGGACAAAGAATAGTGTCCCTTATTCAGATGAGATGGTCAACATGCTTTATGACGAAAGCCAGGGAATCATTGACATTGCCGTAAAACTTTATGCGATTGTACAGATCGAAGCGATCACAAACGGAGTGGAAAGTTTTTCCGCTTCAGACATACATAAGGTGGCAGAGAAAAAACTTGGCCTTGTTAAGCCGATGCTGGATGCCTTGCGGAGCGGGGACAGGAAAAAGATACTGAGATATGAGGATATCACGCCGGTTAGCATTGAGGATTACTTGTCCGCATACCAGGCGGTGAAGCCGGAAATTCAGGAAAAGACTACAGAAAAGAAACTTACTGTGCTTGAACAGACAGTAGTAAAGCTGCTGGAAGTGGATGTAGATCCGCCTGTGGAAAAACGTCTTGCAGGGAAAGTGATTGCGTCGCATAAAAATCCGGTCAGTGTTTGTGAGGCTTTCAAAGAAGCTTACCGACTGTATATTTCAGAAGCGCCAGATATGCAGAAAACAGAGGAATCCAGAGAAGATTTGAGGAAAAGTGACAGTTATGAAGACATAAAAAGGAAAGGACTTGTTGATGAAACGGAGTGGTGAGGGTGGCGCAAAAACTTAACTTTTTTCCAACACCATACCCGGATGAATGCTTTTACAGTATTTTTTGCCGCTATTATGTCCGGAGCGGAATTAGCTCTCCAATGGCGGCGACAAAGCTGTTTTTTGGATGCGACAGGTCATTGCTTGTATCGACGGTTTATTTTCCAAGAAAGCTGGAACGTCTTGATTACTGGGTAAATCCAGACAGTGGCATTACCGGAAGACAACTGATTTGTGAGCATACAGCGTATCCTTACCACTCTATCTCATATGTGAATGATATATATCAGCAGATGGAAGAAGCGATTCAGGATGGAATACCGGAGAATGGCATTGAGAATCTGATACGCAGAATGGTAGGAAAATGCAAATATGTTTCAGCAGGACAATATCTCCGTTACTGCCCCGAATGTGCAAAAGAGGACATAAAAAAATATGGTGAAACTTATTGGCACAGGCTTCCACAACTGCCGGGAGTAAAAATTTGCCCAAAGCATGGATGTAGCGTTAAAAACAGCAGTGCTCCTTTTGAAGGGATGAGAGTGAGGATATATCCTGCATCTTATATCCTGCGTCAGATGGAAGACAGGACGGGATGTCAGAAGTTACAGTATAAGTAGTGTCTGCCCGTTAATATAATAATTTCTAAAATATATTGTAAATACAAGACAATCAATCACATGTATGGTATAAT
>CANQHZ010000166.1 GCA_947623805.1 uncultured Lachnospiraceae bacterium | reverse complement strand
GATATATATTGTCCAATTTCATCAAGTTCATACCAACTGTCTTTAAAGTCAAACCATTCCTGTTCATCTTCAAATGAAAGGCATCTTTTGACTATATCAATAACATTCCCCATCTGTTTACCGCCTTATCTATTTTGACATAAATCAGTATTTCCTGTTTAAACATTTATATCCTATCATATAAAATGGCTATTTTCAACAAACAACTATCTTGAGGTTAAAATCACTCCTGTAACAGACGAAAATGGTACATCACACTATTTTATTTTTGTGATGTACCATTTTTGTCTGTGTTTTTAACTGCCATTTTCAGGATTTTCAATTACAATGCTTTTTGACAGCTCGCTTAGCGTGTCCTTGTTTATCTCAAGCCCGAAATCTTCCAAACTGTAAAATTTCATGGCTTTGCCATTTTCTGAAATTTCCATTGTGCTTTTTACTAAGCGGGCTGTTTCAAGCTTTTTCAGATGCATATAAAGAAGCGGGCGGCTTACGTTTACTAATCGGGCAAGCTCGCTTACGTACTGGCGTCCCTCGGCAAGTATGCCTATGATTTTTATTCTGACCGGGTGGGACAGGGCATCAAAGACACTTACGTAATCTTCATATTTGTTTAAGCTTAAATTACCAACAAAATTTTTCATATTATATTTCTTTCATCATTTCGTCGATAGCAGCTACTTTTTCCTTTACGGTCTGCAGGTCTTTTTTTATTTCTGCGTTTTCGCGCTTTAGCTCCTCCGCAAAACTGTTAAACTGCGCCGTATCAATGCCGTTAATTAGTGTCTGCTTTTCCTTGCTTTTTACAATGAGCAGGATTGAAATGATAAGGGTAAGACAGATTATGCCAATTATAGGCATAATGTTGAAAAAGGAAAAACTTTGCATTTTTTTTGCTCCTTTCGTTTTGATTTATTTGTATCACATGTAATAATTATATTACACGTGATACAAAGTGTCAACATATATTTTAAAAAAAGGCAAAAAAATGTTTCAATATACCTCATATGCCTGCTATCCGACATTCCTGACATACACCCGCCATCTGTTCAAACCTGTATCATTATATTAAGCCAGCCCCAACTGACTAATAAAATATATACGGAGGTCACATTATGACAGTAAACTACAAAATCTTAGGAAAACAAATCAAAGAGGTACGCAAACAACGCTGCTACACACAGGAAAAACTGGCGGAGGCAGCCGAATTATCCACGGCTTATATTTCCCATATTGAAAATGCGACAAAAAAACCAAGCCTTGAAACAGTAGTAAAAATCGCGAACATCTGTAATACTTCAGTTGACTATTTACTCGACGGCAATATCACTTACAGCCAATCGGCTCATGATTATGAAATAGATATGCTTTTAAGTGACTGTACATATTTTGAACGCGCGATTATATACAAACTTATCAAAACAATAGTGCAATTCCTGCGTGATAACGGATTAAAAATACAACTATAACCAGTGGTACAACTTCTGTCCCGCCAGTGTATTCTCATTCCTTATCGAACCGTTTATAATCATGTTATCAGCACACTTTACTGAAAGGAGTTACTAATGATTGACAATAGTAAAAGAGAAATTGATGCATCTGAACAGAAAAGGCGCATCCGCGAACGATATAAAGGAATAGATATCAGCGAACTTGATATAATTCCCGCTCTCCCACAGGAAGGATTTTATGATGACAGCTCCCTAAAGCGCGTCGCCGTTTATGCAAGGGTATCGACAGATGACCTGAACCAGACTTCTTCATATGAGTTACAGCGCAACCACTATCGGGATATAATAGCCCAGCATCAGAACTGGAAACTTGTTGATATTTATGCGGACGAGGGGATTTCCGGCACTTCCCTTGCCCACAGGGACGAATTTAAAAGAATGATGAATGACTGTGATGCCGGAAAGATTGATTTGATACTGACTAAAAGCGTCTCGCGGTTTGCCCGCAATGTCCTTATATCTATAGGCTGCATAAGAAAATTAAAGGAACGTAATCCGCCCATTGGGATTTTCTTTGAGTCTGAAAATATATATAGTTTAAACAGCAACAGTGAAATGAGTCTGTCTTTTATCGCCACGCTTGCGCAGGAGGAAAGCCACAATAAAAGCGATATTATGAACGCTTCTATTGAAATGCGTTTCCGCAGGGGGATTTTTCTTACGCCTGTCCTTCTGGGATATGACCATGATGAGGACGGCAGCCTTATTGTCAATGAAAACGAGGCTTCAACAGTACGCCTGATATTTTTTATGTATCTATATGGCTATACCTGTAATCAGATAGCGGAAATCCTCACCAAGCTGAAACGCACGACAAAAAAAGGAAGCGCCACATGGGCTGCCAGCAGTATTTTACAAATCCTGCAGAACGAGCGTTATTGCGGCGATGTACTTGCCCGAAAAACCTATACGCCAAATTACTTAGACCATAAATCACGAAAAAACGACAGGGCACGCAACCAATATCGCAGACAGAATAACCATGAAGCCATTATAGAGCGTGACGATTTTTTTGCCGTACAAAAGCTGATACGCAACGCACGCTTTGGTTCAAGAGGACTTCTGCCCAAATTACAGGTCGTACCGAACGGCATTTTAAAAGGATTTGTTTCCATAAATCCACGTTGGGCAGGTTTTAAACCGGAAGATTACTATGATGCAAGCAACAGCGTATTTCCTGACGAAGCTTTCTCGGAAATATTGCAGATTGAAGTACATTCCGGTGAATTTGACTTTAGAGGATATGAAGTTGCAAGAGCACAGTTTTTCAGTATGTCTAATCGGATAACCGCTACTTTTTCAAGCAAAAACATTTATTTTAACAGTGAAGCCGTGCGAAAACTTCCCGAAAACAATTTTGTGGAAATGCTGATACATCCCTCAGCGCTAATATTATGAAAGGCATAGCGCGAATTATAGATGCCTATGGTTCACAGATAGACGACGAAATATTTAAAGAAAAAATAGGCAGTGTTTCAGTAAAAGAAATCAGCCGCAGCGCCAAGGAGCGCGGTGAAGGCTCCTTGGGATATGCTGAGGCAATGGTATCAATATACAATGCCAAGCGCAGAGGAAATCTTCTTAAATATGAAAATCTCCACAAAGAGAAAAAGACAAGGGCTTTTGACGTGCAAAGCGACGAAGATATAGAATAATCGGCGAGCGTGCTGTTTTACCCGACATTCCTAACATACGCCCGCACTGACACAGCATAGCACGCCGCAAATATAATAAACACTACCAGAACGCTTATCCCATATATGCCCCAAAGCTTTTCATACATCATCTTTCCAAGCGCATTGACGGCAAAAAATGCTGAAACGCTCATCACGCCAAACGGCAGGATATACGCAGTGGCAAGCTCCTTTTTTATGGAAAGTGCAAGCTTACTCTCGTCAATCCCGAGCTTTTTCATCGTAAGATACCGCCCTTTTTCCTCATAGGCGTCATTTGAAAGCTTCATAAACATTATTGCCCCGCTTGCAAGGATAAATACAAGAAACATCACGCAGCAGATGGAATATATAAACCTCATCCATTCATCCTCGTCGTCATTGGGATTACTCGCTATCTTTCCTATATAGTAATTGTCCTTGTTTTTGCTCTTGAACTCATTGAGCGCCGTATCTGCCGCTGCGAAATCAGCCTTTGGGTTAGCGAGAAGGTAATTGTACAAATAATAGAGATTGCCACAATGCTGCGTAACAAGACGCTCATATTCAACATCATTTACCACATAAAACTCCACATATGTATGAAATAACCCAAGGTAGGGCGTCCTCAAAACATCCGTAATCTTATATTCCCGCTCCCCTATCATAATGCTTCCCCAATCCTCCAGTACCATCGATAAAAGCACCTCGTGCGAAAGCTGTATCGTTTCACCGTCCGAAGGCTCCGCCAGTGAAAATTCAAGCCCTGTTGACCGGGCAAGCCGCTGCACCTCGGAATATGATACCACAGCAGCTCTTTCACTTACCTCAAGTATGGAATTTTGATTTTTGACGGCTATATCGCATACATTTTCGATTACCTGAGTCAGTTCATTTTCCAGTGTGCTTTCCGAGCTTAATATCTGAAAAGTGTACGTGTTGTGGCTGCTTGTAATTCTCACATAACGCGATTTCATCGCAAAACCTGTGGCAAGCACAGCGGCGGCGCATACCGCAAGCACGCACACGATCGCGTATGTGCGGTAATTTTTTCTCATTCGGAAAATAACGCTGTTTATCCATAGGCAACGCTGCTTTTGGTACAGAAAGCGTTTGTTTTTGGCAAGCGTCTGAAATACAACCGGTATGAAACCGCCAAAGAGCATATATGTGCCTGCCACAACAAGGACTGTTACGCCGAGTATGGCATATGGATCAGGATCTAAAGCCCAGTAATACCCCGCCGAAAGGACTGCAATCCCAAGCAGTGCTTTTATGATCAAGACCGCGCCGCTTTGCTGCACATATTCATTTTGACGCGACGATGAAAGCAGGTCAAGTATGCTGCTTTTCAAAATGCTAAGATACCCTTTCAGCATAAATATCAGGTATACCGCCGAAAATATAATAACTGTCTTTGCCACAGGCATTAGTCTGTATTCAAAGCTTATGTCGATTTCTGTTTCCGCAAGCGCAAACAGTATCATCTGAAAAAGCTCTTTCAGCGCCACGCCCGCAGATAAACCGATTATGAGTGAAAGCGCTCCTGTCAGGACGGCTTCTATCGCGTAGAGTTTTCCGATCTTCTGATTTGTAAGCCCCATAAAGATGTATATGCCCATCTCGCGTTTGCGCCTTGTGAGGAATGTGTCCGTGGCGTACCAGATAAAGAAGAACATAAAGCAGCCAAGAATAAACAGTGCCGCATTGACAAGCATCTCCACAAAATCCCTGTTTCTCTCGCCGAGAATTGTAAGGTTATCCGAGTAAATGATTGCAAGAAAATCGTATATGACCGCAATCGTCACGGAAAGCGAAATCACCAGCGATACGCAGCTTTTTATGCTTCCCTTGAAATTTATTAGAGCAAATTTTAACATCTTCATATTAATTCCTTTCTTCCTGTCTTAGAGTTCTTTAATGTTTTGGGTGGCTTTGGAAATCGCGTTGAAAAATTCCCTTGCGTCTTCGCCACGGCTTATGCGGCATTTTATGACGCCGTCGCTCAGTATGTATACTTCATTGGCGTATGATGCGCAGTATGCGTCGTGCGTCACCATCAGTATTGTCGCCTGTCCGCTTTGGTTTACGGCGCGGAGGCACTCCATAAGCTCACGGCTTGCTTTTGAGTCAAGCGCCCCTGTCGGCTCATCCGTGAAAATTATCTCTGGTTCTGTGATTAGTGCGCGGCAGACTGCTCCTCGCTGCTTTTGTCCGCC
>CANQHZ010000165.1 GCA_947623805.1 uncultured Lachnospiraceae bacterium | reverse complement strand
GTTCCATTGCTGCATGAGCGAGAGAAGGAAAAACTGCTGTTTTGATGCTCAAAAAGGGTACAGCGAAATTGATTCTTTCTTTATCTTCCTTGCAAGGCGCAGGAGTACAAAATTCTCTCTGGAAAGCTCCATGTACTCCTTAAAAGCCATTCCCTCTGTTTCAAGCTGTCCCTGCCTTGCCTGTATTTCCCTTGCAAGCCTTGACTCAACTGGTTTTACATCCGCAGCGCCAATGGACACTTCTGCCTTTGTCCTGCCGGAGCGCTCCCACTCCTTATGCAGCAGCTTTACCAGATGCTCCATGTTTTTAACCGTTTCTTTTCCTACCATTCTTTCCATACGATTTTCCCCCTTTTTTACCGTGATGATCCTGATATTTGTCTCTTTTCTTCCTTCGCATGGTACATTCCATCATACAATCCATTTTCAAGCATCTTGTCGAATACCTCCGGCTCGCTTGTCCCAAAAGTATTTTCCAGACATTCCCTTGCAGCATTTCTTACCCTGTCGGGCAGTCCTTCCTTCTGCTCCACGTTCTTCTGCATCCAGAAATTCCTCCGTACCATATCCCGCACGTCCGAAACATTCTCTGCCCTGTCAGGTTCCCCGTATTCCTGTTTCAAAATGTCAAAGTCAATCCTTGTAATGTCATTCCCAAGATAAACGCCGTGATCCCACTCTATGCCTGTAACCACACTGTCATCGTCGGGACGTTCCCCCTTGGGGTATCTCTCGTAAAGGTTTACGCCCCTCCCTACTATGAGCTGGCTGTCAGTCAGGCTCATTAACAGCAGATTTTTCGGGCTTAATGCCGCAAGCACACGGTAATCGTTCCCATTCATGTTATGCAACACCTCCCCGGCATGGAAAGTATGCTCCACACGTTCATAATGCAGATATGGGAACTGGGGCTGTCCGTCCGGCTTCATGTTGTATATCCGCAGTACATCAAGACAGTCCTTAGAACAGCGTTCCATATCAAATGACCATTCACCGTCATTAAAATGTCCTGTAAGAAACCCCCTTAACTGCGATTCACTCCTACAAAATGATGCGTGGATACTCTTGTTTGCCGCAATATACAGATCATTCCAGTCCGCCTTTTCCTTTTTTGTTCCGTACAGTTCGTTTATGCTTCCGGCAATATTCTCCACCACATAACCATCACCCCACAGCCCTAATACCTCTCCCATATAATCCGTCAGATCCATTAAAAAATTGGTTTCCGTTCCTTTCCGGTTTTCCACCACCAAGATCATATCTTCTAATTTCATGCTTCCTCCCTTATCCGCATAAAAGGACAGCCCGCTTATCGGCACTGCCCTATCCCCATGCCAAACTGGAACAAAGAAAGCTGCCCGTTTCCCTGCACCTGATCCAGCTCTTTGTTCTTTTCATTTATTATTTTCATCATCTGTGTTGCACACTGGGCAAAGGACTCCAGATACCCCTCCGGTCTGTTTGCATGACGACGCATTGTGATAAGATCCCCGTTTTTTATGGCTCTTGCAAGCCCGGAAGCATACCCAAGCACGTTATAAAGGCTTATCTGCTTTGCCTCTTTCTCTGTCAGCATATCCTTGTTTGCAAGGAGGTAGAAAAAGTTCGGATCAGAAATATAATATTCCAACGCCTGCGCCGCACCGTCCCTTATCTCCCCCGCCCTTGCCATATAATCGTCATGTACTTTCGGCGGCACTTCCCGGTAGAAAATTTCCGGGTATTTTTCATAATCCCGGCCGTACTCCTCCACCATTCTGTTTTTATAATACATGATATGGTTCCTTACAAGATTCATGTTCGTACCGTCCGCATAAGACGGATCACTGCCGCCATGCTCTTTTAAGTGTTCCCAATGCTCAAATGACTCTGTAAGCTGTGCCTCAAGATTTTCTTTTTCTTTCTTCTTTCCCATGTGCACCGCCTATCTAGGTCTGCCTATGAATACAATGGAAGAACGCCCCTGCACTGGTCTGTATACTACCCCAAGCCGTGCATTTGCCGCCTCAACTACTTTTCCATTGCCCACATAAATTGCCACATGCGAAATGTTCATAAAGCGCCCGTTCCTTTCATAACTGTAAAATATCAGGTCCCCCGGCTGCATCTCGTCATAATTCACAAGCAGATTGTTGTCATAACAGTATTTTCCCTCGCTTGCCGCCGTATTGGAGCCTTCATACATGATGCTTACCCCCGCACTGCGCCATGCATAGTAGGCGAGCGAGCTGCAGTCATAATAATCCCCGCTGTCACGGTACGCCTGGCTGTACGGGTATCCTACCTTTGACAGCGCAAACGCCACGGCCTTCCTTCCGTTTTCATCTGAAATGGCATCCACGACTGCCTGATACTGTTCGGGCGAGATTGCCTCCCCAGGATCGCCGCCCCCGCCAGTGTAGCCGAGCATTGCAAGATATTCCGGCTTCATCAGCTCTGCAAGCATCTCCTGTTCTTCCGCATTGAACCCATAGACGGAAATCATGTCATAGCACGTTTTCAGCGTTACATTGACCTCTTTGACCGTCGTGGTTGTCGTGTTCCCCTCGTCGTCTGTCTCCGTGTCCGTCCTGCTGGAAATGGCGTAGCTGCACATATCGTCAAAGACGGCTTTTAAGTTCTGCTTTGCCTTATCCGTCATATCCGTTGCCGTGTCGCCGTCCCCGTACTTTACCATATAGACCATAAGAATGTCACAGAAATTGTCCGGCGTACCGGAGCCTTCATAATTTACATAGATTTTTTCGCTTGTGTCATATTCGGCATGGCTATTCAGTTCCGCATTGACCTCACCGTTAAATTCCGACACATACGCCGACAGGACTTCCTGTGTTGTCTCCCCCGACGATATGGACGGGAAGAATACCGCAAACGGCGAATTATAGATAACCGCTATGATGGCAATGACCGGGAGTGCGATGAGCGCCACTACAGCAAACAGCGCAAGCAGGAACAGCCCCACATACCGCACGATGTACTTTGCCATCATGGAAAAGCGCATCAGCACAATGTCCTTTAATGCCTTGCCGATATTGTCCTGGTTATCTTCCTGCCGCAGTTTTGCCACAAACAGCTTTATCATGCGGTTTCTTGTGGAATTTTTCACATCACGCTTATCCATTGCGATCCCGGCGGCTTCGCCCGCTGCAATCCCGACGAGTACACCGCCTGCCCCTGTTCCCGCCGTGGCTGCTGCCGTCTTTGCCGCAGCCTTTGATGTTTCTTTTGCCGCTTTCTTCCCTGTTTTCTTTGCCGCCGTCTGTGCGGTTTTCCTTGCTGCCTTGACCGCACTTTCCTTTACAGCCTTTTCCTTGATACGGCTTCTGGACTGTTTTTCCCTGAGTTTATCCTGTTTTGCTTTTGCCGCCTGTGAACGGTAAAGGTTCCTGCCCGCATCCACGGCATTTGTGGCAGGCTTCGCCAGCGTGTAAGCCGCCATGTACGCATCATGGACTTCACTGCCGCCTTCCATTTCATCCAATACAGTCCCAGCCGCTACTGAAGCAATACCGGGCGAAAGGACGGGCTTCTTTTTGACTGCCGCCTCTTTTTCCGCTTTCGCTGTACGGTACTGGGCGTACATACGGTTTTCTTTATTCACGGACTGCCGCACTTCCTGTTTCTTCCCTGATCTGCCCTGCGTGTTCTTATCCGCATATCTGCCCTGTGCGTTTCCGCCGCTTCTGCCTTGTGTGGTTCCGTTCCCTTTTCTGTCCGATGAAGTTCTGCCGCCGTTTCTGTCCCTGTACTCCATGCCGTCAGCCACCGTTTTTGTCTGTAGTGTTTTCCTTTTATCCGTAACATGGACGGAACTCCTTTTTAACTTTATCTTCCCGTCTGCCGCCACGCTTTTCTCTGCCACGCTTCCGGCAATCTTCGGATCGTGCTGCACAGTAAGGACATTCCTGCCCTTGATTTTTGTTTCAGGCGCTCCCTTTACATGGACTTTAGGCTTTTCCTTTGTGTGGATCACCATTGGCTTGTCATCCACTTTCTTGATGTTCAAGCTGCCTCACCTCCATTTGTGCAAAAAAATAGCACCTAAACCGTTTTGGCTTAGATGCTGTAATCTCTGCTACCCCTTATCCACTTTTTTTAACCTGTCATACAGTATTTCTTCTTCTCCTGTTGAAAGAGTTACTTTCTTCTTATAAAGCAAAGTCCATGATGCCTGATTCTTTGTATAATCCATTTTATCCTGCGGGAAAAATGAACGGCAGAAATATCTTCCTTCCTCTCCATTCTCTGTCAGGAACAAAAAAATATTTCTTCCTTCTGCATTGTTTTTCATAATATAATCCGCTTTAATAACCGAATAAGCATTGAGTTTCCGGTTGTACTTAAAGATTGTATCATTGCTGTCAATCATGCTTTCCAGAAGCGGGAACATATCTACCCTGTCTGCAATCTTGTAATACAGGTCAGACGACTGGATCTGTTCTGCCGTTATCCGGCGTTCCCTTATTGCATCAAATATTTTTCCCCTGTCATGGACTAACTCCGGCCTGTCTGTCAGATATTGAAGTCCCATTAAATGGAAACACTCTTTTTTGTCAAAATTTATCTGTAATGAAACAGATTTATTTTTTCTTCCCAGCACTAAATGGTATTCTTTATCCAGCAGTTTTCCAAAAGCCTCCACGCAGTCATACACATTACGCATCAGACTTACCTCTTTCCCTTTTGAAACAGGAAAAGCCCTGCTTTCGCAGAGCTTTTCCTGACGTTTTCTTTCAACTGCATATGCAAAAATGCATTGCAGCCTAGCCAGAATGCGGTAAACGTCAAACCCATTCAAAGCTCGTAAGGCACTGCCCTCTGGCACAACACCTTATGTCAACGCTTTGACTGACACTCAAGTTGTCCGTCTTTATTATTATATTACGACAAGCACGAAAATATGTCAATCAGAATTTTCTGGGGAATACACATCTTCCTTTTTCTTCTGCATTGCGATTTTCTCATAAATATTAGTATTATATAGGTTATAGAGGTCCGTCCCTTTCTCAATGGTGTTGTCAAACGGGATTACCACGTTGCCGCATTTCATAAGCCCCATTCCGCTTGATGTGTTGGTAACAAACCGCAGCTGCGCCTCCGACACGCCGATTACCTCCGCCATTCGTGAACTGTCCGTGTTCGCCTGTTTTAAGAGCGCCACAAACTCCGAGTTTGCAAGCATGGTTGTCGCCGTGTAATTCTGCAGCAGGTCAATAATATTCTGCGTGATCCCAGTACACAAGCCGCTCTGTTTTCTCACTTTTTTCCATAACTGCTGTAAATACTTAGCGGAATACTCCGAATTTAACAGCACATGGAACTCGTCAATATAGAGCCATGTTGCAATGCCCCTCTTACCGTTTGCTATGATACGGTTCTGTATGCTCTCCATCATTACAAGCATTGTGATAGGCGAAAGTTCCGTACCCAAGTCACGGATTCCGTACACCGTAAAGCGGTTATC
>CANQHZ010000164.1 GCA_947623805.1 uncultured Lachnospiraceae bacterium | reverse complement strand
ATTCAAGCTCAAAGGGAAGCTCTGGGGCTACTGCCCTGAGCGCATTCACCACGCGGGTAAGCCCTTTGGGGCCTATCATCAAAAGCGGGGTTGTTTTTTCTGCGTTGCCCATGGTGAGGAGCATGCCAGGAAGCCCTGATATGTGGTCTGCGTGATAGTGGGTAAAGCACATTATGTCAATGGGCTTGGGGCTCCAGCCTTTTTCTTTCATGGCTATCTGGGTGCCCTCGCCGCAATCTATCAGTATGCCTGTGCCGTTGTATCTTGCCATGAGCGATGTGAGCCACCTGTAGGGCAGGGGCATCATTCCGCCTGTGCCGAGTAAACATATGTCTAGTATCTTAATCAACCGCCTTTCGTTTATTTGTTGTTATTTCTTTTCCACATTATTATGGCGTCGTCTTTGGGTTTATCATAAAAATTCGGTCTTATGCCTTCGCTTTTAAATCCCAGCTTTTTGTATAGATTTATCGCTGGGGTGTTTCTGCTCCTTACTTCAAGCGTGAAGGCTGTGATGTTTCGCTGCGCTGCGCCGATTTCCATCAGTTTTGTGAGAAGATTCTGCGCTATGTGATTGCCTCTGCAGGTTTCGGACACTGCAACGTTTGAAATTTCCCCTTCACCTATTATATCGGTCAAAACGCAGCCTCCGATTATATTTTTTTGCGGTACATTTTCACTTTCAAGCTCGGCGAGCAGGTAAATTCTGTTTGGATTTGTGAGTATGTCCTGGAAGTCACTGTATGTCCATGGCATAGAAAAGCAGCTTGCCTCTAAACGCGTGACTGCGTCAAGATCTGCTTCCTGCATAAGGCGTATTTTGTATTTCATAGGCGTTACCTTGGCTTTGTCACCCAAGCCGTTCCCTTTCTGCCTGTGACAGCCTTAGATATTCGGGGGCGTGTTCGGCGGCGGTCTGGCTTATGCCGTTTTTGAAAAGCTCCTCGCCCAATGCGCCTACGCACGCCGCGCGCTGTCTGTTGCAGCTTGCGGGGGCGAAGGTGAATTTTACTTTTATCAGGTCATTTAATTTTTCGGCGTAGACTGCGCTGCCGTCGCCTAAAAATATTGTTTCGCGGTTTAGGGCGTTTATTTTTTCTGATATTTCCGCTATGTCCGCCGCGCACTGCTTTTCAAGGATGCAGAGCCTGCTGTCTTTAAATTCGTATAAGCCTGTGTACACCTGATTTCTGCGGGCGTCCATAAGAGGGCATATGAGCTTATCGCTCCCGTATAAATTATATGCGAGAGCGTCGAGCGTGGGTACGGGTATGATTGGAATATTCAGCGCGAGGGCGAGTCCTTTTGCCGTCGCTGAGCCTATCCTAAGCCCTGTAAATGAGCCTGGGCCTGCGGCTATGGCTATTGCATCCAATGTTGACAGGTCCAGCTCTGTCATTTTTTTGATTTCGTCAAGCATTGGGAGCAGGGTTTGGGAATGTGTCTTTTTATAGTTTACGGAATATTCCGCGATCGTGAGCCCGTTGTCTATGACCGCTGCAGACGCGACTAAGCCTGAGCTGTCAAGTGCAAGAATTTTCATATAGCCTCCAAATCTAATAAATCGTAATTTTGCGGTAATCAAAGCCCTTTTCGGGATTTTTTTCTATGGTTATGCGCGCGGTGTTTTCTGGAATGAGCTCATTTATCAGATGCGCCCACTCTATAATGCAGACGCCGTTTCCATAAAAATAATCCTCGTAGCCTATCTCGTCCATTTCCTCTATGTCGCCTATGCGGTAGACGTCAAAATGATACAGAGGAAGCCTGCCTGTGTCGTACTGCTGGATTATGGTAAATGTGGGACTGTTTACGTGCTCCTTTATGGAAAGTCCTGCTGCTACTCCTTTTGTAAATACTGTTTTTCCTGCGCCTAAATCACCGTCTAAGGTGTAGATGTCGCCTGCCTTTGCTGTTTTCCCAAGCGTCCTGCCTGCTTCAAAAGTCTCCTCTGAACTGTAAGTTTCTATTACCTTCATTTCAATCTCCATTTAAATTAAACATAAAAACTGTGAAAAACGCCGCCTTTATTTTATTTTTACCTTTTTAGGCGGCATATGGGTTGAAATTATTTGTATTACCGCGTCTTTTTTTTCGCCTAAATCGCTTTTGGGAAAGATTGAGGCGGTTGATTTTGAGGTGTAGAGGATTATGCTTTTGTTGGTTGACACTGCCTTTACGCAGCTTTCCCAGCTTTGGCTTTCCTCATTTTCGCCCTGTGCTACGCTTATGCCTTCGTCTGTCATTTTGTAATGAAGCGGCTTTTTGAACGCGGGATTGTTTTGTGCCTGTCGGTTTGCCCTGACAAACAGGGTGCAGGGCAGGTATAGTATAAGGACTACGCCTGCAATCAGATATATCGGATATTTTGTCGCGGCAAAAACTACTATCATAAGAGCGCCGACAATTGTACCCAACATTCCTGAAGCGCTTTTGAAGGTATGGTATAAAAGGTAATCATAAAGTGCAGACGCTGTTACTTTTACGTCAAATTCTATTTCCATCTGAGGCTCCTGCCTTTCTGCGTTTTTTGGTGCGTTGCTGTTTGGATTTTATTTGTCATTTAACTTCATTGTGAGTGATATGCGTTTTTTGCCAAGGTCTACGTCAAGAACCTTGACGTCTACTATATCGCCTACGCTTACCGCTTCAAGAGGGTGCTTGATGTACTTGTCCGTCATCTGCGATATGTGGACAAGTCCGTCCTGATGCACGCCTATGTCAACAAACGCGCCAAAGTCGATTACGTTTCTGACTGTGCCCTTTAATATCATTCCCTGCTTTAAATCCTTCATATCAAGCACGTCGCTTCTAAGTATCGGGGCAGGCATATCCGCTCTTGGATCGCGGGCGGGCTTTTCAAGCTCCTTTAGTATGTCGGTGAGGGTGATTTCGCCTATGCCAAGCTCCTGAGCCATCTTTTTCTTGTCCTTCACGCGTTTTTCAAGGCTGCCTGCGGCTTGTCCGTTTGTGACATTGGTGTCATTTGTGACACTTGTGTCATTTTTATCCGTCGTCTGTGCTTCAAGGACTGCTCCGCCCATTGCCGCTGCTAAGGCTTTGCCCATTGCTGTGTTTGTGTTTTTGATTACTATGCCTTTGCTGTTCTTTTTATTTTTGCTGTCGTTCTTTGGCTTTTGGGGCTTTTGCGTTTTTGCCTGCGCTGACCTTTTTTGTATTTCCTTTAATTCTTCCATAGAAATGCCCAGTTTTTCCAAAAGCTTCAGGGCGGCGTCATAGGACTCTGGGTGTACGCTTGTGGCGTCAAGCGGATTGTCGCCGTCTGATATGCGCATAAAGCCCGCGCATTGTTCGTATGCCTTGGGGCCTAGCTTTGCTACTTTCAGGAGCTGTTTTCTGTTGACAAATCTGCCGTTCTGCTCGCGGTAGTCAACTATATTTTTGGCAATTGTCTTGTTTATGCCTGAAATGTATTCCAAAAGTGAGGCTGAGGCTGTGTTCAGGTCTACGCCTACTTTGTTTACGGAATCCTCTACAACTCCGTTGAGGGCATCGCTTAGCTTTTTCTGGTTCATATCGTGCTGGTACTGGCCTACGCCTATTGATTTTGGATCAATTTTTACCAGCTCGGCAAGCGGGTCCTGAAGGCGCCTTGCGATTGATGCGGCGCTGCGCTGTCCTACGTCAAAATTGGGAAACTCCTCCGTGGCAAGCTTGCTGGCAGAGTATACCGACGCGCCCGCCTCGTTTACTATAACGTACTGGACTGGCCTGTCAAGCTCTTTTATGAGCTCTACTATTACCTGCTCGGATTCGCGTGAGGCTGTGCCGTTGCCTACTGATATAAGGCTTACGTTATATTTTTCTATGAGCTTTTTAAGCTCCTTTTTTGATTCCTCGACCTTGTTCTGGGGCGCTGTGGGGTAAATTACCTTGGTGTCAAGCACCTTGCCTGTGGCATCGACTACGGCAAGCTTGCAGCCTGTCCTGAATGCGGGATCCCAGCCTAAAACTACTTTGCCTGTGATTGGCGGCTGCATAAGGAGCTGCTCTAAATTTTTGCCGAATACTGCTATTGCGCCGTCCTCTGCCTTTTCCGTGAGCTCATTTCTGATATCGCGCTCGATTGCGGGGGCGATGAGGCGCTGGTAGCTGTCAAGGATCGTCTCCTTTAATGCGGGCGTGGTGTTTTCGTTGTCGTTTGTTATTATTTTTGTTTCAAGGTAGCGGATAATGCGCTCCTCGGGCGCTTCTATTTTTACTGTGAGGACTTTTTCGTTTTCTCCCCTGTTTAATGCCAATACTCTGTGTCCTGCTACTTTGTTTACCGCCTCCTCGAATGCGTAGTACATTTCATATACGCTTTGGGCTTTCTCGTCTTTTGCCTGGCTTGTGATTTTACCCTCCTCAAAGGTTGCCTCGCGTATGTACGCTCTGTAATCGGCGTTGTCGGAAATTGACTCGGCTATGATGTCCATTGCGCCCTGAATTGCCTCTTTTACGTTTTTTACTTCCTTTTCGGGATTGACGTAGCTCTCGGCTTCTTCTATGAGGCTTTTTTGCGTGGTCTGTGCAAGGATTATGTCTGCAAGACCGTCAAGACCGCGCTCCTTGGCAACGCTTGCCCTTGTCTTTCTCTTGGGACGGTATGGAAGGTACAAATCATCTACCGCTACCATTGTTTCAGCGGCAAGAATTTTTTCCTTTAACTCGTCTGTGAGCTTGCCCTGTTCTTCTATGCTGCCGAGCACCTGTTCTTTCTTTTCTTCGAGATTTCTAAGATATCCCAGACGCTCGTTAAGGTTTCGCAGCACTTCGTCGTTAAGAGAGCCTGTTACTTCCTTGCGGTATCGTGAGATAAACGGTATGGTGTTGCCTTCATCTATAAGCTTTACTGCTGCCTCTACCTGCCATTTTTCCACGTTTAATTCTTCTTTTAATTTGAGTATAATGTCCATAAATAAGTGTTTCCCTCTTTTCGGTATTTTTCTAACTTATTTATTATATTCCAAAGACGGGTTTTATTCAAGGCTTTTTGTCTTGTGTTATTATTTCAAAGGTGGTATTATTATTAAATAGCTTTACACGGGAGGGTTTATTTATGGAAAATTACAAGAGTTACGCGGAACTTAAACGGCTTGCGCGTATGCAGATGAGCGGGCGGACTGGCGTGCTTATCGGGGCTATGGTTTTATCGAATTTGATTACTTATGCGGCTTCGTATATTGTCGCGGCGATTATTCCGACGTCTTCGCCTGTGATGTATGTGCTGAATTATGTGGTGACTTTTATGGTGCAGCTGATTTCGGCTGTGCTGCAAACTGGTTTGTGCCTGCTGCATCTGCACGCCGCCTGCAATATGGAGTGCAGGATTTCTGATTTATTTTATGCTTTTAAAAATAATCCTGACAAGAGTATTAAGATTGGCGCGGTTTTGGCGGTTATTCAGGCGATTTGCATGATTCCCTGCGATATTATGCAGAGGGATTTGGTTTTGATTGATTATTTGGAGCTTAATGATACGAAGCAGCTTATGGCGGCTTACAGCGCGGTTACTTCCTTTTATGCTGTGGTG
>CANQHZ010000163.1 GCA_947623805.1 uncultured Lachnospiraceae bacterium | reverse complement strand
TTCTTCGATTATATGCTAAAAAAGAAGAAAAAGAAGCTGCCGCTTCACGAATTCTCATTCGTTAAAGCGACAGCCCCATCCGTCAACAGACGGCATACCGTCTGTTGACGGATTGTCGTCGATTGACGGATTACAGCTGTGTTTGCAGATCGCATCCTATCTCACGCAGATGCCCCTTTCCTACCTGGAAAAGGATCATCTGCTTGCCGAAAACGGAATTGTCTATGTCAAATATCTGCTCGCTGCCCATGACTACGAAAAGGCTCTACAGACCGCAGACCATTTTCGACATCAGGCGGCGATTGAACTTGATGACAGCCTTCTGCTCGAGCTGACCTTTCTAACCGCGCTCGGATTTTATTACACCGACGATAAGGAGCAAGCCTGCACCCTTTTTAAAACAGCATTTTTCTCCGCACACGCCATAGGAAGCTGCTACGCCACCATCTGCAGAGACTACATGCAAAAGCATCTGGATCTTATCCTCCCGGAGGTCGTTTCCGCTCTCCCGGATATCCCGCTGCCATCCTTTCCATACAAAAGGAACACAGCCCCTTCCCTTTCCGACGGAGTCTACGATCTCTCCTCCCCCGATGCGCTCTCTCTGGGCAGACTGATCCAATCGCTCCGCCTGGAGCGACATATCTCACAGACTGCCCTGTGCCAGGGACTTTGCAGCAAATCCAAGCTGTCCAAAATTGAAAACGATACGCTCCAGCCCAGTATCATTCTTTCCCAGACGCTATTGCAACGCCTGGGCATCTCAGACCGTGTTCTCAACTTTTACGGCAATACAACGGAAACACATTTGCAAGAACTGCAGAACCGCATCCTGAAGCTGCGCAATACCCAGCCGAAGCTGCGGCAAGCCTATATCCGCGAGCTGGAGGAGCTCTGCTCCCCCTGTGATTCCCTGTACTTTCAGTTTCTTCTTTATCAGAAGACCTCACTGTTGCCCGATGATGCCGACAACATCGCGTTGTTTCAAAACGCTCTGTCTATCACACAGCCTGATTTCCGCTTTGAACACATCTCAAAATATTGCCTGTCGTGGATGGACATCTCTATCCTGAACGCATTGTGCAATCTGTACGCCGACTCCTCCCCGGCAGAAGGATTCACCTGTTTTTATCAGCTGATCCGATACTGCATCAGCGACGCTATGGATGTACTGGAAAGAAACCGTTTCCTTCCGGTCACAATCGGGATATACACGCGGCATTTATATAGGGAAAAGCGCTTCCGCGAGATCGAAGCCCTTGCCCCTATGCTGCCTTATATCAAGAGCTCCGTATATTTTACCGGCTTTTTTTACGCCTATCTATGCCAGACGCCGGATAACGACACCTCCCGCGCATCCGTGACCGCATACTATGCGTACTACTGCTTTCTACTCATGGAAGACCTGCAGAATGCACAGTCGATCAAAGATTGCATGCATCACGATTTTCATATAGAAATCCTATAAGACTCTTATCATTTCCAGCCTATGTTTTTTCTTTTTTTCATGTTCTTTACACACTCCTGATATGCTTCGCGAACTCTTCAAATATAAACAACTTGATTATACTTGTCTTTTCCCCCAGTGTACATATCACAAGTGGAAACTTTTGCAAGCAGGGCGGCATCTGCCCTGCGATGTCGGTCTGGATATTGCCGCTCATATCCCTCCTTTGAACGCAAAAAAGGCGCATGGTTTACAATTTACTGTTCCATGCGCCTTTAGGCTGTGATTTTGATATGAAATTGTTTTGCCTATTACGCTAACTGCATAACCTCAGCTTCAATCTCCTTTAATTCATCAAAGGATAATGCAGGAACGCAATCTGCAATATCCTCCAATGACATTTTACCTTTTTTTATCAATCTTTCGGCTGTTTCTCTGTCTTTCTTGTGGGCAAGAGTATTTTCCATATCTTTCCAATATGTTTTCATGATCTGCTCATTATCAAATAAACTCATCATAATAGTTACAACCTCCATTTCCCTGTTCATCAGATATTCTTTCAGAATATTTCTGTCCTTGCAAATACGGATCGTTTCTCTAACTGTCTGCTCTGTCATTCCATACAGCTTTCTCTGTTCGTCAAAAACCTTACAGAAAATGATATATTGATTGATAATATCCTCTGTGTCGCTCTCATAAATAACTGTTGCTTTTACCTCAATATCTACATCTGCACCGTCAAAAAATTCTTTGGACAGCGATATCGTATCGGGTTTCCTGCCCCTGTTTCCTGTATAAATGATATATAATTCCGGTTTGGGCATTTTGACTTTTGTACTTTTATACAGGCTTTGTGATGTCCTTTCAAAATATTCATGATAACTCTGTGCTAAATACAGCAGTATTCTGATCAAAATATTTACCGTCCAACTCGATTGCGCTTCCAACAACAAAAGCAGCCTGTTGTTACCCACCATTATGCCCAGATCATTATAGAGATTATCTGTCAAAACATTTTCTATCGTTACAATGTCCAACGTGTCCTCTGTTGCGTCCGTATCCTCCGGGTGCAATGTTTTATACAATTTCAGCAAGTTCTTTTTATCCTGGAAAAGATCAAGGAACACACTGTTTTTCGCGGTACGCTTTGCCATGGGACGTGTCCCATTGACTTCCTGTGTCTGCTTTGTGTCGTCTGACACCTTACCACCTCGATTTCTAAAAACTTATGGTACAAGATATGATATATCCCATTCTCGTTACACTTTAATTATACAAAAAAACGTTTATCTTTACAATAAAATTCCTATTAAATTTCTTCCTCCCTCCGTTTTCCTCTGTTCTGCATTTTATTCTGCTGTCTGCCCTCGTTCTGCTCCACACGTTCAAAGGCTGACTAGCAGCCACCAAACGGTCGAAACTGTTTTTGCAAAAAAAATCTTGACACTATCTACTAAAATCTTTTATTTCTATAAAAAACCATTTCTAAATATTTCGCTTTGGAATAAATTCGATTTTTAATGCCATATCCATGCCTTCTGCTAATCTTTTTAAAAGATTGATAGATGGATTTCTAGTTCCATGCTCCAACTTACTGATATCCGCCTGATTGATTCCCGTGCGCTGTGCCAATTCTTTCTGTGTAAGGTTTTGTGAAATTCTTGCATCTATAATAGCCCTTATGACATCAAATTCTGGTTGCATATCCTCATATTCTTTTTTAAATTCTTCATCTTGTAACCGCTCATTTAAAAAATCATCAAATTTTCTCATTTCCCACACACCCTTTCCAAATAATCCTTACGATATGCTTTTGCCCGCTCTATTTCCGCCTTCGGAGCCTTTTGTGTTTTTTTAACAAAACCATTGGTTAATATTATTTTTCCGTCATAACAGAAAAAATATAATACTCTTGAAATATTATTGCCTAATTTACCTCGAAGTTCAAATATTCCATCCTCTAAATGTTTACTATAAGGTTCGCGTAAATAAGTTCCATACTCCTGCAAAATGCCTATGATGCCAGATATTTTAACCTGCATTTTTCTGTCTAGGCTTTTCAAAAAATCTTCAACAGGAACATCCCCATTTTCCTTTTCATAAAATATCACCTCAAATTTTGCCATACTACCACCTCAATCACAGTATATGGCAAATATGCCATATTGTCAATTACATCTTTATATATGCTTTTGCGAAAAAATCTTGACACTATCCCTCGTTCTGCTCCACACGTTCAAGGGCTGACTAGCTTTCTTCATTCTCTGCTCTTTTACATAAAAATAGAGCGCATAGACTGTTTTCTATACGCTCTGACGCTGTGTTGTCTATTCAGTTGTGATTGTAATAATGGTTGTTTAGGCAACAGGAATTTATTTGTTCCATTCGTATTCTGACTGCCAACCGTCGGGTATGTCTGTGACATTTACTTCTCTTAACAGCATAGCCCCATCGTGAGGAAACGAATTTACAATCCATTCGTCAACCGAATACCCTTTTAATTCATAAACTCTGTCATCCTTATCTCCATCTACGATTCCAATTTGCTTTCCACGCTCACCATATTCATCAGATAATGCGCCGTATGGTACATAGGTCTTGTCACCCCATACTATGGTTGCATACCCATCGCCTTCTCCATAGGTCATGTCCTCTAAATCTTGCCCTGAACAAGCACATAAGGAAAAAACAAGAGTAAAGATAACAACAAAAGATAAAAATGCTTTTTTCACGATAACATTGCTCCTTTGCCTATAGCAATTTGTATTGTGTATAGAATACCACAATCACGCTCACATTTCTATCAAATTTTCATTAAATTCTTTCTCATTTCCCACACACCCTTTCCAAATAATCCTTACGATATGCTTTTGCCCGCTCTATTTCCGCCTTCGGAGCCTTTTGCATTTTTAACAAAACCATTGGTTCATATTATTTTTCCGTCATAACAGAAACCTTTACGCTCACTTTCCGATAATCAAAAGTTGATTCTCTCCCTTTTGAAACTCATATTCCGTTTTCACAATTTCAACTTTGTAGTCTTTTTTGAAATAATCTATAACCTTCTCGGTTAAAAAAGACTCATGAGCGTCTAAGTCCACGATCGGGAAAATCCTGATTTCTTTGCATACGCGAAGCATTTCGGTCATGGACGCAATATGAAAATCATACCCTAAAGACGTATACATCAGCAAAAAGTGAGAGCTTAGCCCTATGTCAAAATGATCATCATCGTATATGAACCTGTCTGGCAGTTCATGAAATACATAGCGTCCCTCTGCTTTTCCCTTTTCATAATCAGACAAAAACCTTCTCATTGCAGACATACGGGTAAATTCCAGCTCATCCAGATTTTTGATATGCTTCCATACATAGTTATCCATATTCTCACTCATTTGCCGCATAACGATAACTCTGACTTCCTCAATTCGTTTTTCTAAATCTGTCTTAGAAAACTGATAAATTGGATCAAACGAAATTACGCTGCCGCCTCTCTCTGTCATCTCGCAGTTAAAACATGCCGGACCGTCTCCGAAGCCCGCTATCCTTCTCGACAGGTCACTTTCGTTCAACCGAAACATCCGTATATATTCTTCCATGTTTCTGCCCCAAGGCACGACACTATTCAGTTGAAATGCCATGGAATTACCTCCTCAAAATCAGGAATTTATTTATCTCCCCGTCTGTTCCCGTAATAATAAATTGCCAACACAAAATAATTTGAGCAACCATAACCCGGACAATTTGCAATTCGTCCGCACCATTTAGCGAAAATAGCAAACCTTTCAAAATACTGCTCCCAAAACCGTTTCTTTGAAATCCAATATCACTCCATGACAGCTCTATCTTTTTCAATGCCAATGCTAATATAATAATTCCTGCGACTTTATGAAGCACATTTTCACCAACAACCGTTTGATCTGTTTCAATCAAAAAATATTCTATAAACCTTACCGACAAACAAAGCGTGAATATCGCGATGCACAAATTATTTGGTTTGCATTTTATGCTTCTTTCCATATAGTTACCTCAACCAACTTTCAATTTGTTTCATTCATATTCTACCATAACCACACTCATTTCCCTACCACGTTTTCATGAACTTGC
>CANQHZ010000162.1 GCA_947623805.1 uncultured Lachnospiraceae bacterium | reverse complement strand
TCGCCGATAAACGGTGATATTATGACCGCCACTTCGAGCAGCAGTATAATAAGCCAGCTAATCCATACAAGCTTTCGGCTCAACAGTTTTTTCATTTCATATAAGTACAGGGTTTTAAAATTATTCATATGCTTTTCCTCCGCTCATTAATGCTTTTCAATCTGTTCCAAATAAAATTCTTCCAAACCCGATTTTCCTGTGTCCCACACGCCGTTGAAAATAAGCTGTCCGTCTTTCATTATAAGAACAGTGTCCGCGATATGCTCTATATCCGACACTATATGCGTCGAGAGCAGCACTATGTTTTCTTTCCCAAGCTCTGCGATAAGGTCACGGAAACGCACACGCTCCCTTGGATCAAGCCCCGCGGTCGGCTCGTCAAGGATTATAAGCTGCGGACTGTTTATCAGTGCCTGAGCTATGCCGAGGCGCTGTTTCATGCCGCCCGAGTAGGTTTTTATCTTTTTGTCCGCCGCGTCACTGCTTAACGCCACAAGCTCCAAAAGCTCTTTTGTCCTGCGCTTTGCGTGTGAGCGGCTAAGTCCTTTCAGAGCCGCCATATAGAGCAGGAAATCCCTCCCCGTAAAGCTTGGGTAATACCCGAAATCCTGCGGCAGATAGCCAAGAGCCGCGCGGTATTCCTCCGCGCCTGTCTCCAAGCCGTCAAATGTCACTGTGCCGCCCGTGGGCTTTAAAATCCCGCATATCATTCGCATGAGTGTCGTTTTGCCCGCCCCATTTGCGCCAAGCAGACCGCATACGCCAATTCCAAGCCGCGCAGAAATGCGGTCTACTGCGATTTTGTTTTCATACTGTTTTGTAAGTCTGTCTATTACAAGTTCCATTTTTTACCTCCGTTTCTTATACTATTTCGCTGCGTCTGAGCATTATTTTTGCTTTACTTTCTTATACTATTTCGCTGCGCCTGAGCATTATTTTTGCCTCCCGGTATGTCGCTGCCGTAAGCAATATGATTATCAGGAAGGATATCTGCCAAAAATCCGCGATTTGGGAATACCATCTTTTAACACACACGATTTCCGCTGCGCTTACCATCACAGCCGCCGCAAGGCTTATATATTCGCCCGCCTTTGCGCCTGCAGCCCTTATCAGTCTGAGACTGAGCGCTGTCGTTGCCATATATGGGGCAAGCAGATAAAGCGCTGTCTGCAGGAGAGTAGTATGCACAGCCATACGGCAGAATGGTGTGAGCAGGGCAAGCGCAAGCATATGCGCCCCGCCGACATAGCCCATCCGCGCAAGCATTATGCTTTTGGGAGAAAAGCGCGCGCTCATTTCAAGTTCTGCCATGTTGCAGGCTTGTGAGCGCATACCCTCAGAGATAATGCCAGTTGCCGCGTATGGCATCAATGCCGACATCACAAAAAGCATATTGTCTTTGGACAGATGCGTTAATACCGCCGCCGCGAAAAGCGCAAGCGCTGAAATAAGCAAAGACGATTTTCTAACATAGCCTGCCTGTATTATGATAAAGTCAAGGTCGCTTATTTCACGCTGCCTGAAATTCCTCAAAAACGTTTCTTTTTTCAACGGTTTGGGCGCTTCATACGCCGCTTTGATTTCTGTCGATAAGTTCTTTTTCAATGTAACTCACCTCCGTTTTCCGTGTTAATATTCAATCTTCCAGTTTCATTTTCAGTTTTCTTATTGCCGCTTTTATTTTTCTGTGGACTGAAAAGCGGGATATGCCGTATATATTTCCTATGACCGAGGCGGGAACTTCATTTGCGTATCTCAGTAAGAGCATTTCGCGTTCGTCTTCATCTAAGGCGGTAAGCGCCTCCCTAAGTGCTACACGCACTATGATTTCGCTGTCCCCCGACTCCATGACAGGTTCGTCTGCAAGCGGTTCGGCAGTCTTTTTCCTGTATTCATCTATGCAGAGGTTTCTGGCAACCGTGTAAAGATATTGCAGGCTTTTGCCATAGCTTTTATATCCGTGGCTCTCAAAAAAACGCAGGAACGTCTCCTGCGTCACGTCCTCCGCAAGCTCGCATCGTTTCAGCCTGTAATAGCAGTATTTGTAAATTTTATCGTATTGCTCATCAAAATCCATAGACACACGCTTTTCCCCCCTCTGTTAAGTATAACGTTTTAGTGGGGAGATTTGTGCGGTATGTTTTTATTTTTATAAAAATAATGTAATATACAAAAACGCGTTGAAGGAGAAACTTAATCATGTTATAATATGCCATTAAAACAATCATTATTTAGAAAAAAATAAGAGAGGATTTATTTATGAAGAAAGATATTTCTAAGGCGAAAAGCAATATGCCGAAAGTAAAATTTTATGATACAGTTGATGACGCGCTGCTGAAATTCGCGGTTATTATCTCAAAAAGCGGCGGTAAATGGGTATTCTGCAAACACAAGGAACGTAATACATACGAAGTCCCTGGAGGACATCGGGAAGCAGGGGAGACAATCATGGAAACTGCTGCGCGAGAGCTTCGTGAGGAAACAGGCGCTGTTAAATTTGACATCAAACCGATATGCGTATATTCAGTGACAGGTAAAACCATTGCAAATGAAACAGGAGAAGAATCGTTTGGCTTGTTATGCTTTGCGGAAATAATGGAATTTTCGGGTGTTCTTGTGCATGAAATAGAAAGAGTTACTCTTATGAACGAACTGCCCAAAAACTGGACATACCCGTTGATACAGCCAAAACTGATTGAAAAATACCTGCAGACAGAGTCGTAGAGTCGCAAAAAATCAACCTTTACAACGTCGGTGTCTTAGCGGTATAATGAACATGACAGAGCAAAACTTGTTAAGCTGTAGTTGAATAAAAATACGGGCTTGGCAAACATATTGAAAAATTATGATTGCAATAATGAAATCAGTGGCTGATAAGCTAAGGGATAAGTAAATATGATAGTTTGTTATGAAGAAAAGTATGAAAAAGCATGGGATGATTTAGTGCTTAATGACAGCATTAATGGCAATTTTCTCCAGACAAGAAATTTTTTAAATTATCATGCTAAGGGGAAATTTACGGATCATTCAATGCTGTTTTTTAAAAATGATGTGCTGGCTGCCGTTATGCCCGCTAACGAGGCCGATAATGGCAGGCTGCTGATATCACATCAGGGAAGCACATATGGCGGACTTATTGTCAGAAAATCATATGCTTCTACGTCAAATTATAATTGGATTTTTGACGAGATGATGGAGCATTTTAAAGAACAAGGATATAAAGAAGTCAGAATAAGCATGCCGCATTGGCTTTATCGCAACGAAGAACGGAGAAATGAATTGCTGGATTATTATTTTCAGCTAAGAGGATTTGATGTTAATTCCGAAATAGGATTTTATATAGATTTATCGACTATACATGAAGGGTATGAAAAGAATTTTGATAAGCTTAGGAGAAGAAAGCTAAAAAAGGCGTGTGAAGAAAATCTGGTATTTAAAGAGCTGGTATCAGATAATGACGTAAAGCTTTTTTATGATGTATTATCAGATAACATGAAAAAATTTAATAAGGAACCGCTTCACTCATATGAAGAACTTAGTGATTTTAAAAATGTCAGATTAAAGGATGTCACCCATTTCTTTGGAGTGTTTTTGGATGATGAGCTGATAGCTGGAAGTATGGTGTGGGATTTTTGTAACAAAAAAGTATTCCATACACAATATTTGGCGAGCAGAAAAGATTATCTTGCATATAATCCTAACGAATTTTTATATTTTAAATTGATAGAGGAAGCCAAAAAAACTGGATTTAGATACTTATCATATGGAACAGCGTCCTTTGAACATGGAAGAGTCTATAATGAAAGCCTTGGCATGTACAAGGAGGGATTTAATACAGACACTTATACAAATAAAATGTACTCAATAACGTTGTAGGAGGAGCTTGGCATGAGAGATATTGATGAATATTCAAATAAATATACAGAAGAACCATTTGAAAGTACAATGGTCAAAATTAGAAAAAAAGTGGTAATAGAGCAATGCAATAAATATAAACATGACAACATTTTGGAAATTGGCTGCGGTATGGCTCCGTATTTTTTGGATTATAAAGATTACAAAAGAATAGTTATAGTTGAACCAAGTTCCAAATTTGCCGATAATGCCGCAGCTATCGCAGCAAAAGAAGGAAGAGATATCATCGTGCTGCAGGACTTCTTTGAAAATGCAGTGGATAAAATAAAGGATTTGAACATAGAATTTGACTATATAATCTTGAGCTCAGTGTTGCATGAACTGGATGATCCGCATGTGATGCTTGAACAAATTAGTCAGATATGTGGAATGAACACTGTGCTTCACATTAATGTGCCCAATGCAAATTCACTACATAGATTGATTGCCATTGAACTTGGAATGATAAAAGATGTGCATGAACAAAGCGCGCAGATGCAAAAAATGCAGCGACGCAGAACGTACGATAAAGATATGTTGGCGGATGAAGTGATAAGAGCAGGCTTTGAGATAATAGCTCAAGGCTCATATTTTGCAAAACCCTTTACACATGCGCAGATGCAGCAGTGTCTGGATAATGGAATTATAAATGATGATATATTATTGGGATTGGAAAAAATCATAAAATATATGCCTGATCTTGGCGCCGGTATATATGTGAATGTGAAAAAAATATCCTGAACGAAAGCGCAGCATGACTGAAAATATGTATGACTGTATGACTGCAGGACGCAGTCATTGAAACCGCCTGTTAAAACACGTGCTTGTGCGTTAAATATTGTGGAAGGTTCGTATAGCTGTCATCTGGCATTGTGGGATGCGTATGATTTGCACATTTTTTTGAGTATTTCCGCTCACGAGCAGATGGAAAGAATTTTGCTTCGTAACGGCGAAACACAGGCTACGGTTTTCAGCGAGCGTTGGGTTCCATTGGAGGAGCGGTATTTTTCGGCATATCGGATAGAGGGGCGTTGTGATTTGCTCATAGGGGCAGGAGAACAGTGATTTTCAGATGAATGATTGTTAAATGATTTTTTATAGGGCTGTACTTATGGCTAAATTCGATATATAATAAAGGAAACGCCTAAAATGGAGGATTATTATTATCATGGAACAAATGCAGATAAAAAACCTATACGATTTAACTGAAACAATCGCCGCGCCGCTTTTTGAAGGTGCGACATATCCGTGGGAGCTGCTGCCGAAAATCAGCGCATATATTGTCGAGCTTGGCAACACACTGCCGCAAGACAGGTATGAAAAGCGCGGAGAAAACATTTGGATAGCCAAATCCGCGACGGTAGCCCCGACGGCATACATAAACGGTCCCTGCATAATAGACGAAGACGCGGAAATACGCCACTGCGCGTTCATTCGCGGCAATGCGATAGTAGGAAAGGGCGCGGTAGTCGGCAATTCCACAGAGCTTAAAAACGTGATTTTATTCAACAAAGTCCAAGTGCCGCATTACAATTACGTCGGCGACAGCATACTCGGCTTCAAAGCGCATATGGGCGCGGGCTCGATAACCTCAAACGTAAAGAGCGACAAAAGCCTTGTCGTAGTAAAATCAAGCTCTGGCAGCATCGAAACAGGCTTGAAAAAAATGGGCGCAATGCTCGGCGACAACGTGGAAATAGGCTGCAACAGCGTTTTGAACCCTGGC
>CANQHZ010000161.1 GCA_947623805.1 uncultured Lachnospiraceae bacterium | reverse complement strand
ATGAGGCGGCAAGTAAGGGCGACCGTTCTGTTGACAAGATGATAGACGACACTACCACAAAAATAGGCGAGGAAAAGGATATGATAGTGTTTGACTCGCGTCTTGCGTGGCATTTTGCGCCAAGGAGTTTCAAGGTGTTTGTCATTACGGATATAGACGAAGCGAGCCGCAGGGTATATAACGACAGCGTGCGTGCCAATTCAGAATCCTATAATTCGCAGGAGGAGTGCAGGAAAGCGCTTATTAACAGGCAGAGGCTTGAAACAGTGCGCTACAAGGAAATATATGGCATAGATTACTACGACATGAGCAACTATAATCTTGTCATAGAGAGCACAAACGCTGCGCCGATTGAGCTTGCGGATGAGATATTGTCAAGGCTTGAGGAATACAAAAAAGGCGCGTTTGAAAAGCTGGTGGAGCTTAACCCGTCGTCAATAAAAATTTTTGGTGGTTCGGGGGCGGTTGGCGTTGACAATGGTGAGATTGCGGTAGATGAGAATAATGGTGCGTGGAGTTTACATGCGGGAAAAGAAAAACTTGAGAAAGCTATAAAGAACGGCAAAAAGTTTGTGGTAGTCAGGCTTGTTTCATCTGAGCAGAGTTCAGACGAGGGGTTTATGAATTTTTCAAAGTTAAAATAATAAGACGGTAATGGATAATTGCGAATTGGGTTCTAAACCGGCCGAATTTAGGCAAAATATATAAAAACGCGGCTAGGCGCTGCGCGAGACGCCGCTTATTTTATATATTTTGCCTAAATTCTATGTTATCGAAAAAAGTTTTGTAAATGTCTATTTAAATCTATGTTATCGAAAAAAGTTTTGCAAATGCCTATTTAAACCTATGCCTTTGAATAGGGTTTCGCAATTTTTAAATGAGATAATAAATAAGAGGTTGTCGCAATAAGTACGATAATCTCTTATTTTAATATCTGGTAATTATGCCGCATATTATTTGATTATTTCAGAAAAAGCATATCCCTTTAGGACTTTGTTCCACACGGCATACGCTTTATTGTTCTCGTGGACGTAGTTGTCAGAGGTATACTCGGCCTTAAGTCCCATTTGGCTGTCCATCAGGTATTCGGACAGATTGATGTATCCCCATCCCGATGTTTGGCACATATCTTGTAGAAGAATATTAGCCACTTGGATATTGTAGTTGTTGAGCCCGTTTGAAGATACGCTCGACATAACGCACGGAACGGATATTATGTAGATTTTGACGTCGGGTCTTTTTTCGAGTATGCGTGCGATAAGTGTCTGCATACTCTGGATAAATCCCTCGGGCGAGGTTATGCTTAAATCATTTACACCGAAACAGATGAAAACCTTGTTTACATCATTCATCTGGGCGATTGCGTTTTCTATATATTCAGCTTTTCCGTTGTAAATAGGCATTATGCTCGAGTGTTTTGTCAATGCGCTTGCGGATATCGCGACTCTTGCCGAGCAGCTTACTCTTGCGAGGAAATATGTCGAATCTGTCATTATCGAGTCGCTATGGCTCTCGCAATATTCCTTGAATCCCACTGTAATTGAATCGCCGACAAACACGGAATTTGCAAAAAAAGCATTTTCCGAAATCATGCCGCTGTTTAAAATCTGGTTGTATTTGTCTACATCGATGGCACCTACGGTAAAGCTGTCAACAAGATATGTGTACAATTCTTCCGTGAGGCTTGTAGGAAGTATGTCCACAGAAAGAGACGCGCCTGTAAGCGGCTGGATTGTCGCGACCGGCTCGGCTGCCTCGGGCTCCGGCAATACAATTTCTTCTTCCGCGCATACGGTGACAGGCGCTAAAATCATTGAAAATACAAACATCAGTATCAATGAATATGTATAGATGCTTTTCTTCATAAATATATTATCCCCCATGCCACATTAGCGGCTTAATTTTGCATTTTCAGCAAGTTTCTACAAAATTCTTACATATTTGTTACAAAATTATTAACAAGCACTATTATAATTACAAAAGCATGAAAAGTCAAACAAATAAGGAAAAATTTTTAATTAAATTTTAAAAATTTTAAAAATTTTAGAAAAGATTGACTATTGTGCGGATTGGATATAAAATATTAATTATGATAAAAGGCTTTTGAAGTGGAAAGCGGAAGGAGTACCGATATATGGCTGAAGAATTTAGCGTAGATGGCATGGTTGATATGTACCTTTATGAAAACGGGCAGCTATTGGAAAAGCTTGAGGAAATCATACTTGAAACAAAGGACGACGATGCTTTTGACGAGAACAATATCAATGAAATATTCAGGATAATGCACACAATAAAGGGTTCATCAGGCGTTATGATGTACGACAATATCATGAAAGTGTCGCACAAGCTGGAGGACATATTCTATTTTCTCAGAGAAAATCTTGGCATAGATGAGCCGCATATCGAGCTTACCGACATTATTTTTCAGGTGCTTGATTTTATAAACGGTGAGATGGAAAAAATAAAAGACGGGAATGACCCTGACGGGGACAATTCGGAGCTCATAAAGCTGATGGATGGCTTTCTCGGGCGTTTAAAGGGCGACAGCGCGGAGACAACCGCGGTTTCAGCGGCTGAAAAGAAACCGGAAGCCCCCAAAGCAGAGAGCAGCGGCGGCATAAATTTAGGTCCGAACCAGTTTTATATAGCGCCGCAGGTTTCAGGTGACGAGAAGTGTTTCCGTATAAGAATCACATACAATTCCGACACGCAGATGTGTAATCTCCGCGCGTATTCGGCAGCTTATGCATTAAAGGAATATACGGAAAACATGCACTATTCGCCGGACGATATATTGACGAACGAAGATTCGTCAAACGTAATACTCGATGACGGTTTCCGTATGCTTGTGCGAGGCAATTTTACAGTGGAAAAGCTTCGTGAACTGCTTGATACCACTTCAGAGATTAAGGCGATTGACATATCTGAATGCAGCAGGCAGGAGTTTGACATGGGCTTTTCGGAAGCGCCTATATCCGCAGTGCCTGTCGAGCAGGAGACGGGCGCAGTGCAAGGTGCGGACAGCGCAAAGGCAGAGCCGCAGCCGGGTGATTACGTCATTCAGAAAGAGGCAGGAAGGGCAAAACAGATAACGAAGCCCAAGAAGAAAAAAGAGCATAAGCAGTCATTTATGAGCGTGAATATAGAGAAGATGAACCAACTCATGAATCTCATGGGCGAGATGGTTATAGCGGAGTCGGTCGTTCTTCAAAATCCTGATTTACAGGTGCCAAACCTTGACCTGTCCAACTTTCACAAGGCGGCATCGCAGCTTTCCAAGATTACGACGGAAATGCAGGAGCTCATTATGTCAATGCGACTGATGCCGCTTACGAACACATTCCAGAAGATGAACAGGACAGTGTTCGACATGTCGCGTAAGCTCGATAAAGACATCGAATTTGAGATGATAGGCGATACCACAGAGGTAGACAAAAACATCATTGAAAATATCTCAGACCCGCTTATGCATCTTGTGCGAAATTCCGTAGACCATGGCATTGAGACTAAGGAGGAAAGAGAGGCGTCAGGCAAGACCGAAAAGGCGAAAGTCACTCTTGAGGCAAAAAATGAGGGCGGCAAGGTATGCATATCCGTCAAGGACAACGGAAAAGGTCTAAGCCGCAGTAAGCTGTACAAAAAAGCATGGGAAAACGGCATCATTCCTTACAACCGCGCGGAGAGCGATTACAGCGACAAGGAGATTTTCCAGTTTATCACATATCCCGGTTTTTCGACAAAGGAGAAAGTCACAGAGTTTTCGGGACGCGGCGTGGGTATGGATGTAGTAGTCAAAAATATACAAAAAATCGGCGGCGCGCTCGATATCGACTCGATAGAGGGTGAAGGCACAGTTATGACAATGAAAATTCCCCTTACCATGGCGATTATCGACGGCATAGTAATGCGCAACGGCGACACGAAATTTGTCATGGAAACCTCGGCAATCAAGGAATTTATAAGAGTTACCGATGATAACCTGATACATGAGCCAAATGGCGAAGAATATATAATGATACGCGGCGAATGTTATCCTATGCTGCGCCTCAGCCAGAAGTACCATCTAAAGGATGCGGTCACAAATATTGAAGACGGCGTTATGCTGCTGCTTGAATATGAAAACAACACGCTTTGCGTGCTGATTGACGAGCTTATAGGCACGCAGGAAATAGTTGTAAAACCGATACCCTCATATGTCAAAAAGGTACATGGCATATCGGGCTGTACTCAGCTCGGCGATGGCAGCATAGCCCTTATTTTGGACGTGAGCGGTCTGATGCAGGATACATATTAAAGGGGAGATGTATATGGAAAAAAGCGAGAAAGACTTTTTGGAAAGCAAGGGTTTTGACATAGACGGCACTATGCGGCGCTTTTTGAACAATGAGGCGCTTTACAAAAAATGCCTTAAGAAATTTCTTGACGACACAAGCTATGAGAAGCTAAAAGCAGCATATTCCGAGGGTAATTGCAATGATGCTTTCAAGGCGGCGCATACTATGAAAGGATTTGTTTCAAACCTTGGCATAAACAGAATTTATGAGCTTCTTATTCCCATGGTGGAGAAGTTGAGGAGCCAGAATTTAGATATTGCGTCCGAGATGAGTCAGCTTGATGAGCTTTATGCTGACACATATAAGATTATAGAGGATATGTAAAGGCAGGGTTGCTTGAATGGCGGAAAAAACCGATTTAATAGTTGACGGCTTTCAATTTGGCACTGAAAATGACGCGCAGCTTGCTCAGACAGAAGCGGTAAGGATTAGAAATCTCGAGGGAAGGCTTGATTATAAAAATACAAATATGATTTACGCGGTATACAAAAAGGCAGTGGAAAACCGTGTTTTTAAGACACCGGTAGGATATGCGTTTTTGAAAAAGCTGCAAAGCTGCCTTTTGGAAGCGCCTGATATGCATGAGGAACTGCCGAACATACCCGTTCAGGGGGTATACAACATAAGAGAGAGCACAGCGCCCGCGGTAGAGAAAGTAAAGGCAGTCAGTCAGGCAAGGAGGTCTCAGCCGCCCAAAAAAGAGCGCATTACAAAACGTATATCAATAGGCGCCAATATAGTGCTGCTGGCGCTTGTAGTGCTTATGTTTATCATAACGTATATGGGCTCGACCCCAACAGTGCTCAATTATGAGAGGGCTTTGACGGACAAATACGCATATTGGGAGCAGCAGCTTTCGGAGCGAGAGCAGGCGATACGCGAAAAGGAAAAAGAGCTTTTGATTGAGGAAGATGGGAATTAGCATGAATAAGCTTAAAATATTGGTAGTTGATGATGAGAGCAGAATGAGAAAGCTTGTAAAAGACTTCCTTATAAAGAATGATTACGAGGTATTGGAGGCAGGCGACGGCAGTGAGGCGCTTGATGTATTTTTCGCAAATCAGGACATAGCCTTGATTATACTGGATATAATGATGCCAAAGCTTGATGGCTGGCAGGTATGCCGTGAGGTGCGAAATTACTCAAAAGTACCAATCATAATGCTGACGGCAAGAAGTGACGAAAGGGACGAGCTTCAGGGCTTTGAGCTTGGAGTGGACGAGTATATATCGAAACCGTTCAGTCCTAAGATATTGGTGGCGCGGGTGGAGGCAATACTTCGGCGTACAAATCAGCTTGCGGACGGCGAGACTATTGAGTGCGGAGGCATAGTGATAGACAAAGCGGCTCA
>CANQHZ010000160.1 GCA_947623805.1 uncultured Lachnospiraceae bacterium | reverse complement strand
AGCATACACCAGCAATACTACAGGAGCATTATACAGCTTTCCGCAAAGAAGAATGTTTCTATAGAGACTATTATATAGAGACTATATATAGACTGTTACATAAATATATTCCTTTTCGGCTTTTTAATCGGCTCAAATTCCTTTTTAATAAGACGCACTACCTGATTGCTGTCCCCACGGTCTATAGTGTAAGTATATCTTCCTTCTATGCTTCCGAAGGTCACTATATTTTCCACGGACAGCCTCTGTGCGAGATAATCCGTCATATTCTGCTTTGTGGCGTTGTGGTTGTATATTTTTATGTAGGAATATCCCGCGTAATCCTCGGAGTCATATTTGAGCACCTTTAATTTGCCAAAAAAGCTTTGTTTTTCAAGAGCGGCATGGAGCGTTTCTATACGCTCTTTTTTGTCTATAAGCATAAAATACACTACCGCCTCGTCCTTTGGCGGCTCGCGCTTTACATAGTTGCGGTACGGGGAACGCCTCAGAGTTTTTATGAGCGCATTGTACTGCTCGTCGTCTGTTTCCTGATAATATATCACAAGCATATCGTCTATGATAACGTTTGTGAACCATACGGCGCCCTGTCCGCGGAGGAACTCTGTCACCTGGTTTGCCGTATCGCTTGAAATTACATATGAACGCACATACATTTTTTCCTTTATGTCATAGAGCGCCGCGCCGTCCATAACAATCACGGGCAGGCGAAGCCTTATGTCCTTTAGCGGCTCCATAAGAGAGGCTGGCGTGCGCATCGTGGAAATCGTAAAGAGCAGGCCGCTGTCAAGCATACGATTAAGCTCCACTCTGCTGTACGCCGAGAGATTGTCGTTTTTGTCCAAAAGCGTGTCGTCAAGCCCCGATATAAAAAATGTGTCTTTATTGAACGCGTGCGGCAGATGAAATGTATTCACGGCTACGCCTATAAAAATGCCTATCATTGTATCGAGGAAACGGTTCCACACAAACAGATAGGGATTGGCGTCCGTAATGTGGTTTATCACAATGCTCAGAAAAACCACGCATGAAAAATAAGACGCCTGTCTTTTGTTTATAAGGACAGTAGTATATATAACCGCTATTATCATAAGCGATACTGTGATGCTTTCAAAAAGTTTTTCTGACACTTCTGTCATATTTATGTGAGTATAAAGCACCAGCACGGCTAAACCGTACAGTGCGCCTACAACAGTGCCTATAGTCCTCTGGTATGCTTTTTTCTTTGTTTCATTTATGTAGTCCTGCATGCACCAGAGTGCTGCAAGCTGTGAGTAAAACACTATACCCTCGCCGTTTCTGAGCCAGTCTACTACAAAGCACAAAAATACTGCCGCGGCAGACTTTATAATGCGCTGCCCTATCCGCGGCAGCGCTGTTTTTGTTATTTTCAAGGCTTACACCACTTTTCCCTTGCTATGTCCGCTATGATTTTCGCCGTGCCGTCAATGCCAAAGCGGCTGCTGTCGAGCATAATATGCTTGTAGTCAAACGGTCCTGTCCAGTCGGGGCAATATGTCCTGTGGTAATTTTCCCGCGCCGTGTCCACTTCCCTAATCATTCTCTTGGCGGTCTTTAAATCCATCTGCAGAATATCCGTGCAGTTTTTAAGGCGCGCCTCATATGGAGCGTAAATATACACGCTCAGAAGATTTTCTGTCCCACACAATATGCTGTCCGCGCACCTGCCCACGATAATGCAGGACTCCTTTGAGGCGAAATCCATGATTATATTTTTCTGCACATTAAATATCTCGTCCTTTAGGTTTGGTATGCCTATGCCGAGAGGGTACATACGCGGGAAAAATTTTAGTTTGCTGCTTTCCTCCTGCTCGCTTATCACGGACACGGGAAGTCCCATCCGCTTTGCCGTCGCCTCCACTATATCCCTGTCAAGAAATTCTATTTCCAGCATTTCCGAGAGCTTATGGGCTATCGAGCGCCCCATGCTCCCAAACTGTCTTGATATCGTTATTACGTACTGCTCCATTTTTTCCACCGTTTCTGCGCTGCGCCTTTAGTATGTTAAAGCTTGTGCGCGCAACGCATACACAAGCTTTATAAACATTCCTATGCCTTTACTTTTCTTCTTCGCTTCTGCATTCTGCGTACTATGCAGGAAAGCGTGTAGTTTATGGCAAAATATATCAGCGCCGCAAATCCAAACAATACAAATACGTCAGATACGTTTATGTTTCCCGTGCCGTTGTATCGGTTTGCAGAGCTTAAAATCTGCTTTACCCTTGACATAAGCTCGATTACCGCCACATTCGCAAGATACGACGAGTCCTTGATTGTTGACGTCACCTGGCTTACGAGCGTCGGCATGACACTCCTGTATGCCTGCGGCAGAATTACGTATATAAAGGTCTGCACAATGTTAAAGCCCTGCGCGTGCGCCGCCTCAAACTGTCCCTTGGCTATGCCGTTAAGCCCGCCTCTTATTATCTCCGCCACTACTGACGAGGTAAAGAGAATGAGCGCCACCGACGCCTTAAACAAAAGCTTTGTCTCCACGCTTGTGAGTCCAAACAGCTTCCTTGAAAAGAGCGAGGGACACGGGCAGAACACAAGGCATATGAATATCCAGAGCAAAAGCGGCGTATTTCTGAACACTTCTATATAAATAACTGAAAGCATGTGGAATATCCGCGGCACAACGCCTTTTGTACAGTAGTTTCTTACCAGCGCCAGCACTGAACCGATTATTATGCCGCTCAATACCGCGATTACGGATATTATCATTGTAAACAGTACGCCTTTTCCGATATAGAGCAGAATGTTAGCGTTTTTCAGCATGGAAAGGCTTGCCTCCACGTTAGTCATTTAACCTCGCCTCCCTCTGCTTTAATGATATTTCCCAAGCGCTTGCCGTGCGCGAAAGCGGATAACATATGATGAAAAACAAAAATCCGCTTATCAGGTACGCGGGGGCATACGCGCCGCCTGTATTTTCGCCCGTGACAAAGCTGTAGGTCAGCGAAATCAAGTCCGCACCGCCGATTATGTACAGGCATGACGTGTTTTTGATAAGGTTTACCACCTGATTTACCATCGGGGGCAAAATTATCTTAATGCTTTGCGGAAGTATGATGTAATACATCTTTTCAATATAGTTAAAGCCCTGCGCCGCTGCCGCCTCAAACTGCCCCTTGGGGATTGCCTCTATGCCCGCGCGTATAACCTCCGCCATATACGCGCCCGTGTAGACGCCAAGCGCTATAATGCCTGTCATTATTATGCCTATGCTGTGGTTTGAAAATGCCAGCGCATAGTACAGAAAGCAGGTTTGAAGCAAAATCGGCGTGTTTTGTATCACCTCGACATAGACGCGGCTTACTGCCCTGAGTATCTTCTTTCCGCTTGTCGCCATCAGCCCGAATATTATGCCTAATACCAGCGCTATCAGTATGGCAAACACTGCCGTTCTGACCGTATTGAACAGTCCGAGCGCGAAGGTGGTCCTGTAGCTCCATACCTTTCCCCACGCCCTCAACGATAAAATTCCTGACATAGCCGCGCCTCCTGTTTTTAGTGTTTTTTATCTCTTACTGCAGGTTGTTTTCAGCTATAAAGCCGTCAATCGTGCCGTCTGAAAGCCACTCTGTTATAAGACCGTCAACGTATACCGAAAAATCCGAGCCCTTTGTAGTGGCAACGCCGTACTCCTGCGGTGAGAACTGCTCCTCAATATATGAACGCCCGTCCGTATTGTAAACCGCAAGGATAGACTTATCTACGCAAAAGGCGTCAATTTCGCCTGCGCTGAGCGCTGTGGATATTGCAGGGTAATCGTCATACTGCTGGAAGGACACGCCCTCATTCCAAAGCGCCGCGTCAAATGTTTCCGCGTCAAAGCCGTCGCCTGAAATCAGTCCCGCGTCAATCATTGCGCTTGTAAGCGAGCGCGCCGATGTAGAGCCTGACGAAACGCCTACCTTTTTGTCTACCAAGTCCGCAAGTGATGTGATGCCGCTTGAATTTTCAACAAGCACTGATACATAGTCCGTGTAATACGGCGTAGAGAAATCCCAGCTTTCCTTTCTCTCGTCAGTGATTGTGAAGGTCGCAAGCACACAGTCTATATCGCCCGAGTCAAGCAGCTCTGTCCTTGTAGCCGCGGTAACTGTGGTAAATTCTATATCAACGCCGAGGCTTTCGGCTATTTTTTCCGCAATGGAAATCTCCATGCCTGAGTATTCGCCTGTCACTGTGTCCTGAAAGCCAAAGCCCACTACCGCGTTTTTGACGCCTACGCGCAATACACCTCTGTCAATGATAGCCTGAACATCTTCGCCGTACTCTCCTGTGGCTGCTGTTGCCTCTGCTGCCGCCGTGTCGCCTGAAGCTGCGCTCTCCTGTGTGGCTGCGGCATCGGCTGCGGGCGTTGTCTGCGCCTCCGCACCTGACGAGGTTTCGGCAGAACCGCCGCACCCTGTAAGCAGCATTGCCGACATTGCCGCTGTCATCACTGCGGCTGCAAATTTTGATAATTTCCTCATAACAAACTCCTCCATTCTATTATGCTGTTTTTGCGCCGTTTTGTCCTCTTTTTGCAATCCATGGCTCGGCGCGGCTGTGGATTGTTTTTTATATCAACGTCCCTGCGTGCTGTTTTATGCTGTCACGCTTGGACAATGATAACATATTGTTGTTTTATCTTATGATTTTGCCAAGGAACTGCTTTACGCGCTCGCTTTCAGGATTTGTAAAGAAATGCTCTGGCGTGCCTTCCTCTATTATCTGTCCGTCAGCCATGAACACTACCCTGTCCGCTACCTGTCTTGCAAAGCCCATCTCATGCGTTACCACCACCATGGTGATGTTTTCCTTTGCAAGCTTTATCATTACATCAAGCACTTCCTGTATTGTTTCTGGATCAAGCGCCGATGTGGGCTCGTCAAACAGGATTATTTTTGTCTGTGCGCAAAGCGCCCTTGCTATGGCTATTCTCTGCTGCTGCCCGCCCGACAGAGTTGACGGATATACATGCGCCTTATCCCTTAACCCTACGACATCAAGGTAGTGGTACGCAAGCTCCTCAGCCTCCTTTTTGCTCTTGTGGTGAAGCTTTATCGGCGCTATTGTGAGGTTTTTCAGCACGGTCATATGCGGATAAAGATTAAACTGCTGAAATACCATTGAGATTGACTCTCTTATGATTTTTGTCTTGTTTTTAGATGTAAGCTCTGTGCCATTTATGTATACGTGCCCGCTCGTAGGCTCCTCCAGAAAATTCATGCACCTGACCGTGGTTGATTTTCCTGAACCGGAAGGTCCTATTATTACAAGCTTTTCACCTTCCCTAACTTCAAGATTTACATTTTTTAATACCTGTAAATCTCCAAAATTTTTGCATATGTTTTCCAGCTTAATCATATCTTCCCTCCGGCATAAATCAAAATAAAACAAAAATGGCGCTCCACTGATTTACAGTGGAACGCCTTTGTCCCTTGACACCTACATATTAATTTATTTTTTATGATATGTCAACCATTTTTTCTGAAAATTTTTGGGAAAATTTGATTTTTATTTTTTTACTGTCATTTTCAGTTTCCTGATTGGTGAGTTAAAACAGCGCTTATATACGCATTAATCCTTAGTAGTTTTCAGCACATACCTCAAAATACGCCTGCGGGTGTGCGCATACTGGACATACCTCGGGCGCTTTTGTGCCTACTACGATGTGACCGCAATTCCTGCA
>CANQHZ010000159.1 GCA_947623805.1 uncultured Lachnospiraceae bacterium | reverse complement strand
TGATGCGGGAATATTTTCTTCGTATCATCCGCTCTTACCTCCTATCTTTTCTCCCTGTGCCTGTTTCATACCGTTACCTTCCCACTAAGGAAAGCCCAAGCCCGTTTCCCATGCGGCGATTTCCACAAAAAAACGCAGAATTCACCCGGAACTCTAAAAATATTCTACAACAGTAAGGAAGAAAAGTCAATAAAAAAGCGGATTTCTTTCGTCATTTTAAACAATTTTTTCTCCGCTTTTTTTACGTTTTACTGCACAAACTTACCAGAAGAAGTTTCCTTTACCGTTTTTTCTATAAAATTTTCCGTTATTTTGCCTGAAAAGAAGCGAAAATTTCTGTATAAAAGTGATAGCTGCCACAGGTTCTGCGGCAGCTATCCTTATAATCTAATTTATTTTACTTTACTTCTGTTTTACGTATTCAAATCTCGGCGTGCCGTCCTCGTTCCACTGCACCTCCAAAATCATGGCATGGCGGTTCGGGTCGAACAGCGGATCGCCGATAATCTCCTCATACGGGCGCGCATGGTAGATCATCAAATCCTTTGTGCCGTCCTCCGATTTTGTGAAGCTGTTATGCCCCGGGCCGTAAATGCCCTTCTCATAATCCGTCGTCAGGACAGGCATTCTCTCCTTCTTCCAGGAAAGCGGATCTAACAGGTCAGAATCCTCGTCTGCTGTCAGCATTCCGACGCAGTAACATGCCCCGGTTGCGCTTGCGGAGAACGTCAGAAAGATCTTCCCGTCATGCTTGATCACGGCAGGCCCTTCATTAACCCAGAAGCCGACTCTTTCCCAGTCATAGTCCGGCGTCGTCAAAAGCACCTGAACAGTCTTTAACTTGCACGGGTTCTCCATCTCCGCAATATAAAGATTGGAAATCTGCTTTCCTACGCTGACCTTTTCCGCCCATACATAGAAACGTTTTCCCTTATTTTCAAAAATTGTCGCATCCAGCGAAAAGGCGCGGAACGAAAATTCATCATCATCGGCACACTGCATCATACCCTTCTCTGTCCATGTCCCTGTCATCGGGTCGGCGTCCTTACACTCCAGCACATACGGGCGGATATTCCACATATTCTCCGCCTCCCCTGCCGCAAAATAAATGTACCATGCGCCGTCCAGGTAATGAAGCTCCGGCGCCCAGATATTGCAGCTCATAATCCCGCTCTCATGCTTTACCCAGAGTGTCTTTTCCTCCGCGTCCTTAAGCCCCGCCAGTGTATCCGCATGACGGAGGACAATCTTATCATAAGCCGGCACCGATGCCGTAAAATAATACGTCCCGTCTGTATGCTTATATACATAAGGATCGGCCCTCTGTGCAATAAACGGCTCATTATAATCCGTGTACTCAAAGTTATCTTTGTTTGTCATAATCTGTATCTGCCAAAGGCATAAAAAGCAGAGTGAAAACTGCCTCTGGCTTTCCCCTTTCATAAAATTTTATGGATTTCACTCCTTACGCTCTTCCTTACTGCTGCCCGCTGTCAAAGCACGGACTTATCCCCCTTCTTATACTTCTGGGCCGTAATATAGATATGGCGTCCGGTAATCACCAGCGCAATCACCAGCGCAGCCATAGAAAACTGCACAAAAGTAATGCCGTTGTAAGCAAAAAACATAAAATCAACACACAGCATCAGCGCCAGCGACCATACCATAGAAGAAATAAAAATCACCAGCGTCCAGACAATCTCTTTCACAATATCAAGCTGGAAAAAAAGCTTTACACTACGCATATCATAACCTCCTTACCGTTTGCGAACACTCTATCGTTAAAATTATACATTATTTTTCCCTCTCTGTAAACCATTTTTGTAAAATTTTCACAGAACATTGTAACAGTTCAGCCATGCGGCAAAAATAGGAAAATTGAACCTTCGAGTTTACTCGTAAGGGGCAATTTTCACTATTTTTGACATATGGCGCAGCCATAAAAGCGAGATTTTAGCCGCTTTAGCGGCGAAACAGGCTGCAAAGCAGCCAAATCGAGCTAATGGCTGAACTGTTACAGAACAAACGTCAGCCGGATGGCTTCAGCCACGCAATGGTCCCATTCCCTTCCATATGCTTCTTTAAGCGTTCCGCAAATACCGCCTGCAGCTCATCTTCCTCATCAATTTCCGGTGCGCTGACGGTCTGCAGAACAAAACAGCCGTAAAACAGGGCATTGGAAACACCGTCCTTATCCTTTGTCCCCGCCGGAAGGAGCAGCTCATTTCCCTCAAACTGCACCCACACTAACTCCTGGCAGTTGGAAAAAGCCCCCTCTTCTATTTTCAGCACCGTATCCGGGATAACCAAAGAATTGATTTCCGTATTCTGAAGGGCATAGCTCCCGACCGTCGTAATCCCTTCCGAAATTTTCACGTCCCCTTCCGCCGAAGGCCAGGCGATCAGACGGTTCCCCTGCTTATTTAACAGCATTCCATCCTGCGACTGGTACTGTTCGTTCTCCTCGGAGACCTCCAAATCAGCAAGCTTCGGGCAAAAGGCAAAGACATTGTCGGAAATTTCCGTTACAGAAGCCGGAATCACCATCTTCTCCAGCTCCTTGTTTCCCTGAAAAGCGGCATTTTTTAAAGAAGTAACGGTTTCCGGCAGCGAAACAGACGAAAGCCCGCAGTAAGCAAACGCTTTTTTGCCAATACTTTTCACGCCTTCCCCCAGCTCCAGCGATTTTAACGACATATTTTGATAAAAAGCCTCTGTGCCGATCTTGGAAACGCTTCCCGAAATCGCCGCGGCAGACAGAACATGACAGCCGGAAAAAGCATAGGCTTCAATCGCCGTAACCTCTGTCCCCATCGTCATTTCCTGCAGGGACGTGCAGCGGTAAAACGCATTTTTCTCAATCCTCTTTACCGGCTCCGGAATCGCGATCTCCCTGAGCGCAGCACAGTTAGCGAAAGCTGATTCCCCCAGCTTGGAAACATGACTTCCCAAAACTGCTTTTTTAAGCTTCTTGCACCCCAGGAACGCCCCGTCTTTCACTGCCCTGACTGTATCCGGCATAATAATGGAAGTAACTTTACCATTGCTTTCAAAGGCACATTTGCGGATCGTTTCCAGCCCGTCCGACAGGCGGCACTTTCCGGAAGCCGCGCCTCCGTCTACCAAATCTTTCCCGTCCGCCGTATAAATCATGCCGGAAACCGCCTGAAAGGAAAGGCTCCCTTCATCAACCGTAAGCTTTTTTAATTTTTCACATCCCGAAAACACGCCTGCCCCCAATATTTCCACGCTGTCAGGAAGCGAGGCTTTTTTCAGGGAAACACATTTAGAAAACGCTGCCTGCTTAATCTCCAACAAGCCCTGCGGCAAAGCCGCCTGTTTAATGCCGCTCTGCTGGAACGCCCATTTCCCGATCGTCTCCATGCCCTCATGGAAGGTTACTTTGGCAAGCTTTTCACACTTCCAGAACGCGGCGCGCCCGAGGTATTCCACCGTGGCAGGAAGAGCGATCTTTTTTAATGATGTCCCGGAAAACGCTTCCCCGCCGATGGCTGTCACGCCCTTCGGAATATTGATCTTTTCTAACTTCTCCGCCTTTGCAAAGGAATTGTCTCCGATCACGGTAATGGAATCCGGCAGCTTAATCTTTTCCGCCCTTCCCCAATAATATTGGTAATCGCTGGACGTGCCGGATAAAGTCGCCTTCCCGCTGCTTCCGGTCGCCGTAACGTCATAGTACCCGTTATCATACTTAATCTGCGGCGGAACCACCAGCTTCTTCGGACTGTCATTTTTCTTATCCTGATCCTCGTCATTAAAAATCCGCTTGTTGATCCCATAGACCGAAGCCTTTCCGTTCTTCTTCCCTGCCATCTTCAAAAGGATATAATTAAACGTCCCATCCGTTACCGTATCTCCCTTTTTCGCGTCAGCCGCCCGGACAGACGCCGCCGGAAAAAGCAACAGACAGCCCATTAAAAAGCACCGCAAAAGAAACCGTCTCTTATTCAATCTGCCACCATCCTCTTTTATTGCATATTGCGCATAAACCTTCGCTAAACATATAAACATAGGATCTTTCGACCCTGGTATCATTCTATCAAATACAGCGCCAAATTACAAGAAAAACGAAACCGCCCTGTGAGGCTGGTCTGAATGTTGCCGCTTATGTTCCTCCTTTTGAACGCAAAAAAAGCGCATGGTTTACATTTTACTGTTTCCATGCGCCTTTATGTTGTTATTTTGATAGGAAACTGTGATATTGCTTATGCTAACTGCATTGATTGGTTTTCTAATTCCTTAACTACATCAAGGGATAGTTCCGTAGCTTCTGCTATTTCCTCTAAAGTCATTTTACCTAACTTTATCAAATGTACTGCTGTCTTTTTATTTGCTTTTTGTGCCGCTTTTTGTGCCGCTTCATTCCTCATATCTTCCATAATTTTACACATAGCCGCCACTCCTTTCTCGTCCTGCTTGAAATACCTTGCTTTCTTAGCAAGCGCTTCATAATTCATATCATCGGGATTAGTGCATGAAAAATCGTGCATTAACTTACCAACTTCATCATTGCCCCTGTATTTGCCATTCACATATAGGATATGCGAACCGTCACCAAACAATACTTTATTTTCCCCGATTGTAACATACCGCTCTACTGGATAGATCGGCTGATTACCTTTCATTACATCATTTTCAGTTATAAAAATAACATAACTGTCTGGAATATCCTCCGTATCATCGCCTGCTTTTAGTATATGTGCGTCCAACAGACTGCTGTTGTGCCTTGCCCTTTTTGCTCCTGCCCCTGCGTCCTTCCTTTGAATTTCCACGTCAAATTCCCTGTTGTCACTGTCAACCGCATGAACATCTAAGACAGCGGAACGCCCATGTAGATTCTTTAGCGGTTCCTGCGTCTGGACTGACTTAATTTTTATATTCTTTTTTCCTAAAATAATCTGTAATATCAGTTCCACACCCTCAAAATTATCTGCAAGGCAGACAGTCATAAAATCATCGTCCATATACCGGAGTGATTTCAAACGCTCTAAATCCTCCTGATGTATCTGCTTCGTTGTATTCAACAATATCACCTTCTTTCGCTGCCTTTATTATACATCGGATAATACCTTTTGAAAACTGAAATTTTGGTGAAATTTTCACCTTAATTCTTCCTTCCTCCATTTAGTCCTGCTCTGCTGCCTGTTTTTTTTAATACTGCCTTGCCTGCTGTCAAACCTTAAAATCCACCCCGCCGATTGTCACCGTCTGTCCCGGCTGGAATTTATCAAGATGAAATGCCCCGTCCGTTACCGTATCTCCCTTTTTTGCGTCAGCCGCCCAGACAGACGCCGCCGGAAAAATCATGTTCCTTCTTTTGAACGCAAAAAAAGCGCATAGTTTACATCTTACTGTTTCCATGCGCCTTTATGCTGTTATTTTGATAGGAAACTGTGATATTGCCTATGCCAACTGCATTGATTGGTTTTCTAACTCCTTAACTACATCAAGGGATAATTCCGTAGCTTCTGCTATTTCCTCTAAAGTCATTTTACCTAACTTTATTAAATGTACTGCTGTCTTTTTATTTGCTTTTTGTGCCGCTTCATTCCTCATATCTTCCATAATTTTACACATAGCCGCCACTCCTTTCTCGTCCTGCTTGAAATACCTTGCTTTCTTAGCAAGCGCTTCATATCCGATTTTATTTTACTACACTTAAATAGACTTCTGCCCCATATTCAATATCAATCCCTTTATGTTCGTTCAGGACATACTCTTTGCCGCCGACGGTTACGGTCTGCCCCGGTTGGAATTTATCAAGCTGAAATGTCTTTCCGCTGACCAGAGCATTGTACCGTTTGTCATAATCTTCCTTTGTAAAAAGCGTAATCACATCTTTGTTTTGAGAAAGGAAATAAGACTGTGAATT
>CANQHZ010000158.1 GCA_947623805.1 uncultured Lachnospiraceae bacterium | reverse complement strand
CGCACCACCTACGACAACATCCTGCGCCTGATCCATGAGCCCGACATCTGCGAGCCGATCAAATTCCTGCGGATGCGTGAGGTCGTACACTTCCAGCGGTTCGGGGAAGCAAAACGGGAAGATTGAAGCAGGCAAAAATACCACAAATACAATCACTAAGACGCATACCCACAATCCCTCAAAGAGCAGACTTTAGCTTTCACGCCAAAAGAAAGGACAAGCCAATTATGCCAGTATTCAGAGTAGCAAAAATCAAAGATTATACAATTATGCCAAACACGCACTTACGCAACCGCCAGTTATCCCTGCGGGCAAAGGGATTGCTCTGTCAAATGCTCTCATTGCCCCCAGAATGGAATTTTACCCTGCAAGGGTTAGCTTATATCAACAAAGAAGGTTTAGACGCCATTACAACGATTATACACGAACTGGAGCAGGCAGGATATATTAGCCGCAATAGAATACGGGACGAAAAGGGGCTGCTTCGCGAAATGGAATATACGGTCTATTCTTCCCCAACGCTGAACGAAAACTATAGCAATAATCCAGTCGTGGAAAATCCTACATTGGGAAATCCAACATTGGAATTTCCAACGCAGGGAAAACCAACGCAATAAAATATAGATATATAAAATACTAAAAGAATAAAATAAAGAGTAATAAATTATCTATTCCTTTCCTATCCGTTTCTTAACTGACAATCCGATTTTTCCTGCCAGTGAAAGGAACGGAATGGAAAGCTTTTATTAACAATCTGCCTTTATTTTTATCAGCAAATCTAATGCCAATTTCATTTGCGGGCTAATCCATTTATTTTTATGATACACATAAATAGCATTATATATTTTTTCATCAAGTTCTGTTTTAATCGGTATCAAAGCGCCATTTTTCAATTCTTCCTCAACAGAATAACTAGGAACAACCGCAATTCCTAAATTATTCATTACACATCTTTTTACCGCCTCTATGCTCTGCACTTTCATATATTGGTTGAGGACAATATCTTTTTTGTCAAGGTATTTATTCATCTCTAACTGATAATATCCGTCTGGTTCATTACAGATAAGGCTGAATGGCTTTCGCTGATGCGGTGTTACAAAGTCAAGTAAACCTCTGTCCATAAAGGGAGAAGCGACAAGAAGTATTCTGTATGTGCCAAGGTTATTATGGATAATTGTATCAGGATAGTTGTCTTTCTCACAATTTATGCCTATATCGGCTATTCCGTCCATAACCGCCTGAATAATCTGCCCCGCTTGTAGAGAGTGAATTACAAGCTGTATATTAGGTGCTTCGTGTCGAAACGCCTGTATAAAAGGCTGCATGGTGTATATCAAAATAGAGTCGGGAATTGCCAGTTTTATTGTACCTGATATTTCAGACAAGCTTTTCCCGTAATTGCTTATTTGTTCCGCTCCCTGCAAAATCATATCCACATAGGGCATAATATCCTTTCCCGCCTGAGTAAGTTCCATGCGTCTGCCTATTTTTTCAAATAACTCCAACTCTAATTCTTCTTCAAGCTGTTTTATTTGGAATGTTACAGTAGACTGTGTATAACCCAGCTTATCTGCTGCCTTTTGGAAACTTCCCATTTCAAGTATTGTTTTGAATGTTATTAAATTTTTTGTGTTCATGCGCATACCCCATTGATATATCGAATATATCGAATTTTGAAATCAAAATTATTGAATTTTTTAATTGCTTTTCTTGTGCTATTATAAAACAGCAGACAGGAAATATCAATCAATTTTAACAGGAGGTTACGTATGAATTTCAAATTTGATGAGGACGAACAAAAAGTAATAGACCTTATTCATGAATTTGGCGTTAATGAAGTCGCGCCGTTAGCAGCGGAAATTGATGCGCAGGAGCGTTTCCCTGAAGAAAACAGAAAGAGATTAGCCGAATTAGGAATGATGGGAATATGCTATCCAAAGAAATACGGCGGCGCAGGACACTCTTATCTTGCCTATATTGCCACGATTGAGGAATTGGCAAAGCATTGTTCCACTACGTCTGTTATGCTTTCAGACCATCACTCTTTAGGCTGCTTTCCGATTGCGGAGTTCGGCACAGAAGAACAAAAGCAAAAATATCTTGTGCCGCTTTTAAAAGGGGAAAAATTAGGCGCTTTTGCTGTAACAGAACCATCCGCAGGAAGCGATTTGGGCAATCAGCAGACATCCGCTGTTGATAAGGGTGATTATTGGCTTTTGAATGGTTCTAAAATTTTCATAACCAACGGCTTTTATGCAGACACCTATTTTGTCACAGCGATGACCGATAAAAGCCAGCGCAGCAGGGGCATTTCTGGATTTATTGTAGAAAAAGGCACACCTGGCTTTACATTTGGCACAAAGGAAAAGAAAATGGGCATCCGCGGTTCCGCTACCTACGAATTAGTTTTTCAGGACTGTAAAATTCCAAAAGAGAACTTATTAGGTGAGTTAGGAAAAGGGTTCAAAATGGCTCTTATAACCTTGGACGGCGGGCGTATCGGCGTAGCAGCACAGGCATTAGGCATTGCCCAAGGAGCGATTGACCATTGCAAAAAATATGTAACAGAACATATGCAGGGCGAACATAAAATTTCAGAGTATCAGTTTACACAGTTTGAGCTTGCCGATATGCAGGCAAGAGTTGACGCCGCCCGATTGCTTGTATATCGTGCAGCGCAGGCAAAGCAGGATCACGAACCGTTCTCTCATCTTGCCGCTATGGGCAAGTTATACGCAGCAGAAGCGGCAACCAATGTAACGCGCCGCTGCGTTCAGCTTGTTGGATATGACGGATATTCCAGAGATTTTCCGTTTGAGCGTTTAATGCGTGACGCAAAAATTACAGAAATTTATGAAGGAACTAGCGAAGTCCAAAGGATGGTTATTTCTTCGTGGATGGGAATTAAGTAAAGAATAGTTTTCGGCTGCAAAGCGATTAGGCAAATGCCGAGGAATGATGATTGATACATTTTCATTCCTCGGTATCTTTTTCGATTTTGCAATATTAAGGCAAGGATTTCTCCTGCAAAAATCAATTTACTGTTAATAACATTCATTTTTGACAAAAATAATAGTTGTTTATATACAACAGATATGTGAGGATAAACGTGGGCAAAATGATAATAATGACATTTAAAGAAAATGAAGAAGCCGTTTTCCAAAAAGCTGTTTCCATTTTGACTAATGAATTTTCAATCAAAGTAATACAGCCTGTTAGTCCATCGGTTTTATATTTTAATGATTTGGAAATATTAAAACATCAACACAGAGTATTGCGTGATAATAAAGATGTCCGCCTTACCCGCCTTGAATACAATACGCTTGTACTGCTCGCTTCCAATCCAGGCATTGTATTCACACAGGCACAAATATTTGAAGCTGTTTGGAATATGGACAGCGATAGCTGCCATTCAAGCGTAGTCAATGTGATTTACAACCTACGCAAAAAAATAGAACCAGACAGCAAGCACCCGACCTATATAAAAACTATATTAGGCGTAGGCTATAAATTTAACGCGGAAACATCGGGGAATGATAGTTGTTAAATTATCATTCCCCGATGTTTTTTGCAAAGCTATTCTTTATTGTCTTAAAATTTTACCGACAGGCAGCATAGCTCTATCAGTCTGCCTCGCGGAAATTTGAAATTTACGGGATTGGGTACTCAATCCCTATGCTTGCTATTCTAAATTATTTATAAAATTTTCAAAAAATGTTGCCTGATTTTAACTTCTGCGCGTAGTAAGGAATAGAGGGGGAAATTTATGCTATTTCCGTATAGTGTACTTGCCGCTTCTCATAAAATTTAGGGAAATCGCCAAAGGAGAACGCTTATGACAAAAACCAGTAACTCTCCTACTCCCGATATTCAAATATGCAAAGATAAAATGAAGCTGACCGTCACCAATGTCTGCCCTGCCTTTCATAAAAAAACAGAACAGGAAGCCCGACAGGAAATTGCCGCAAAACTATATCAGATTTTTAAAAAATATGCGTAAGCCCATTGCAAAACATTCCACGAAACGATATGATTATTTTTGTGGATATGCGTCTTACGTTTTAGGAGGCAGATAAAATGTACGACGCATTATATGCAAGACAATCAATAGAAAAAAAGGACAGCATATCCGTAGAAAGCCAGCTTGAATATTGCAGATACGAAGCTCACGGAGAAGCCTGCATTGAATATGCGGACAGAGGATTTTCAGGTAAGGACACTAACCGTCCTGGCTTTGAAAATATGATGAATGACATTCGCGCGGGGAAAATCAAACGTGTAATTGTTTATAAACTTGACCGTATCAGCCGTTCTATTCTGGACTTTGCAAACATGATGGAGATTTTTCAAAAGCACCGCGTGGAATTTGTTTCTTCTACTGAAAAGTTTGATACGTCAACGCCAATCGGCAGGGCTATGCTAAATATCTGCATTGTGTTCGCGCAACTGGAACGTGAAACCATACAAAAGCGGGTAACAGACGCTTATTATTCAAGGTGCAAGCGCGGCTTTTATATGGGCGGGCGCATTCCCTACGGCTATCGTCTGACAAACACGGTGATTGACAATATCCGCACTTCCATGTATGAAGAAGTCCCCGCAGAAAGTGAGCAGCTAAAACTGATTTACTCTATGTATGCGGACACAGACAATTCACTAGGGGATATTGTGCGGTATCTGAATGAACATCGGATTAAAAACCTGCGCGGCGCAAGTTGGAATACCGCCCGCATCAGTGAAATACTCCGCAATCCCGTGTATGTGGAAGCCGACATTGACGTGTACCGCTTTTTCCAAAGCCAAGGCGCGAACATCTACAACTCGGCAAGTGACTTTACGGGCGGCAATGCCTGCTATCTTTACAAGGGTACGGTCTCTGCTTCACGAAAGCAAAACGACCTTGCTGACAAGGAGCTTGTACTCGCGCCGCATAAAGGTTTTATCCCATCAAAAATATGGCTTGCCTGCCGCATACGCTGTCTGAACAACCGCCAATCCACTAAGACCTGTAAACCGAAAAATTCATGGCTCGTCGGAAAGGTAAAATGCGGGAAATGCGGCTATGCGCTGACAATCCGTAAATCAAAATCCAAATGGGGACGCTACTTTGTATGCAGCCAGGCGGGAAGTAACTGCACAGGCGCAGGCTGTACGATTTATGCAGACGTTTTAGAGGATTATATGCTCGGCGCAATCAGGGAAAAGCTTTCAGAGTTTCAAAAACTGTCCTGCATAACAGACGCAGAAAAAGGACAGGAAAACCTGACGAAGAAAATACGCCTGACGCATATTGAGGAAGAAATCGAAGAACTTCTCTCCAAAATGTCCGAAGCAGGCAGCGCACTGATGAAGTACATAGACGAAAAAGTATCTGAGCTTGACGCGGAGAAAAAAGCCTTGCAGGAAGAAATCATTGCAGAAGCTGTCACTGATACTGACGGAAAATTGAAGCAGATAACCAATCATGTAAAAGCATGGGAAACGCTCTCTTTTAAGGACAGACAATCAGTAGTCGATACGCTTATCAAGGTTATTCGGATTGCAGACGGAAATATTGAAATCACTTGGAACATTTAGCAGCTAACTAAACTCATAGCTTTAAGTATTGCATTTTGAGGGAAATATTTATAAATATTTTTGCTTCAATTATCGTGCTTAGGTGAAGCGCTGCGCATCGTCCAGGATAAGCTGAACGAAAAGAACTTCTACGCGTTCAACCCGGGATTCGACTGCGACGAGTGTGCGGGGAAGAAGTAAAAGGCGCTTAATTAGCGCACCTGTACGAAGGGTTATTGTACCCTGTTTGAGATAAAATTGAGAGAAAGAGAAGCGCCGTCACTATTGCGGTAGTGGCGGCGTGCTTCTATTATATTTCTCACATTCTAATTCCATCCTCTTAAAATCCA
>CANQHZ010000157.1 GCA_947623805.1 uncultured Lachnospiraceae bacterium | reverse complement strand
GCTGATATTGTCCATCGGTATTTCCTCCCTGTTACAACGTTGTATGTTCATTATAGCATTAATAGGGCGGGCGGCTTTGATTTTTTGGGTAAAAATTAATCCTGCTTTAAAGAAAGGATATTTAGTTTTATCTTTGGTTTTACACCCCTATTTATTAGTGGTATAATGAAATTGCTTTTTATTCTTAAATAAATCAGGGAGAAACAGACATGGACAATAACAATTACCGTTTTCAGGTAAATCTTGGGGGAATGATAGAAATTCTTTCCGACCACCTTTACAGCAGCCCTAATGTCTATATCCGCGAGCTGCTGCAGAACGGAGCCGACGCGATAACGGCTAAGGCTAAATGGATTAATGAACGTCAAAGTGTAGAGGATTTAGAGGACAATACATTTGAAAGCGGATTAGGGAATAATAAAGAAAATGCACAAAACGACGGCTGCATACGGCTTGAAATCGAGGAGGGGCGCAGGCTTACATTTACAGACAACGGGCTTGGGCTTACGGAAGATGAGATACACAGATTTTTGGCTATTATCGGCGAATCGTCAAAGCGCGGGCTTGAGGACAGCTCTCTGCGTTCAGATTATATAGGCAGGTTTGGAATAGGGCTGCTTTCGTGCTTTATGGTATCGGATGAGATACGCATACTCACAAGGTCGTGCAAATCCGAAGACGCGCCGATTTTGGAATGGCAGGGCAGACCTGACGGCACATACGGCATACGCGCTGTTGACGGCGGCGCGGAAACTGCCGATATGCCCCAAAGCGGCACGAGGGTGATACTTTGCGCAAAAAAAGGCAGAGAGGAGTATTTCACGAAGGAGACGATAAGGAAACTTTTGATATATTATGGCATGCTGCTGCCGTTCCCTGTGATTATACGGCAGAACGGCGAGGAGGAGCAGCTAAATCCCGTATATCTGCCATGGGAGGGGCGAAAGACGAACAAAGATGAGCTTATGCTGTTCGGGCAGGTCATGTTTGAGGAAGGTTTTTTTGACTGCGTGCCGTTTTCGTCAGAGCAGGGAGGCGTTTCGGGTGTGGCATACATACTGAACCATTCCGTGCTGCCGTCGGCAAAGGGAAGCCACCGCATTTATCTCAAAAATATGCTCTTGACGGAAAGCGGGGAGGGAATACTGCCTGACTGGGCTGTATTTACAAGGTGTATTATAAACAGCACTCTGCTGCGCCCGACAGCGTCACGGGAGGGCTTTTATGCCGATAAGGAGCTTGAACAGGCGCGCGACGCCATTGAGGAAAGTCTTATCTCTTACATAGAAGGGCTGGCGCAGGATTCGCCGCAAATGCTTGAGAAATTTTTTAAGTTGCATTATCTGACGCTGACATCGCTTGCGCTTGAGTCGCCAAAGCTGTTTAAGATATTTATAGATTATTATGAATTTGAAACGACGCGCGGACGGCGGACAGGCTATGAACTGCGCATGGGTAAAGAGCCGCTTGTATATGCGACGACGGCGGGGAAATATAAACAGCTTTCACAGCTTTTCTTTGCACAGGACAAGCTGCTGATAAATGTCACATATGTCCATTCGCTTGATTTGCTTGAAACGCTGGGTGAGACATACGGCTTGGAGGTAAGCGCTGTGGAGGACTGGAGCGTCGAGGAGCTTATGGAGGAGCTTTCGCCTGATGAGCAGGATGAGGTGTTTGATTTTGTGAAGGCAGCAGACCGCATTTTGATGGCATACGACTGTCGGGCGGAGGTCAAGCATTTTTCGCCATATCAGCAGCCGACATTTTATCTGGTAGATGAAAACGCGGTTTTTCTGCGGCAGGTAAATGAGTCGCGCGCTCAGGCAAGCTCTATGTTCTTCAATATGCTTGACGCGTTTAAGGAGGAAACGGCGGCAAAGACCGCGGCGGCTTTGTATTTCAATTACAGCAGCCCTTTAGTCAGGAGACTGGCTTCATGCGGCGACGAGAGCCAGTGGCGGATTTTTGTCGAAATTTTATATGTGCAGGCTTTGCAGATAGCGGGCTTTACTCTGCACAACAATGAGCTGGGAATGTTAAACAGGAATATCCTGTTATTGATGGAGAGGGGGCTTTCAGATGTATGATTCTGACGAATGTATAAGAAGATACAATGAGCTGGAGCATGGAAAGGCGAGGATAGAGGGCATATATGATGCGATAAAACAGGCGGACGAAAATAACGATGTGCCGTTTCAACTGTATTTCAGGCTTATGCTGTGCTACGAGTCATGCTTTTATTGGGACAAGCTTGATATGTTTGTGATTTTTCCGCAGGTATTGGTGCTTATAGATAAATATCCTGATGCGCCGTGTACTAAATATTATAAGGGAGAGAAAATGCTGCCCCATGTTATGTGGGATTACAAATGGCTGCTGAATGACTGCGCTGATTTTTATCAAATCCCTATGGCGGACTGCATGAAATTTTATGAGGACTTTAAACGGCGGAGCATAGAGTGCGGCTACAGCCTGCGTTCATATTACCGTCAGATGTATTATTTTTACGAGGATTTTGATAAGGAAAAGGCGGAAAAGGCTTTTTATGCATTTGAGAAAGAACCGAGAGATGAAAACAGCGACTGTAGGGCGTGTGAGCGAAACACGCAGATACGGTTTTATTTGAAAAATGGCGATTTTGACCGTGCAGAGGAGCTTGCCAAGGATATTGAAAGTTTTAATCTGCGTTGTGGCGGCGGTGACCGTTATTGGGCTTGGGGCAATATGAAATTAGATTATTTGCAATACTATATTAACAACGGAAATTTGGAAAAAGCTTTGGAATATTGCAGAATCCTTGAAAGGAGAAAAGACTTGTGCAATAAGCTGGAGGTTTGGGACGATTTGATATGTTGTTACGCGTATGCCGATTTGGGCAAGGCGCTTAGGTATTACAAGCAATGCTGGAAAAGGTTTCAGGAGGACAGAAATCCGAGAGCCATATTCAGGGAAAGCCGCAAAATGAGCATTTTCTTCAAGAGGCTTGCAGAGGGGAGAAAGAAGACTACAGTAAAGCTTGACTTAGACTCATCGTTTCCGCTGTACCGCGAAGACGGCGAGTATCGGATTGATGAGCTGCAGGATTATTATTATCGGCGCGCCTATGATATGGCGGTCAAGCTTGATGAGCGCAATGGGTGCGGGTATTATGTGGAAATGATGGGGAAGGGGCCTGAATTTGACAAAATAATTTGAAAATCTGTTGATTTTGAATACGTTATTGTATATAATAAGATTAACCAGAGAAGCTTATGATTTTTCGGATTCATAAGTAGAGGTTTTTCCGTAAGTTTCGGTTCACTTACACCGAATAGGCACAAGCCGAAGAAAAGAGAACCGCTTTTTAGAATTTTAGAGAGCTCTTGGCTTATGTCAAGAGCTTTTCGTGTATATGGAGGACTGAGATTGAATCAACTGCTAGATAAATTAATTTAATGAGTACAAGTCAATAGTTAATTACAGCATGGAGTACATATTTGAAAACAATACAGTTATAAAGATACACGAGTGCGTGATAGAGGAATGTGAATTTAGATAAGTTTGATTTATAGGAAAAAGCCGATGCAGAGATGTATCGGCTTTTTAAAATGCTGTTCACATCATAAAAAGGGCGTTTCACAACATTTATATTTATTTTCAAATATTTTTTACGATAGAATATATAGAAAGAATACTTTCATAGTTTTTTGAAAACGGAGTTCATATTTTAATCGAATAGGAGGTCAGGATTATGTCAATGGAAATTAACAGTGTTTACAGCAGCGGATATGAGAGTACATATACGGCAAAAAAATCAGAAACGGAAAAACAGCAGACAGTCTCAAAGAACAGCGCCGACAGAACGAAACAGGCGGGCAGCGTAAAAAACGCTTATGAGACAAAAACTTCTGCCAGTCAGACTACGGATGAATATTTGAGAGCGCTGCGTCAGAAATATCCTAATGTAAATATTACGGTGGCGGATTTTTCTAATTTGAAACAGCGTAAGGCATATATGTTCAGTTGCAGTGGATATAACAATGTTGCAATTTCATCAAAAATTGTGGAGAAAATGGCATCAGACCCGACAGTGGCGGCAAAGTACGAAAAGGTGATTGCCGATACCCCTGAGCAGGGAGAAAAGTTTGCAAAAGAATGTGAAGCGAGAAATAGCGTCGTATATGCGCAAGGAACTGTAATTGACAAAGACGGAAAAATTACCTATTGGGCGATTAGCGGAGATAAAGAGGCACGCGAAAATCCAGGAACCGTTTACAAAGAAAAAGTACAGAAACAGCTAGAGGAAAAACGCGCGAAGAAGAAAGAGGAAGAAAAAAATCAGGAACAGAAAGTCGAAAAAATAATCATAAAAGAAAAGCAGCAGGAGGCACAAATTGCAATAGCAGAAACAAGGGAAGAACTGTTAAACAAATTAAAAACAAATGAAACAGATGAAATTCCCGTTGATATTAAAGAAGAAATCCTTGCCAAAGAAAATACAGGCGGCAATGTAGATTATCTAGCCTGAAACACAACAATTTCTCAAAAAAATAGGCGTTTGTGAAACTTTATTTGACAACATATAATTTAGTCAAAATATATAAAATAAGCGACAATTTATATATATTTTGACTAAATTCGGACGGTTTAGAACATGTTTCGCAATTACCTATCAAAGTATAAATCAATAAGGAGGCAAAAGCTTATGTCAGGAATAAATTTCAACGACTATAACGACTATTTAAACCAGTATAACACCAATTTCAATTATTCGGCGCTGTTTGGCGGTACGCTTTCCACAGGAAACGATACAGGCGCAATTAACCTGTCCGACTACGCAATGATTAAAAACGGCAGCTACGGAAAACTGATGAAGGCATACTATGCAAATCAGGACGCGGATATGAAGTCACGCTTCGGGGATTCGTCAAAAAGGCTTACAATGATGCGTTCAAGCGCGGATTCCCTGAAAAAATCCGCAGATGCGTTAGGCAATTCCGCACTCTATGAAAAGAAGAAATTCAAGAAAACAGACGAGGAAACAGGAGAGGAAATCGAAGTCGAGGATTACGACTGGGACGCTATCACAAAGGCAGTCAAAGCCTTTGTTGACGATTACAATACCGTAGTGGAGCAGGCAGGAAATTCCGAGACAAAAAATATACTGCGCAATGCGGTATGGCTGACAGGCATAACAAAGAAAACAGGCAACCTGCTCTCAAAAGTGGGAATCAACATAGGCACAGGTAATAAACTGGAGTTTAACGAGGATGTCCTCAAGGAAAAAACAACCTTGGGCGATGGCAAAATTGAGCTTGACAACATATCCACCCTCAAAACGCTGTTTACAGGCTACGGCTCTTATGCAAACCAGATATCGCAAAAAGCGTACGCAATATCCAACGCGGCGGCAAGGACAAAAGGCGTAGATGTGACCTACAATAAAAATGGCGTATATTCGGATACGATTTCAAAGCTTCTTGACAGCACAATAGATGAAAAAGTAGGCGATAAAACCAAGGATAAGGATAAGGATAAAGATAAGACGGAAGAAAAAGATAAGGATAAAGCCAAGGACACGGACAAATATAAAGATAAAATTTCCGATAAAACAACCGACAAGACCGACAAAACTGAAACGGATACAAAGGACGACGAGGACAAATAGCCGCTGGTATGTTCCCTAATTTATGTAATTTCCTATGCGGCTGCCACACTAATTTCAGTGTGGCAGCCGCCATTTATTTGTTTGCTGCGAAAAATGTTTCCATATAAAATAAATAAGCATTACAGTTTATAAAAATTTTACAGTTCGTTTTTTTACATTTGAGTTTACATTTTCTTTTGCATATGTTATTGTAATACAGTATTTATGTAATATTAAGTGCGAATGACATATTTTATAAAATTTTCTAACAAATCATATTCATCTTGAATTTCAAAAGCATAAAATTAAAGCCAAATGGTTAATCTTATAATCTTG
>CANQHZ010000156.1 GCA_947623805.1 uncultured Lachnospiraceae bacterium | reverse complement strand
TGAAAATCCAGTCTTTATAAAGGGTTAAAGGGTGTACGGCTGTTATGGAAAGATAATTAGGCTGTCAAACTTCCGGGATGGAAAAGCACATAGGTAAACACATAGAAAACCAGCCATCAGTGAAAGCATTTAAGGAAATAGAGCGGAATTTATTGTGGCTCAATAAGCCAGTGCATTGATATTCTGTAACCTTTATCAACGAGAACAGTGAATGTAAAGTAAGCGGATATTGGCTGGAAAAATTAAAAATGACAGCACATAAAAACGTCAACCATATAGAAATAAAATGGTTGACATTTTTATGCGCTAATTGTAAACTTAATATATGTAAAAGGTTTACAATGTGCAGCCGCTGATAAAACGGCAGAATGAGAGGTAAAAATGAAAGTAGAAGCAGAAAGACAAACAAAAGGAAAAACAACAAAAGGCAAAACAAAAGAACTAACGCTTATCGCTCTGATGGCGGCAGTTATGTGCATACTCGGACCGATTTCTCTGGCGATACCAATAAGCCCCGTCCCAATCTCACTCGGAACACTCGCAATTTATCTCGCGTCCTATCTCCTCGGAATGAAACGCGGCACAATAAGCTGCCTTGTCTACCTGCTTATAGGCATTGTAGGATTACCAGTGTTTACAGGCTTTACAGGCGGCATAGGAAAAGTCATGGGCCCGACAGGCGGATATATGATAGGCTATATTTTTATGGCACTGATATGCGGCCTTTTTGCCGAAAAATATAACGGAAAAATACTCCAAAGCTTTATAGGAATGATACTAGGCACGACAGTCTGCTATGCTTTCGGTACAACATGGCTTGCCATTCAAAACAATATGAGCTTCAGCGCCGCCCTCGCCGCAGGAGTGCTGCCCTTTATCGCAGGCGATTTGGTTAAAATCATAATAGTGTTACTCATAGCGCCGCAGATAAACAAGCGCCTAAAAGCAGCGAATTTAAACACATATTAAAATCATCACACACCACCACCAAAGAAAGAAAACAAACTAATCCAAGTGGGATAACGCCTCCGAGAAAACTTCATTTACCCCATAATAAGGGGAAAAATCCAACAACCTAGCCCGAGCAGGGTAATATACCCCGTGAAGACCTTTGGGAAGCGTCGGTACTTAGTGAAACAAGCTGTAAAAGCGTAGCTCCTTTTACAGCGCCGTTGAACTTAGTACCGCTACGCTTTCCACTAAGCGCAAGCGGGTCTGAACGGGGTATATTACCCTGCTCGGGCGACCTTTCAAAATTACCCACCAAAACCCACACATTAAAATACCAAAACTGTCCATACTAAACACTATCAAAAACAAAGCAGCAGAGAGGAACCCAGCATGGACTTTTTCACCCGCAAAGACTATCAAAGAGTAGTATTATACATTGTGACATCAGTGTCAGTTTTGCTCGCACTGAAATACCTCCTACCCTATTTCCTCCCACTACTATTCTCCCTCCTGCTCGTAGTACCAATCCAGCACTTTTACCTAAAACGCGAAGCATCCGTAAAAAAACGCCTCCGTCACAACAAAGGCTTTATGGCAGGCGGCATACTGTTTGGAATAATTCTGCTCGTGGCGCTTATACTTGTAGGCGCAGGAACTTTTATCATGAGCAAAGCGCGAAACATGGTGCAGGAGATAGACTTCCTGACCGCCAATATCTCAAATATAATAAACTCCTTTTGCGAACGGATTGAAAAATTTTTCGGATTAGAAAGCGGAATACTCGAACTCTGGATAAAAAACCGCATTGACGGTTTTGGTGGCACACTTACGGACACAAGTGACCGTCTGATTGCGGACAGCATAAAATATATGGCAGTCGCAGGACAGTTTTTTACTCTCATAATAGTGACATTTATATGCGTCGTGCTGTTTGCGCGTGAGATAGAAGACTGGCAGCAGGGCATCCTAAATATAGCAGTCTTAGAGCCCGCGATTGACCGTATCCTTTCTATCATAATACGCATAGGAAAAAAGCTTGGCGCCATGATAAAGGCATATCTGAAAACGCAAGGAATAATATTGATTTGCATAAGCATAACCGCTACGGCGGGACTGTACCTTGGCGGTATGCAGGAGGCGTATTTTTATGGGATTTTTGCGGGGCTGATGGACGTCCTGCCATTCATTGGCACGGGAATAGTGCTTATCCCGATAGGCGTGGTGAACTTAATCAGTGGCAAGATAGGCGGCGGCATAACAGTAATCATAACTTATCTCACATGCGTCATGATACGGGAACTTTTAGAGCCGCGCCTGCTTGGAAACGGCATGAAATTTTCTCCCATGGCTATTTTGATATCGGTTTACGCGGGCGTAAAGTTCTACGGCTTGGGCGGCGTAGTGCTAGGACCAATCACCCTACTGATACTCGTAGAGCTTGGCCGTGAAATATTTGTGCCCAAACAGCATCGCCCGCGCTGATTTTTTGTAAAGAATATTATACTAGTGTTTCTGGTTCGGGATATTCTGTCCCAAAACATTCCGCCGTGATATGCTTTATAACCTGAATCTCAAGCGGTCTGTCGGCCACGTCTGTCTTGACGGTAGCAATTTTATCTACTACGTCCATTCCCTCTGTGACCTTGCCAAACGCCGCATAAGCGCCGTCAAGATGCGGCGCGTCCTTATGCATAATGAAAAATTGTGAACCCGCAGAGTCCGGCATCATACTCCTTGCCATGGATAAAACACCCGCTGTATGTTTCAAATTGTTGTCAAATCCATTCTGAGAAAACTCTCCCTTTATTGAGTACCCGGGTCCACCTACGCCAGTGCCGTCAGGACATCCGCCCTGAATCATAAAGCCATTGATAACTCTGTGAAAAATAAGCCCGTCGTAAAAGCCCTTTTTGACAAGGCTTAGAAAGTTGTTGACCGTGTTCGGAGCCGTTTCGGGGTAAAGCTCCGCCTTGATGATGCCCCCGTCTTTCATTTCAATAGTAACAATAGGATTTTGTGCCATGATTTTTAATTCTCCTTTTAAAAATTGATTTATTTTCTTTCACATATGTAGTAAAATACACATATAAGCATTGTAACATAAAAAATGTTTAAGCGGGGGAAAAATTAAATTAAATTATGAACAAATCTGACAGCGTTAGGATAACCGACAACCCTGCGCAGGCGCGGTACTGCCATGACAACCACATTCCATACATAGTGTGGCTGCATGATGGTAATCGCAGCGACAGTTTTCCGAGCGGCGCTTTTTGCGTGGAAAACAAAGATGACATAAGCGAGCGGGATTTTGACAGGGTATATCGGCGTGCCAAGGGACTTCCTTGGGATATTGCGGAGACGGAGAGACTTATGGTGCGGGAAATAACCGTGGAAGACGTGCCGCGTCTATACGAGCTCTACGCGGACAAGACTGTCACGCGCTATATGGAGCCGCTTTTTGAGGACATTTCGCAGGAAATTGAATACACCAGAGAATACATAAAAAATATCTATGGTTTTTACGGTTACGGAATGTGGGTGATAGTCCTGAAAAGCACGGGCGAGGTCATCGGCAGAGTAGGGCTTGAGTATAGGGAGGGACACGACGGATTGGAATTTGGCGCCATGCTGGGGCGCAATTATCGAGGCAGAGGTTATGCCCATGAGGCAGGGTGCGCTGTGCTTGAATACGGAAAGACAGAGCTTAGCTGCCGATGCTTCTACGCTATAGTTCACAAGGAGAATAAGGCCTCGAGAAATATGTGTGAACGGCTTGGAATGAAAGCAAGCGGAAGTGTTTTTCAAAAAGGCAGAGAATATATCAGATACTGCACGATATAGGCGATAAGACGCATTTCAAGGCGATATAACGGTAAAAATGTATGCCATATTGTATAAATGGAAAAAATTTGCAAAATACGTTAAAAAATTATAAAAAAGGGTTTGACATTTTAAATAATCAGTGATAATATACCTACATAAAGCAAAGGTGCTATGAGTGAAAGCTCGTAGCACCTTTTTTTGCTTAATCAAAAAAGAGGAGGAAAAAATTATGACAGAAGAAATTTTGGGCGCCATAAACGGAGAAGTGTTTGGCGTATGGTTCTTAATCGGTGCAGCATTGGTATTCTGGATGCAGGCCGGTTTCGCTATGGTGGAGGCGGGTTTCACCAGGGCAAAGAATACGGGAAACATCATTATGAAAAACCTGATGGACTTCTGTATCGGTACGTGTGTGTTTATTTTAATCGGTTTTGGTCTGCTGCTTGGTGAGGATATGATGGGGCTGATTGGAAAGCCGGGCTTTGATATTTTCACGAGCTATGCGGATTTTGACTGGTCAAACTTCGTATTTAACTTAGTTTTCTGCGCTACGACGGCGACAATCGTTTCAGGCGCTATGGCTGAGAGAACAAAATTCCTTTCCTATTGTGTGTACTCAGGTGTTATTTCAGCATTGATTTATCCCATTGAGGCGCACTGGATTTGGGGCGGCGGCTGGCTTGCTCAGATTGGTTTCCATGATTTTGCGGGTTCATGCGCGATACATATGGTTGGCGGTATTTCCGCACTGATTGGCGCAAAGCTTTTAGGACCCCGTATCGGTAAGTTTACAAGGGATAAGCAGGGAAATATTACAAAGGTAAACGCTTTTCCTGGACATAACCTTACGGCGGGCGCGCTCGGAGTATTCATCCTCTGGCTTGGCTGGTACGGTTTCAATGGCGCGGCGTGTACAACAGTGGAGCAGCTTGGCTCTGTATTTGTGACGACTACTATCGCGCCTGCGGTTGCGACTGTAGTGTGCATGGTATTTACATGGATTAAGTACGGTAAGCCTGATATTTCAATGTGCCTCAACGCTTCGCTTGCGGGCTTGGTGGCTATTACGGCTCCCTGTGATGTAACGGATGCTTTCGGTGCGATTGTTATAGGCGCCGTGGCAGGATTGCTGGTAGTATTCGGCGTATGGTTCCTTGATTACAAGCTTAGAATAGATGACCCTGTGGGTGCGGTAGCGGTTCACTGCTTAAACGGTATGTGGGGTACGATAGCGGTCGGCTTATTTGCGACTACATCAGCGCCGGGAAATGATACATATACGGGTCTTTTCTATGGCGGCGGCTTTAGCCTGCTGGGTACGCAGCTTCTCGGTATGGTTTGTGTCATCGCTTGGACAGCGGTTACGATTACGATTACGTTTTTGGCAATTAAGGCTATATTTGGTCTGCGCGTTACAGAGGAGGAGGAAATTATCGGTCTTGACTCTACAGAGCACGGACTTCCATCAGCGTATGCCGGCTTTAGTATGATGGATATTTCAAATACTATGATTATGGAAGAAAACGAGAATACGCAGCTTGGTACCGACAGCTATGAGGAGGCTTCGGAGGCGCAGAAGAATGCGGCTGTAAAGGTTGCAAGAGTACCTGTGGTTTCCGAGTCAGGAATTTACAAAGTGGTTATTATCGCAAAGCTTTCTCGGTACGATGTACTTCGTAAGGCCATGAATGAGATAGGTGTTACCGGCATGACGGTAACTCAGGTTATGGGCTGCGGTATCCAGAAAGGTGCGGGCGAGAAATATCGTGGTGCTGAAATCGACGCGACGCTGCTTCCGAAGATTAAGATTGAGGTTGTTGTTGCAAGTATACCTGTGGATACGGTTATTGAGACGGCTAAGAGAGTGCTTTATACAGGGCATATCGGCGACGGCAAGATATTTGTTTACAATGTTGATAAGGTTGTCAAAATACGTACAGGTGAGGAGGGCTTTGCGGCTCTTGCGGATGTTGAATAATTATAAGATAATAATGCCAATCCATTCCCATATAAACTTTATATAACGAAAGGTCCCGCGGCTTGAGAAATCAGGCTGCGGGGCTTTTTGTATGTATAGAATGGACAATGATGTAATGCTTTTTTGGAATGCCTTGGGTGATAAGCAACAAAAATTTTTCCTTTATTTGTATTTTCTTGTTGATTATTTACAATAATGTGTTAAAATTTATTATAACAGGTTTAATGTCGGGCAGTTTCGGAATATTTCTATATTATAATATAAAATATTTGCAAAACGTGCAAAACAGGAGAGCATTCATG
>CANQHZ010000155.1 GCA_947623805.1 uncultured Lachnospiraceae bacterium | reverse complement strand
TGGGGGTGTTTGCGGGGGGGATGTTATTGGCTGATGTTGTTCCGTTTGGTAGGCTTGCGGTAGAATTTTTCCTGCCGATGGCAGTGACGGCGTGTATTGGTATGCGTACTTTGTGTAGTCGTGTTATTACGTCGGAGTGTGTTGCTGTATGTCTGTCGATGCTTTGGGGTGTGGTGTGGTGTTTGGGGATTTCGAATAATGATATTTATGGTAGGGTTGCCCCGCAGATATGGGGGGGAGTGTTTGCTTTTGTTTTTGTGTATCTGATATATGTAGTGTGGCGTGTGGTGTGTGGATGTGATGATGGGGGGGAGTATATTATTATTTAATTGTAAGTGGGTAATGGGTAATGTGAAATGCGAAATGCGAGATGTGTCTAAGCCGTCCGAATTTAGCCAAAATATATAAAAATCGCGTCAATGTACTGTATCGCAGATACAGTACATATGTGCAGCAAGCTGCAAGACGCCGCTTATTTTATATATTTTGTCTAAATTCTATGTTGTCGATGATGTGCTATATGAATGGGGTTTCGCGGATAGTTATTTAATTGTATGATGGAGACGGAGGAAATTATACCATGTTTTATGTTGTCGAATAGGGGTTCGCAGATGTAGATTTAATCGAGGGATGGATAAGGAGGATATTTATACTATGGAACTTGTTTTGGAAAATGTGAGCAGGCGGTTTCAGAGGTTTACTGCTGTAGATGAGATAAGCTATGCTATGGGAAATGGCGTATATGGGTTGCTGGGTGTAAACGGCGCGGGAAAGACTACGCTTATGAGAATGTTGTGCACGTTGTTAAAGCCGACGGGGGGGCATGTTTATTTTAACGGTAGTGATGTCTTTGAAATGGGGGCAGGGTATCGGCAGATTATTGGGTATCTGCCGCAGGAGTTTGGGTATTATCCTGAATTTTCAGTGCGCGATTATCTTATGTATATCGCGTCAATTAAAGGGCTTGACCGCTTTGTGGCATCGAAAAAGGCGGACGTGCTGCTTGCGCAGGTGGGGCTTGACTGTGTGCAGAAGAAAAAAATGAAAAAGCTTTCGGGAGGGATGAAACGTCGCGTCGGTATAGCGCAGGCGATGCTCAATAATCCTAAAATACTCATACTTGATGAGCCGACGGCGGGGCTTGACCCCAATGAGAGGGTGCGTTTTCGCAATTTGATAAGTGCTCTTGCCGGGGACAGGCTGGTGCTTTTGTCTACGCATATAGTGTCAGATGTTGAGTATATCGCAAATGAGATTATGTTGATGAAAGACGGGAGGTTTATACAGACGGGGAGTTTGGCGCAGATTACTGCGGCTGTTCCTGAAAAGGCGTGGAGCGTCACGGTATCAAAAAATGAGGCGCAGCGTTTTTTGGAAAATTATATGGTGTCAAACGTAAGACAATTTTCGGGGAAAACGGAGCTTAGGATATTGTCAAAGGAAAAGCCTCATGTGGAGGCTGTGCCGGATGAGTTGACGCTTGAGGACGTTTTTTTATATTATTTTGGTGAAAAGGGTGGTGAGGGCAATGTTTTATTATGAGCTGAAAAAAATATTGTCGCGCAAAAGCGGCAGAATAGTTATATTTTTAATATGCGCCATGATTGCGCTTGTCTGCTGTTTTGCAGTGCATAATCCCAACACTGCGTATGTCGACGAAAACGGACAGACGCAGCAGGGGTACGCGGCTGTGCGAAAGCTTAGAGCGCAGCGCCATGAATGGGCGGGAAAGCTCACAACTGACGTGCTCGCGAGGGTTATTGAGGAAAACGCCCGCATAAACGAGGAGGCGGCAAAGAGTGGAGCTTCAGATGATGTCGTATGGGGAAAAAAGCGCGCCTTTGATGACATAAGTACAATGATAAACAGGGCGTTTGGCAAGTTTAGAGAATATAATTATTACAAGATAGACAGTCTTTCTCCTGATGACGCTGCCCAATTTTATGACAGACGTGTCATAAGTCTGACGGAATGGCTTGACAGTAATGAGGCGCAGATACTTTCCGACGATGAAAAGGCATTTCTGACAGAGCGCTATATGGAGCTTGAAACGCCTATTGAATACGATTATATGACAGGCTGGGAAATGCATGCGGAGTATATGCCTACTGTCACTATGCTTCTCCTGCTCCTTATCAGTTTTCCTATCGCGGGGGTTTTTTCAGGTGAAAAGCAATTAAAGGCTGATGCGGTATTTTTTTCATCTTATCACGGCAGAGGCAGGGCAGTGCTTGCAAAGCTTATGGCGGGCATAGTGTTTGTGACAGTCGCATACTGGATGGCGGTTATCGTATATTCGGTAGTGGTGCTTGGATTTCTGGGCGCTGACGGCGCGGGACTTATGGTGCAGATAGACGTTTGGAAAAGCTTTTATAATATTACGTTTTTCGAGCAGTTTCTGCTGATGGTATTCGGGGGATATATCGGTTGCCTTTCAATAGCGCTTTTAGAAATGCTTGTCGCCGCAAAGACAAAATCGGCAATGGTTTCTGTAGCTGTGCCGTTTGTCCTGATATTTATGCCGACATTTATAAGCAGTTTAGTCAGTCGTCTTGAATACGGAAACAAAATTTTAGGACTTCTCCCCGACCAGCTCTTTATAATATCACAGGTGCTGTCACAGTTTAATCTCTATAAAATCAGTTCAAAGATAACGGGCGCGGTTGAGGTGCTGTTTCCGCTTTACATAATAATTTCACTGCTCCTTATGCCGACGGTTTATTTTATATATCGAAAAAGTGAAGTGCAGTAGGTATTGAAATTTAGGGTGCGTGGTATTATTATATTTTTAATTTATGGACTTTACAAATGTTAAAAAATGTCAGAAAAACGCGAAAGTGGTGGAAAGATGAAAAAACTTTTGCTGATAACGGTATTAGTTGCAATTATAACAGTGGGATATTACTTATATACTCTGTCTATGCCGTCCGCAGGCAGTGATAATGCCAAAGACGGCGTAAAATCAATGTCAGACATCGCGACATCAGACAAAACGCATGAGAAAGCAGAGCAGTTGGAACTGCCGGACAATTCAGAGCAATTGGAAACCCAAAATTGGCAGGAGGATATTGCAGACGAAACAGCAAAAGAAACACAGCCGGCAGCAGAGGACTACAAGCTCACAGTCGAAGAAATAAAGCTGCTTCCCGCTCATTCACAGGTAGACATCACGCTTTTTACGGAGGAAGAAATCGAGGCTCTTTTTTATTCTACAGAAATCACAGACGAAATATTTGAGAGGATAAACAATGTCTCATATGTTCCAAACGATAATATAACCACAGACAAGCTTCGATATATCAGGCTCCTCCACATCGGATTTGACGGGAAAACGTATATCGGAGAGCTGATAGTGAACGAAAAAATCAGCGACGATATTCTTGATATAATGAAAGCGTTGTATTTCGCACAATATCCGATTGAAAGTATGGTGCTGGTAGACGAATATGGCGCGGACGACGATAAATCAATGGAGGCAAACAATACATCTTCGTTTAACTACAGGACAGTGCCGGGCAAAAGCAGCCTGTCAAATCACAGCTATGGGCTTGCCATTGACATCAATCCACTGTATAATCCATATATAAGAAAAGACAGCAGTGGGGAGCTTCTTATCTCTCCCGAAAACGGCGCGGAGTACGCTGACAGAGATAAGGATTTTCCTTATAAAATAGACAGGGACGACCTATGCTATAAGCTGTTTAAGGAGCACGGCTTTACATGGGGAGGAGATTGGAAAAGTGTAAAGGATTATCAGCATTTTGAAAAAAGCATTAAGGAAATTTAAGGCATTTTATTTGAGACGCTAAAGGGGTAAGGGAGATTAGTATGGTAAAAAAATACATTTTCGGCGCGCCATTTGAGACAGATGCGGTAGTGTGCGGACCTGAAGAATGCAGTAGAGAGTATGACGCGCAAAACGGCACAATCACAACGGAAAACGGATTTTGTTTCCACTATGAATTAAATGACACAGATGTCATTTATGGGCTTGGCGAGGCAAATCGTGGCATAAACAAAAGAGGTTATATCTATGTGAGCGACTGCAGCGATGACCCCGACCACTCCGAGGACAAAACATCGCTTTACGGCGCGCACAATTTCATCATAATATCAGGCGCACGTAATATCGGTCTTTTTTTCGATTACCCTGCCGCCATCACATTTGACATAGGCTATACAAAGCAGTCAGTGCTTGAAGTAAGCTGCGAGCGCGCGGATTTGTATTTATATCTGATTACAGGAGACAGCGCATATGACGTGGCAAAGCAGTTTAGGAAAATCATCGGTAAAAGCTATATCCCGCCCAAATACGCCTTTGGCTTCGGCCAGAGCCGTTGGGGTTATAAAACCGCCGAGGATATTGAAAACGTAGCAAAGGGCTACCGCGAAAACAAAATCCCGCTGGACATGATTTACATGGATATCGATTATATGCAGGATTACAAGGATTTTACCGTAAACAGCGAGCGTTTCCCACATTTTCCAGAGTTCGTCAAAAAAATGCGCAGCGAAAATGTAAGGCTTATTCCGATTATAGACGCAGGCATCAAAATCGAGGAGGGCTATGACGTATACGAGGAGGGCGCAGAGAAAGGCTACTTTTGCAAGCGCGAGGACGGCACGGATTTTGCCGCGGCTGTATGGCCTGGGTGGACACATTTTCCCGATGTGCTCAATCCCGACGCGCGCGCATGGTTTGGCGCCAAGTATGAGCGCCTTATCAGCCAAGGCATAGAGGGCTTCTGGAACGATATGAACGAGCCCGCGATATTCTATTCAAAAGAGGGAATAGATACTCTAAATGAAACAATAAAGGAATACGCCGATTATTTAAAGAATAAGGAAAAAAGCGGAGAAGACACGCCGGCAGACGGCTTATTTGATGAGCTTATGGACAATGCAAGGGCGCTCCCAAGCAGGGTAAAAGGCGCGTTTGAAAATCTGCAGAACAGTCCTGATGATTACAGACGGTTTTATCACAATGTAAACGGGAAAATGATAAGGCATGACTTAGTCCACAATCTGTACGGCTTCAATATGACAAGGGCGGCAGCAGAGGCGTTTGAAAAAATTGCGCCCGATAAGCGTATCCTGCTCTTTTCACGCTCATCATATATAGGAATGCACAGATACGGCGGCGTATGGACCGGCGACAACAAATCCTGGTGGTCGCATATACTTCTAAACCTCAAAATGATGCCGTCGCTCAATATGTGCGGCTTTCTGTATACAGGCGCCGACTTGGGCGGTTTTGGCTGCAACACGACGCGAGATTTGCTGCTTAGGTGGCTTGCGCTTGGCGTATTCACTCCGCTTATGCGAAACCACGCCGCGCTCGGCACGCGCAATCAGGAGTGCTACAGATTTGAAAACGTGGATGATTTCCACCATATCATAAGCGTGAGGTACAGGCTTATCCCATACCTTTACAGCGAATATATGAAAGCGGCGCAGAATGATGATTTATACTTCAAGCCACTCGGCTTTGTCTATCCCGACGACAAAATTGCGATACAGACAGAAGACCAGCTTATGCTTGGAAACGAGATAATGATTGCGCCCGTTTACACGCAAAACGTTTCGGGCAGATGCGTATATCTTCCAGAGGAGATGATGTTTGCAAAATTCTGTCCGGACGGCAGCATATATACGCAGGTTTTAGATAAGGGGCATCATTATGTGGAAATTGCGCTGAATGAGGTAGGGCTTTTTATAAAGAAAGGCAAACGCATACCGCTTGTTGACGTCGCTCAATCTGTAGAGGAAATAGATATGTCCACGCTTACATGGCTTGGGTATGAGGGTGCGGAGTATGAGCTGATTGAGGATGATATGTGAAAATATTTATATAATTCCTTAGTTGTCTTGGAAAAGGTGGATTGGCGATAGAATATCCGGATGATAGAGATAATGCGGAGGGGACAGTTTAAAGATTTGATAAATAAATTTGTATAAATTGATTAATTAATGTCTATAATTAAAAATGGGGCTGTCGCTTTAACGAATGAGAATTCGTGAAACGGCAGCTTCTTTTTCTTCTTTTTTAGCATAAAATCGAAGAA